>CAYWXY010000017.1:0-8715 GCA_964462555.1 uncultured Pseudomonadota bacterium | reverse complement strand
GGTTCAAAGCGGGCGCCTTGGTTATTCTGGTTGAATTACGTCTTATAATATTGTAAAAGGCCCGCTATGCCCTTTAAAATCGATGGACAGTTCAGGCAGCTCGATTTCAAGATCACCGATCCCAAGGTTCTTAAAGAGGTTAAATCCTTAATTTCACAGGCAAAATCAGACGACCAGCAACGGGCCATCTATAATATGCTCCGGTCGGCCTCGATCGTTGATGGAGACCGCTTCACGCTTCAAGATAATGAAGCCGCCCTATTTCTCAAGAGTTGGAAAACGAAGTCGGTTGCCCCACTCAAGTTTGTCTCACAGACCGGTGGGCGCGTGAACCGAGTTTACAATCAGGTCGGCGTTCTCAAAAAACATTGGGATTTTAGCATTCCGGTTGAGGCCAGTTTTTTTGGTCAACCCAACAAGAAGGTCTATTTTAAGATCGATCACTATCCGATCATTGAGGCGGTGACCGACCGATATGGTCGTGCACGGGTCGAATTCTTTCCGGAAATAAAGGGCGTCCATCAGGTCTATGCATCGACGAAAAAAGAAGACCTGACATCTGAGATTAAATTTACGTCGCCGCAACTGGCGATGGGCAAGCTCAATATCCTCGAAGACAAACCAACGATTGCGGTCGATATCGTTGGACTTGTTGACAACTTTGGTCTCGAGACATCGATTGGCTATCTTGATATTCTAAAAAGCTATGGCTACCAACTTGTTGGCATCACACCCTATGACGATCTTCATGCGCAGGATCGTCTGGATGCGCTTTTCAATAGCAACGAGCACCTGATTAGCGTTGTCCACAATAGCTTCCGGCTCTCTGACTATTTTGAAACCGATCTGGGTCGTCAGGAATTCCTGGCCGAATATCTAAAACACATGGCCGCTATTCGTGGTATTCCGCTTGTTGCGGGTGTCGGTTTTTCAAAGGTTGTGGGCGAAGCGTTCAAACTCTCCGGCCTCTTTGATCCACAAGATATCCTTATCCCTGATTGGGCTACCCCGTTTGGAAAGGGAGGTCCCTTTCCCGCAACGGATAAGATCACGCCGCTCTTGTTTCATTTCGAAAGCGAGCAAAATCTGACACGATTCAAAGATAAGGTCGGGTCCATTGTCGCCAAACGGGATAGTGATATTTATAAAGAACGGATGAGCTGGTTGATCAGCACGGCAACCGCGACCCCTTATACTGACGGAAACGATTTTGCCTATTTTCTGGATCACAAAAACAAAAATCATAACAATGCCGCATTCGAGGCCTTCATCAATGCCATTCGAGCAACCGGCGCGCGGGGCGCCCTTTTTCTCGAGACCTACGCCTGGCACAGTGATGAACAGGGGCTCACACTCGCCATGTTGATTGCCGACAAGGCGTTCAAGGCTAAGTTTATGTGGAACCGTCGTGTCTTAAAACTGATCGATGCTGCGATCACTGAGACAACGAACCCGACCGACAAAGAAAAACTTCAGGCTTTTCGTAAATCGTTAATGGCCGTCGACAAGGATGACCACAGCAAGAATCCAAAGTGGCGTCTGTTGATCAATCGCTATATCCATCTCATCAAGGAATCCACGAAAAAACCGGGCAACAAAGAAATCTATGAAAAACGAAAGGCCCTCTTTCAGATGGTCAAGGCCCGTGCGCATAAATATAAGACAATCACGTCACAGACAGATATTCAGCAGATCCTCCTTCAAGGGCTTGAAACGCTGGATCAAAAGGATGGAATGGCCACTGCCAAACTTCTGGCATATGTAAATGAAACCCCTCGAGTACCAATCTACCTGGTTCTCGACAAGACCACCCTTTTTGAATACGCGGCGGCGTCTGGCTATCATGATGGACGCATTGCCATGGACATCTTTGAACAGTCGGGTCTCTGGATGACGGTTGTCCCGACCACGTATGGTTATAAAGACAAAGATGGCGTTGTTGATCCGCTGTATCATCGTTATCAACCCTTTAACCAGTTGATTCCATGTAAGCACACGAAGTTTGCTGTTTTTCAACACGGAAAGACGAAGGAATGGTTTGGGCTGGGTGGTGGACGTCATCCGGGAACCAAAATGTTTGGCCCTTCTAACTATAAACGCCATCGCACGTCCCACTTTCTGGAGGATCTCTTTGGTCGCGCCACTGGAAATTTTGAGGATGACACTTTCTTTGTTCAGGGTCCGGCCGTTCATCAGATGGCTCAGTCGATCCTGACCAGCATGACAAATAATTTCAAGATCTCGGCGCGTCCCGACACACGAAAACTTATGATGCCGAGTCAGCTACCTTCAAAAACGAACGGCAAAGGCGACAATCGGATCTGGACAGTCGTTCGCTATCCCTGGAAGGGGATCTCGACGGCCGCGATGCTCTGGCACGCCATCTGGAATAATGCACCAGAGGCCAAGGAGCTGACGATCGTCAATAGTTATAGTATGCATCCCAAGTGGGAGGCCGAACTCAAACATCTTCTTCTCGGTGGAAGTGCCGGCGTGTCCCAAAAGACCGGCCGTAAGATTACGTATATTACCGGCGGCAACAAGTTCGTTGTCGATTCTCTCGATAAATTTAAAACAACGAAGATCGTTCAGCTCATTCAGTGGCTCCGTGAACTTCGCGACAAATCGCCCGATGGGAAGAGTGATTCATACGAAGACCCGATCCAGTTTCACATCGTAAAACGTGTCGAGACCGATCCCAGAACGGGCAAGACGGTCCCGTTGATCAAGACAAACAACCAGCAAATCCACAATAAAATCTACATCGTGTCGGGGGACAATGAAGAGGATGACTTCGCCTTCGTTGGAAATTTAAATTTAGATGACATGTCATTTAAGGATAAAGAGGATATTGAGGTTGTTTGGGGCCCCGCAACGACTGACATTCAAGGCCGGGCCAATGAACTGAAGGGCAAGTCGGTCCATATCAATGCCATTCCCGGCGTTACCAAGCCAAGGTCGGATGGCACCTATCTTTCAGAGGAAGACGTTTATAATATTGTTTTTGAACAACTCGTAATGGAAGAGGCTGGAAAACATCTCGACACGCCGAGTAGCCTTAGCCTTCTTACGGCAATCGGGCGGATGGGCGGTACTGTCATCAGCCTACTCTCTACGAAGATTGCAAACCAACCCACGGCCTATGGCCTCGGACTTAATTATATTCCGACGGTCGTCGCGGGCGATGGTTTTGAAAATTATCATCGCCTCGATGTCAATCTCGATTTTGCGAAATATTATGGCATGCACTATTATTTTGACCTCTTGATCGGCGCCTCCATGATCACAAGTGGTGCGGATGGAGATCATATTGATGCTGCGGGTCTGAACCTGGGACTAAGCATTGATAGCCTCTTTGCAACACCGCGCAAACAGTGGGACTCCTTTGATGCACGTTTTTTGGGAGTTGATCTTTCAGGTTCACTTCTATTTATGACCGACTCAGGAGATGTTGGGGGATCGTTCAGACTCGGTGTCACACCAGTCTCATTTTCGTTCCGCAAACCGTGGAGTCGATGGGAGGCCACGTTTCAACCGGTACAGCTGGGGTTGATGTCACACTTTGGAGATAGTCTCCCCTGGCCCGGGGCCTCATTTTTCCTAGGGAGCAATTTGACATTTCGCTATCGCGATCTTCCACCCCTTCGTGATGGAGATTTCAGCATCGAACCACCGGAAGTGAATTAGAGTATCTATTTCCTCTGTTCTCTTCTCGAAAATGCCTTGAAGAGGGTCTCTCTCATCTCTGCATTGTTGGATGGTCTTGCGGCCGCTCGAACGAGCCCCAGGATCTGAAGCGCCAAGTCGTTAAGTTCCTCCGGTACCTTTTCATATCTATTGCCCACCTCACCCCAGAATTCAATCTTGTCGGGGGTCACTTGAGCTGTTCCACGATCAAATTCGAAAACGATACCCTGCAAGGGATCTCCATCTATCTCAACAACACCAGCGGGACCGATCATCCCCTCCAGATTCCGCACAATATACTGCGTCTTTAGCGCGGAAAAATGCTGATCAATATTTTCGAATGTCGCCTCATCATACGCATGTGATTTGCCGAATCTTACGATGGATAATTTAATCCCGTCCCCTTTGCTATCGGCGGGGTAAATATAGTCCATGATGTATGAGACCGCCGGGGCTATGGACATCTCGCGAGTTTTTCTGCCGTGCTTATCATAGCGATGATGTCTTCCCGAACCCTGCATGGAAGGTCTGTCCCCCCTTTGGTATTCGCCACAGACATGAATCTGTTTTCCGTTCCAACCAAACGTCACATACCGATCCATTCCCAACTTCAGTGTGAATGATTTTCCTACCTCGGCATTCGGCAACACCCGACCCTCAGCGCCATGTTTCACTGCAGAGATCAAACGATAGATCGGCAGCTGGAGACTTGAGAAACAGTATTCATCCCTCACATTGCAAACATTCACGCCATTTGCCGCATAGACCGCATCGTGAAGATCATATCGTTCCTCATCGTACTCTTTCACCTCTTGCTGCGGATCATGTTTGCCTTCAGCAACCTTCCAACCAATCGTATCAAACATACTTTCCCAAAGAAGATGACTAGTCGTATCACCCACTGGAATTTTATCTTCAGGCACTAACCGAGTTTTGCAATCTCCCATAACCTCTCCTTTCATGAAAAGACGCTTCGCTCTACTTAGTCTATCTCTCGGCTAAAAAACAGATTTGTTGCGGAGTTATATATATTTATGTTTCCTAAAGGGAACGGAGCAATTAGGGAAAACGTTTACTTCCGTAAACGCTTTTCATCCCTCCACCACAACTTGGACCCTTCAGCCGGCCGATAATATCATATTGTTAAATGCTACGATTATATGAGGAGGTAGCTATGAAAAAGGTTCTTATTCTATTCGTGACAATATGCTTGCTGGGATATGTCTGTGATGCCTTTGCCAAGGACAACAACCCTCGAGGTAATTCTGAGGGGGGTAAATCCAGATGTCACAAATCAGAAATAACGGGACATAAGAAAATTGACTCCTTCCTTGATAAGAACCCCTCAGATATGGTGAAAATGATATCTATCAAAGTGTTAGAATTTGAACTCTGCCTCCCTATGGACTCCCTATGCAACGCGCCAAAACCAATTTCGGATGCTAAAGTTGCTGTTTGGTCCTCCCCATTTGGCATCAGTAATGGAAACTATATTTCTGGCAAAACAAGTGTCGACGGTCAATTTATCGCAGCCGTTGGTCCCGATCAAACATACACCGTTAAGATAGAAAAAACATGCTATGAAACCAAATCATTTGATACGGATTCGGATGAGGTGACAATTGCACTAAAGAAGACCTGCGACGCAAATGACAATGAATATATTGACAATATCGCAAAGTCTCTCAATCCATCTTTTTTAGAAACATATAAACATTACGATGAATGCGCTGAATCGATGGTTGGAAATCCATGCATTCCATACTATGGCACACAACTTATATGTACACCAATCAGCAGATCTCCAAAAGTCAAAGAGTTCAGATGTCTTAATGTGGAAGAAAGCACCGCACTAAATAACTTCCTATATGGTCTTATCCCAAATCCCGAAACTGAACTCGATAAAATAAAAAGCATTCCGGGAATTACAGGTGCGGGGTGCATCATAGATGCAGATTGCATGTCTAACCTAAAGTGCACACATGTATTTGGTTCGGGCAAACCCAAGATCTGCCTTAGCCCTACATATGATGAATGGGAATTTGCATATATTATGTCCAGGGAAACACAAAGACTTATCGCAGATTCCGTATGTGAAATGTTAGATACATATAGCGAAGAAGAACCATTTGGCACATCATTTACATATGAGCCCCAATTTAGTTATTTTATGGATAAAGTAGTCGAAGATAATAACGTGGGTGAACCCGTATACGAGCAAACGCTTATGGAAGAATGGGATAGTTGGGACAAATCTTTTACATTTCGATGCCCACGACTGCTGGATCCCGACTATGTGTCAGCCAAGACATGCGACTTTGATATGTCTGATATCTTCACCGGAGTACCTGATTGTCCTTTAATTCCGATAACGGCTCTAACCATTTTCCCAACGTTTCGCTTTGACATAGAAAAGATGGAACTCACCTATATGTCCTCTTATTTGGCTTTCAATGATTGTGGCGTATACCCTGGCTTCACAGGTTCAGGCCTTTGGAATGATTCTATCCAGGCGTTTTTAAATGGAGAGGAACCTTTCGTCACTCTACCTGGGCAGTTTATTGGTAATTCTCAATCGGTATGCGAAAACCCAACGGAATATACGGATGAAAAGAATTCAATCGACTCCAAAGGTAGCGACACTTTCCCCTATTGGTGGTATTGGGGTGAGTAGCTTAAACCTAGTTAGAGACTAACGATTACTCCCATTCTCCCCTGGCCCGGGGCCTCATTTTTCCTAGGGAACAGTTTGACATTCCGCTACCGCGACCTTCCACCCCTTCGTGATGGAGATCTCTCCATCGAACCCCCGGAAGTGAATTAGGTCACGGAGCAATTAACTGTCACTTATCCACAGTATTTTCACTTCGGTCACGGAGCAATTGATGTCAGATTTGCAACTATTCTGACCTGTTTTCTTATAGCTTCTGAATGCTGACACATATAACACCCTGTTATTACGTGACTAAATGTTGGCACAATCCTTGCTGCTTTGGCCAACATGTCAAGAAAACCAAGACAACTCGTTATTGAAGATAATTCATTTTTTCACACTGCCTGGCGCTGCCACGGAAAAAGATGGCTTCTTCAAGCCGAATGGGCCAAAGAACTGTACTATAATTTACTCCTCAAATATAAAGATAAATATAACATGATTTTCCATGCCTATCATTTTATGGATAACCACGTTCACCTTACAGGCAAATTACTTACAGTCGAGGCTTTCTCCGCCTTCTTTCGTGTCGTAAATAACCTTTTCTCCAGAAAAATAAATAAAGTGATGAATGGCAGTGGGCAAGTTGTCATGGATAGACTTCTCTCGCCTATGATTCAAAGCGATCTTCATATGTTAAGGGTTATGGCTTATATCGATTTAAATGGTGTCCGTGCGGGAAAGCATGAAAGACCTGAAGATGCAAATTGGTCTTCATATGGTTACTATGCATTCGGAAAGTCTGATCCTCTTTTAGTTCCTGTTCCGACGTATTTAGGCCTTGGTAACACAGACAAATTAAGACAAAAAAGCTATAGAAATATTGTAGAAGGGGAACTTCTGAAGGTTAGCAAAAAAATTGCTCCGTGACCGGATTCAGAGGGGTTGTGGATAAGTGACAGTTAATTGCTCCGTGACCCGTTTCACCCATTTCCATTGCGCCAAAATTTGAGGAAGCTGAGGCGTTCATAGAGATCGTCGAGAATGGCGTAGAAACATGGAATCACGAGGAGCGTGAGAACCGTCGCAAAGATGAGTCCCCACATAATCGCAAGGGCCGCCGGAATTAAAATAGGATCGGAACCCCAGAGACCATAAGCGACCGGAAAAAGACCGGCAACGGTTGTTGTTGTCGTGATCAAAACGGGACGAAGGCGCGTACGACCTGATTCAACAATCGCGGCCATCCGTTCCGCGCCAGCACGGCGCCGATCATTAATAAAGTCGACCAGGATGATCGAACTGTTGACCACAACACCCGAAAGACCGACTGTTCCTAGGAGAGCCAAGAAACTCAGGGGCTCCCTATGAATCATGAAGGCGATGACAACACCGATCACACCAAAGGGAATCGCCATCATGACGATAAAGGGCTGAACAACCGACTTAAAGTTGGTTGCCAAAATTAAGAAGATCAGGGCGACTGCCAAAAGAAAGGCCTTCATCAAACTATTCATCGATTTTGCTGTCTCTTCGTACTCACCACCGAACGAAATCGTGTAACCGGGATAGGTATCCTGGAAACCCTTATAGTCCTTAGCTAGTTTTTCAGTCACTTCGATGGAGGTAATGATATCTTGATCCACATTGGCAGTAATTGAAATGGTCCGGCGGCGATCCAGGTGATGAATCGCTGAAACTCCCGGCTTCTCCATAAATGATGCAACCGACTTAAGAGGAACCAAACCACCCCTCGAATTCGGAATTCTCACACGGCCCAATGTTGTTTCGTCATATTTGGATTCATATGGAAAGCGTACACGGACATTGATCTCTTCATCCGCCTTTTTAACCTTTGTCGCAATACCACCATCATAAGCAAAACGAACGGCCGCCGCGACATCTTCAACCATTAGACCTGCCTTTGCCGCCTCATTTTCATTAACGACGACACGAAATTGACTCTTCCCTTCTTCATAGTTGGTCTTGATATCGGAGACACCATCAATCGCCTCGAGTTTCGCCTCCACATCGGCTGCTATCCTCCTCAGTTCGTCCATATTCTCGCCGCGCAGACGCACCGCAACCGGTTTTCCGACCGGCGGCCCCGGCACCACCTCTTCAAAGGTTAACGTGTCATATCCCTCAAAATCCTTTGCCTTTTCACGAAGCTCTTCAATCAATTCCTTTGTCTCACGGTCTCGATCGGCCGACGATTTCATATAGACAGCAATCTGACCCAAATGTGACCCTCGCGTTGTAAAGGGATCGTCGGGATCATTTTGCATGATACCAACTTGGGAGACATAGTCGTCGAGTTCATCTCTTGGTATTGCATCGATTAGTGCCTCAAGCTCCTCAAACTTTCTTTCGGT
>CAYWXY010000016.1:0-27799 GCA_964462555.1 uncultured Pseudomonadota bacterium | reverse complement strand
CTGTCCCGGCACTTAAACGTCGCCGCCTCCCGAAGACCCGCCACGGATTCACAGTCGAAGCCCGAGTCGGCGGACAGAAAGTCTATCTTAGAACCGGCGAATATAATGATGGCTCCCTCGGTGAAATCTTCATCGACATGCACAAGGAAGGGGCCGCCTTTCGGTCGATGATGAACTGTTTTGCGATCGCGATCTCCCTCGGCCTACAATATGGTGTTCCGCTGGACGAATATATCAATTGCTTTACGTTCACACGTTTCGAACCATCGGGCCCCGTCGATCACCCCAACGTTAAGATGGCGACATCGATTGTCGATTTTATCTTCCGCGTTCTCGGTATGGAATATTTCGGAATGACCGACTTTGTTCAGGTCAAACCTAACGAAGAAGATCTGGCAGTCAACCTTCGGACGCAAATTAAGCAGATGAAGAAACGCCTCGCAGAGAAAAAAGCGGAGACAGAGGCCAAGGCGACCGAGATTGCCGATCCGGCTGTCCCAAAAACATTTAACGCCGATCAGGTCAAAAAGGACGTTCCAGAACCGAAAAAAGAAACCGTGCCGCCAAACGTTGTTGTCGCCAAACGGACCGATAGTGCCGGTGTTGTTGACGGTCTTCAGACACAGGCCACAAGTTCGGGTGTTGTCGTTCAGCTCTCCAGCGCCACAAAGAAGGAATCGACCTCTAGCGCCTCCAAACACCTGGGGACGATGATGGGAGATGCACCCTTCTGTGAACAATGCGGTCACTTAACTGTTCGAAATGGCAGCTGTTATCGCTGTCTCAACTGCGGCAATTCAATGGGTTGTTCATAGACATCGCTGGCCCCATTTCGCACTATCAAAATATCCAAAAAATTATCGTCTTGAATAATTTATCCGACACCACTATAATGTGCGTCTCATAATACGTAGTGGGAGGTCTTGAATGTCTGAAACGTATACCGCCGTCAATCCGCTCCAAACCTTTGCTCGGCTCAAATTGATCGCGTCCGCCTGTAACGACGGCGATGGTGGAAAAATTCTCTCCCAGTGTGACTTGAATAGCGATAAACGTGCCGGTCTTGGCTGGATCCAGCTTCAAGATGCCGCCGGAAATATTCAAAAATTCATCAGCGATCGCCCACTTCAAAGTACATATGCCGCACTTTTGGCCGCAGCACATACGGGGAACCTCAAAACCAAAACAGCCAAGATTTCCGTTCCAAATGATTTTCTCTCGGTTACTAAACGTCTCGATGAAGAACGTCAAAAATTAATCGAAATCACGGAACCCAAGACGGTTCGAATTGAGGTCAGCAAGCAGGGGAAAATGGGTGTCGGTTCCGGCTGGTTTCACATTGTCCGAACGATACCCAATGAAGATAAAACATTTACATACCTGATCTTGACCAATCATCATGTCATCGAGGGTGGAGAAAGCTTTACGGTCAAGGCCGTTAATCCAACGAGCCCTTCGGCTACTCTCTCACTTCCGGCACAGCTCGTCGGAAGCAGTTCAAGTTTTGATCTTGCCGTTCTTGCCGTTAAATCGCCACACAAACATCCCCTTCTTGAAATGGGCGACTCCAGCAAGCTTCCAAAAGGGGCAACTGTTATGGCCTTTGGTAATCCCTTTGGATTTGAAAAGGTCACGACATTAGGAATTGTCTCAAATCCGGCACAAAATACGACAGCATTTTATGGTATCCTCGATATTCAAACCGATGCCGCGATCGATCCAGGCAATAGTGGAGGACCGCTCGTTGCCGCCGATGGTAAATGTTACGGAATGAATTCCTGGGGCCTCTCCGGCGCCAAGACCGCCTTTGCCCATCCAAGCAATGTCGTCAAAAAGATTGCAAGAGATATTATCTCGGGAAAAGTCTCCAACGATGGAACTGTTCCATTCGAAGTTGTTCCAATCAATCCAGAAGATCGAATCCTTCTTAGACACTACGCACGAAACGACAAAGATCTTCAGAAGGTTGTCGGACATATCGGTGCCAAAGTCGTCTGGGTAGAACCCGGTTCCGACCTCGAAAAAGCAGGACTCCTCCCCGGAGATATTATTATTAAGATGGAGATCCCGAATAAGCCGTCAAACGATCTCTTGATCAGCAACGCGCATGCACACCCGAGAAATCTCGTCCAACGATGGGCAACAATAAATAAGCCTGGAACACCAATCGGAATTACGGTCTATCGCAAGACCCATTATACCAATGACAAGGGCCAAACAATACCATGGCTTCATGTTCACTATTTTGAGGATAAAATTCAAAAGCAAAAAGAGAAAGACCACCTGATTGACCAGCAATGGGGAATCGGTGTCAGCAAGATTCAAAAGAACAAACTCTTGATTACCGATGTCTTACCAAACTCACCGGCAGCCGCGGCCAAATTGCTTCCCG
The DNA here is from genome assembly GCA_964462555.1 of uncultured Pseudomonadota bacterium. GTDB lineage: Bacteria > UBA10199 > UBA10199 > CAYWXY01 > CAYWXY01. The sequence continues at coordinate 25,407 of CAYWXY010000016.1, read as the reverse complement.
GAAAATTTATCCTCCGCGAAATCCTCGGACCACAGCAGATTGGCACGAGCGGCCTGACATCGGTTAAGCAGTTTCACGAAACCCTCCTCATCTTTAAAGAACTGGGCCTCGGACAAATGATGGTCCTCGTCTCACCAGTAGACGAGCCAGACGCCATCATAACCATCCCCCTCCAAATGGCCCCACCGCAGCCTTAATACAGAATTATTAGGATCGAATACCGATAAACGAAACCGATACGAGCATCGAAAACGCAACCCTATACCACGTTTTTTCAGTGTTGATTTGCCAAGAAAAATAACCTAGTCTCCGCCGCATGGAACTTAACGGAAAATGTGTCTTGGTTACGGGTGGTGCCCGCCGTTTGGGGCGTGCCACAGCACTGGCCCTCGCAAACGAGGGTTGCCACGTTGCCATTCACTACCATCAGTCCAAGAGTGAGGCCGAGGCGCTCATTGCCGAAATCGAGGCAATGGGACAGAGAGCGATCAAGGTAAAGGCCGACTGTCAGAAACCGAGAAAGGTCGAATCGGCCGTTCACGACGTCATCAAACAATTTGGCCAAATCGATATTCTCGTCAACAATGCATCGATTTTCTACTCAACCCCAATCGATGAAGTGAAGGATAAAGATTTCGAGGCCTTTTTTGATATTAATCTAAAGGCCTATTTCTATTTTGCACGCGCTGTGGCCAATCAATCGGGGGAAAATCTGACAAAGATTGTCAACGTGGCAGACAGTTACGCCGAGGCCCCTGCCGCGCCGTTTCTTCCATATGGCATTTCGAAGGGCGGCGTTCTCACGCTAACTCGTGGACTCGCAAAGACATACGCGCCAAATATCTTGGTCAACGCAATCTGTCCCGGCCCAATATTACCACCCGAACATACCGATCCAGGAACGCATGACAAGGCAATCAAATCGACACTTCTGAAACAGGAAGGATCTGTCGACGATATAACGCGAACAATCATCTATCTCGCCGAATGCGATTACATCACAGGACAAACTATTTATGTCGACGGCGGAAGGAGAATTAAATAACCATGTATACGGTCACAAAACATTTTGAATTCTGTTATGCGCATCGCCTTCACGACTATCCTGGAAAATGCGGCAACATTCATGGCCACACAGCACGTGTAGAAGTCAGCTGCAATGTCAACGACCTCCCTGAAAATGGAATGGCCATCGATTTCAATGAACTCAAAACAAAAATCGGTGCATGGATTGACGAAACACTCGACCATCGCCTCATCCTCTTTTCAGGTGACCCCATGGTTGCCACATTAACAAAGGCCGGCGAAGATGTCTTCGAACTCCACTCCCCCCCCAGCGCCGAACACCTCGCCAAACTCATTTTTGAGTCCGCCAAAGAACTCGGATTCCCCGTGACGAACGTCTCTTTTTGGGAATCTCCCAAATCGACCGCCACCTACAACACCCTAAGGGTGTAAATTTACACCCTTAGGGTGTTACGGTGTTGACGTCGGATAAATAGAATGCTATTTTGATGGCATGTCTGAAACTCCTATCCATTCGTGCGTTACCGCCGGCCCCGGCGTTGCCTTCTGTCATCCAACGACCAAAGAGGGCTCTTACTTCATTGGCTTCGACCCATCGGTCTACGCCGACCCGAACGGCGATCTGTCGATGATTGCAAATGCGGTTGGCCCCAGGCCCAATGCCCCAACTCCAGTTCCATCGCCCCCCAAGGAGTTCGCCGACAAAATGGGTTGGCGTTTTTATGATGTCACACAAACGATACCAAAGATTATCCCCGACAAGGATTGGAAGACGGGCGCCACCCCTGGACCCAATTGTTATCAAGCGGCACTCTGTGCATCCGGACTCGAACATGTCTGTGGACGCTATGTCGACTCAAACGAGGCCGAGTTTCTCCTCGCCAAATTCTTTCGCCAGACCCAGGGAAGTAAATGCGGAAATCGCTTCGGAACAATAGCCGTCTTCACGGAGGGTCGCCCAGCTGGCCAAGCCAAACATTTTGGCCTTGATGGAGCCAACCCTGAATTCCTTCCGCCGCCATCACGTCTCATTGAACCCTATGACATTAAGATTACTGGCAGACGCCACGCCTTTATTCCAAAAACAGAACCGCCCAACACGCCATACGTTCAAGGGCTTAAAGAGTTTTACGCAAAAAAATTGCCCAACTACTCAGCGGGCACCCACATGATCTTCTCACTCTTTGGCGGCCTTGTCTTTCACAAGCTCTCTTATTACTATAGTGATGGCTATCGAATTGATCCCATCGATCAGGCAATGAAAAAAGTCGATGCCGCGGCCGTCGATCACATGGATAAATTTGATCGCCTGACGCGCGGAAAGAAAAAACATTATTACAACTGGACCTGCTATGAGCTCAAGGCCGATCCAGCGGCACCCCCCAAAAGCCAACCAACATGGTCTGAAAAGGAACGCCAGTATTACATTCGTCTCTTTGACTTCTATTCGCTAAAGATCCGGGAGGTCGCAAAAAAAGGCGGATGGGGAACCTTTGATCAGGAACGACTCAGCCTACTGACAATCGAAAACCTCTGGATTGTCCTCCGCGAATTCAGAAAGAAGATCGGTTGGGATGTAAAGGGCTTTCTAAACCAGGATTGGGGACTGGCCAAGGCCTACTACAGTGCCCATAGTCTCTCGTGGCAATATCAGACGATGTCCGACACCTACTACCGAATGACAGAGCGAAATTATAAGCGAAAACTGAAAGAACTCTACGTCAAACACTACGTCAAATTTAACCAAAACTTTCAAGATGAAATTTTTGTCCATCTCGCCGTTCGAGGCATTCCACAGAAATTCTGGCCAACCATTGTCAAGGCCATCGGTGAAGAAATCACACGAAAAGATGGCGACAAACTAAAATACAACCCGCTCGACTTTTATCTTTCAAACGGCACCAAGGGAATCCCCTTCTTCGACATCCTCGACCAGGCTATTGCCACCCACACTAAAAAGTAGACAAAGGTGCCTGACCCCGATGTCTACTTTTGAATTTACTTGCAATTTATAATGACTCGGGCATAAACGCGAAATGCCAGCGAAAAAGAATAAGAACAAACGTTGCCCCCGATGCAAGAGCATCCGAGTCGCGAAACGTTTAAGTGGAGAAAATTATTGCGAACGCTGCGGACAACGATGGAGTACACACGGCCTTCTCATCCCTTCATTCGACCGACGCCAATTTGAAAAACGTGGAGAAGTATCCGAAGAACGGCAGTTGGAACTAACGATCATTTAATCAACAGCAACAACCTCTTTTAACTCTGGAAAGGCGTCTTTCAATATATGCTCAACGCCCATTTTGAGCGTCATTTGGGCATGCGGACAACATCCACACGCGCCGGTTAGGCGCACATGGATCGTATCATCCTTAACCTCTACGAGATCGATACTTCCACCATGACTTTCGAGACCTGGTTTCACTTTTTCGTCAATGACCTGCTGAACAGCGGCTTGATCCATATTTTCCTCCTTGAAATTCCAGTGCCTTGTATAGTCAGCTCTCTTGTTTGTCAATGGGTATCTATACGGTTTGGGTATCGACGCTCGCATCGGTTGCGTCTTTCGGTGACGTCTCGATGAATAACAACAAAACCGACGGACGATAGACGATACGGGCCTCGAAACCTCAACCGACGAGCCATACATAAACTTGAAAACTCTCCCCCACTATGCCATAGTCCCCCAATCACCTAATATAATGTGTCAACTACGAAGAACGACGAACGACCAACCAACAAGGGGGGATCATGCCAGCTGACAAACCGTATGTACCTGCAGATAGCAAAATGCCCGAGTTTACATTCAAGGCCATTGTTTTAGGAATTCTCATGGCCATTTTTCTCGGCGCCGCTAATGCCTACCTCGGCATGAAAGCCGGCATGACAATCTCAGCCGCCTTCCCGGCCGCCGTCATCGCCATCGCCGCATTCCGCCTCCCCTTTATGCGCGGCACCGTCCTTGAACAAAACATTGCACGAACAACGGCCTCAGTCGGTGAGGCCCTTGTCGCCGGCGCCATCTTTACGATCCCGGCATTCGTGATGGTCAAGGTCGGTGGTGAACGCCTCTGGACCACGTTCCATTACTGGGAAACAACGGCACTGATCCTCGTTGGCGGTGTCCTCGGTATTCTCTTTGTCATCCTTCTCAGAAAAACACTCGTCGTCGACGCCGAACTTCCCTTCCCTGAAGGTTACGCTTGTTACGAAATCGTCCGCTCCGGTCAAAAGGGCGAAAGCGGCGCCCGTTGGGTTTTTGGCGCCATGGGACTTGGCATTCTGCTCGAGCTTTTGAAAAACCATACCGGTTTTGCCATCTTCAAAGAGGTGACAGAATATGTCATTAAGTTTCCCCGTTCCGTCATCCACCATTTTACTACAGCCAAGGAATCGATGGCCTCGATCCATCATGAGGGGGGAATAACCCTTTCGAGTCCACTCGCATCTCCCGCTCTCATGAGCGTCGGCTACATTATTGGTCCACGCATTGCCGCCATTAACTTTTCAGGTGGTGTCTTGGCCTGGCTGGTTTTGATTCCACTCGCCATCTTTCTAAACCCTGACATTATGGCTGACCTCGGCAAAAATGGCAGCCCCGCCGAATGGGGAAATGTTGTCTACTCCGTTTGGTATAACCAGATCCGCCCCATCGCCGTCGGCGCCATGCTTGTCGGCTCTTTCTACACGTTATGGGGACTTCGCAATTCGCTCGGCTCCGCACTCAGAGGCGTCTTCGCAAAACATGACCACAAGGCCGTCAAGAAAAGCCGCCTCGAGATCGATCTCAACCTGAAATGGATTTTGATTGCAGCGGCCATCCTGATCGTTCCAATGGTCTTCTTATTCAATTATTTCTGTAACAACATCGGCGGCGCCATCCTCGCTGCAGTCATCATGACGATTACCGGCTTTCTCTTTGCCGCCGTCGGTGGTTGGCTCGTCGGTATCGTTGGCAATTCCAATCAGCCGGTATCAGGACTCACTCTCTCAACATTGATCATTGCCGCCCTTCTCATGTTGCTCATCGGCGTAACCGGAATTGGTGGCGTCGCGGCCGTTCTCGCAATTGCTACGGTCATTTGCTGCGTTGCCTGCATGGCCGGCGACATGATTCAGGATCTAAAGGTTGGCCATCTCCTCGGCGGCACACCATGGAAGATGGAGATCGGTGAAATTTTAAGTGTTGTGATCGTATCATTCGTTTTGATCTTCCCGATCATAATACTCCATGAAGGAAATATCGCCGCGGGCGGTATCGGCATCGGCGACAAACTTCTCCCAGCCCCACAAGCCGGATTGATGGCACAACTAGCGGCTGGCATCGTTGCTGGCGAAATGCCATGGGGACTCATTATCATCGGCATGTGCCTCTCACTTAGTTTCATCATGATAAAGGCGCCGTCACCGATGTTAATCGCCGTCGGCATGTACCTCCCCTTTGAAACAACATTCGCCATCTTCGTTGGGGGTATCTTTAAAATGATAGCGACAAAGATAGCCGACAGAAAGAAATTCAGTGACACGGAGCGTGGACAATTTGAAAATAAGGGGATCCTGATTGCATCGGGATTTATTGCCGGTGAGGCTATCACCGGCGTGATACTCGCCGGCATGGTTCTCGCCGGAGTATCATCGCTCACGTACGTCATTACGGGCAGAGAATCACTGGGAGTCGTTAGAAGCATCGGTGGCTATCTCTCTATCATTATATTTGCTGTTGTGGGGTATGCCCTGATCAAATTGCCGCTAAAGGCAAAAAAGAAGTAATATCAGGTAGATAGCTCAATAATGACGACAAAAGGAAACGTTTTTTCCACATTTTGAACGTGTCGGATAAGTTTTCGCTTGCAGAGCCTAGCGAAACGTCCTATAAGTCCACCCAACATCGTATGACAAGTGAAAACCATCTGGGAGGAGTTGGCCAGGTGGTTTTTTTGATCGCGCGCAATTTCTTAGCAACTTTTTGATGCACTGCGCGACAACGCAATCAAACAGTAAATAAGTTATTTAATAAGGAGGGTAAGTCATGACACTTGGTGCAATCGGATCACATCTTGCAAACCTATTAACCACTCAAGACAAACCGGCGGCCAAAACTGATGATCCGCCAAAGGTAGACAATGAGCCTATCGAACTAGATTTTACGAGCGATGCACCGCCTGCCAAGCCAGCAACCAAAACAGATGGCGCTAAGGACAGTGGCTTTAAGATCATCGAAGAGACTGACAAGGGAGAGGCCAAGGTCAAGGCCAAGGAAGAACCAGCCAAGAAATCAAACGCTCTTTCCTTTATCAAAGGCTACCTCGATCCTCATCTGACTGGTAGTATCGGCTACGCTGCCGGCGATGGTCTAAGTGGGACCAATTACGGCTATCCCGAAATGACATCGCTCATCAACACCAAGATGCCTTTTGCTACACTGGGTCTCAGATTTGGTGAAGCATGGAAGCCATCTCTTTACGATGTCCGCGGTGATATCAACGCACCATTCGGAAAACGTTTGCCACTTTTTGCAAAAAACGACAAGGTTACATTCCTTTTCGTTCCTGACTTCGCCTTTGATTACGCCAAAAATTATGGAATCAGCCAGAATGACCATACAATCGGTCTTAGCACTGGTCTTACCACATATGCCAATTGGAGAAGCTGGGTGACACCCGATCTGAAACTGGACATCGATTACGGTTACGATCAGCGGAGATATGCCACTGCGGCAACCCCGACAGGTCATCGTGTCAGTGGCGGTGCCGAACTCGGCGTAAACCTCGAACCTCCCACCAATTGGATCAGCCTCCGCCCATCCGTATCAGCCGGTGGAAACTATTTCAATTATGACAGCGAATCGTTTGGCAAGGGAATGGCCACGAATGGATCTCGCTTTTCATATGGCCTTCAAGCCTACTTTAAACCTTCACAACTCAACGGGGCCGAAAAGATTGGGCACTTCATCCCCACGCTCAGCGTGGCTTACCGATTCACACATGGCAAACAGGAATCACCTTCATTTGTACCAGCGGTCGAATCGAGAGACGGCGTCACAAACATGCAAGACCCCGTCAAGAAGGTTGATGGAGACATCACAGGCAATGACGTCAGTGTTGGCCTTCACTGGGGCCCCGAGGCCTGGGACTCATCCCTCGTCTACAGTTACAAAAATGAAAACCTCGAAGGGTTTACTGACGTATCATCCCATAGATTCACAGCGGCAACCGATTTTCCATCCTTTGGAAAAGTTAGCCTCGGTCTCGGCTGGGGTCACGGAATGTATCACTACTACGATATCGACAACCCCTTTGGCGTTGATCTCGCCTACACATCGGCCGACAGAGTCTCAATCAAGGCCGGCCCAATCCAGATGAAATGGGGCGTCAAGGCGACATTTAATACATACAAAGACATGGTGGAACCCGGAAACCTAAAGTATTTCCAAGCTGGTTTTCTTGGCTTCATCGATGCTTCAATCAGATAAATCGACTTTTTTGCGAGGAGGAATAGTATGGGACTCAGCGATGTAAAGAATAATGCAATGTTTTTAATTGGCGATGCGCTCAGCAGGTATTGCGGTAAAAAATCCAGTAGCGACGAGTGTACATGGATGTCGAATGTGACCACGGGAACCTTCCCAGAAGGTGGCAACCACGACTACTACGTTTCGTTTACTAATGGAGATAAAAACATCTTCTCCCTGATGTGTAAGGAGAATGGCAACAAGATCAGTTGCGATCTCTATAAAAACGGAAATAATAAGGTTGCTGACAATTTCGGATGGTCAGAGATGCCCACATTGTACAAGCCCATCTACGCTCTTGGTCAGGTTGCATGGTTTGTCAACCCCCTCACATCACTTCCGACCTTACTTTCGAGTTGCGACGGCGGAGCCCAATACAACACCGTTCCTCACGGTTACGGTTCGACCGACGTCTCGGTTGATACTTTTCTTCCCGATGTCGTAGAGCCCCGCGACACAATCTCTGGCGACACGAAACCTGGCGACACGCTTACTCCTGAAGACGTTGAAGACGCCTTTGATGCCATGGGAGATGTCTTTGAAGACACGTTCGAAGATATTGCCGAAGTAGCCGATGCGATTCTTCCAGACACCGATGCAATCGGTGACGCCCTTGAAGATGTGGCCGATGTATTCGGTGACACCCTTGAAGAGGTGAGCCCCGATGTTGAAGATGCGATCGGAGAAGTAAGCCCTGACGTCGAAGACGCGATTGAAGAGGTAAGCCCCGACACAACCGAAGAAGTCGTTAATTACCAAGATACGGTCCCATCACTACCATTGACCGGCATCAATTTCTCGATCAACCCAGCTGGTGACCAATGTTTTCCAACAGATCCAACACTTACATCAGCTTGTGTGGCCCTTTTGGCCGAAGGCGAACTCGATGTCTCAGACTTCTTCAATAGCGCCAACAGCCCAATGGAAGTCATTATCGACAAACTCGACGGCGCCGAAGAGCCCAAAAAGTTTGATATCATTGATACACCTGTCATGACGCAATATACACAGGTTGAGGCCGACATCATTCAGGAAAACAAGATCATCTGGGGTATTTACAAATATACCGAATATCCAGATCTTCCCGAACTCAATGAGAACGAAAAAGTCGGTTCCGTACGCGCCGAGGTTGTCATGGCGTATGACCCAATCGAAGGCTTTGTTGAAAGCTACGTTCTCTACGTCCAGGGTGAGGCCAAGTTGAACGGCAACTGGTACGACTGCGAATGGAAATATCCGGCAACGGACGATGCGCCGGAAGATTGCTCTGCATATTAAACTTAACTCGAACAGGAGATAAACGATGACTCGTTTAAACAAAAACCTATTGCATGTTGGATTAATTGTCACGCTGACCTGTTTACTCAACGTCTCGGCCGCCTGGGCAGCACCCTGTGATCCAATCACAGAGGCCGCCGGAACAAATCCGGGATCACTCCCCTATACGGCAATCGTAGAGAACTGTAGTCCAATTACATTTGACGCCGCGGTTACCAATGTCACGGTCCCCTTTGCGATTCCGATCAAGGATGGCGTCATGCTTGAGGGTGGCAATACCGTCACGATCACTGGTGAACCTGGCCTCAGCGCTGCGACACCTATCATCCAGCTTGCCAACGGAAACGCCGTTCTTCGAAATGTCACGGTTACGCACCCAGGTGGACTAGCCATTTCTGTTGGTGGTAGCTCCAATACGATTCAAGATACCACGATTACAGATAGCGCTACCGGAATCGAGGTTATGGGTAACTTTAACCTGATTACACACAACTCGTTTAGTGATATCACAACGAGTGCTATCACTTTATTGGCCGGAGCCAACAAGGACTGGCCGGCACCATGGGATTTCAGTGCTGAAATGACATCTGCGACAAACTGGACGATCAGCGGACTCGTTCTTCCAGGGACCAGCACGGTTGAAGTCTATATTGCTGATGATAGCGCTGTTCCACAGGGTCTCACGTTTGTGACCGACGTCACAGCAACAAATAACACATTTACATACACACTTAGTTTGAACACGTATCACCCCGGGAAAACTTATACATTTATTGCCATTGACGAAAACAACAACACATCGGCCTTCTCGGCGCTCTTTACGCCGACAACGGATGATGCTGATTTCTTCGTTAATTTTCCCGATTGTAACGTTAACTGGTTTATCGATCCGGTCAACGGCGGATGGGCTGGCGACTTTGACCAGGGTGGCATGACTAATGGTGATGAAACCAATACATCGTGCGACCCAGCCGGCTGGACGAGTGATCCGACCGACCCGACCGATGATGTGGCTATTGTTGATTCTGACCTTGATGGCATTGCCGATGATCTCGACAATTGCCGCTTGATCGCTAATCCTGGTCAAGAAAATGCTGACGCAGACACCCATGGCGATGTCTGTGACAACTGTGTGAACGACACGAATGAAGACCAAGAAGATTTCGATGTCGATGGCATGGGCGATATCTGCGACGGCGACGATGACAATGATGGTGTTGCCGATGGCGTTGACAACTGTCAGTTTGCCGACAACCCCGGTCAAGAAAACAACGACGGCGATGCCGATGGTGATGCCTGTGACGACGATGACGATAACGACACCGTTCTCGACGTTGATGATAACTGTGAATTTGATGCCAATGCCGACCAGAACGATCTGGACGGCGATGACCTCGGTGATGCCTGTGATGACGATATCGACGGTGACGGTGTCTTAAATGGCGCTGACAACTGTCCGCTGATCGACAACGCCGACCAAACAGATGTGAATAACAACAACGTTGGTGATGCCTGCGAAAACATCCCCGATGGTGATGGCGACGGCGTCTATGACTTCCTCGACAATTGCCCGGCCACAGCCAATGCTGACCAGCTCGACACCGATGGTGACGGCGATGGTAATGCCTGTGACGATGACGATGACAACGACGGAATCGATGATGACATCGACAACTGTCCGCTTGTTTCTAATGTTGACCAAACAGACACGACCGGCGACGGCATCGGTGATGCTTGTTCAGCCGACGCATCTGATGTTGATGTCGATGGCGTCCCTAACTGGGGTGACAACTGCCCGAACGACTACAACCCAGACCAGGCCAACGCCGATGGCGATGACCGCGGCGATGTCTGCGATCCCGATATCGATGGTGACGGTTTCCCGAACCCACTCGACAATTGTCAGTTTGCCTACAACCCCTTCCAGGAAGATAGCAACAATGACGGAATGGGTGATATGTGTCAGGGCGACGACGATGGTGATGGTGTCCCGGACGCACAAGACAATTGTCGCTTCGTAGCCAATGCCGGCCAGGCCGACAATGATGGTGACGGATATGGCAACCCCTGTGATCCTGATATTGACGGTGACGAAATTGACAACTTTGCCGACAACTGCACATTCGCCTTCAACCCTGAGCAGCTCGACTTTGACGGTGACGATATTGGTGATATCTGCACGAACGATATCGATGGCGACAGCGTGATCAATGGAATCGACAACTGTCCCTACATTCCGAATGAAAACCAGGCCGATTACGATGCCGATGGCATTGGCGACATGTGTGACATCGACCTGGATGCCGATAAGTATTCAAACTTCATGGACAACTGTCCAAATGTGGACAACACCGATCAGCTCGACTCTGACAACGATGGCATCGGCAACATGTGTGACAAAGATGACGACGACGATGATGTGGTCGATTTTGCCGACAACTGCCCCACGGTCTTCAATCCGTTCCAGGATGACACCGACGGTGACGGCGTTGGCGACGAATGTGAAGCCTTGGGCAACACAGCCACACCGAGTGAGAGCGACGACACAACCAGCGACGACGCCGATGGTATCAACATTGGCGGTAGCGGTTCCGGTTGCTCATTGGCCAGCGGTAGCAATGATGTGATGGGCGGAGCAATCCTCCTCTTCTCACTGGTTGCCTTCCCATTCTCACTCAGACGACTCTGGCATCAAAAGAAGAACCGTAATAAATAATCGATAGGACGACTTATGAAACGCCTAATCACGCGGATAGTTATAGCCTTAATACTCTTGACCTCATGTGAAGCGCTGGCGCTCGACGTACAGCTTGACAGGCCAAACATTGGCCCAACCGGAACATTCACGATCTATGGCTCACGTACACTCGAACCGAAGCAATTTACGCTGGGCCTCTCGACCAACTATACTGAAGACCCTTTTGAGTTCCGAAACTTCACAACGGGTAGTCAGGTTCGTGCCATTGTCGATTACCTCATTACGACCGATTTCTCGGCCGAAGTTGGACTCCACAAGATTGTAACGGCCGGAATTGACGTTCCAATCCATGGCTCCAGACATCTCTTGGCAACGAACCTCAATCGATATCGTAGCTATTTTAGTATCGGAGATATCGGCTTTTACGCCAAAATTGCCGCTCTTCATCCCGACGATTTTCCAATTGGCCTCTCGATCATGCCCTTCGTCACCGCCCCCACAGGCAATATCAATCACTATGTGGGCGATCGAAGTGCCGATCTTGGCGCACGTATTATCGTCGATAAGGAATTCGGTCCCGCTTATGTGGGTGTCAATGTCGGCTATAAGGGACACGTTAAGAGAGAAACCATTACGGTGACCGGCTCAACGGCTAGGGTCGATGTTCGGAACGAGCTCCAGTTTGGCGTTGGTGGAAGTGTTGATGTCATCAGGGATCGCCTCGCTGTTTTGGCTGAATTTCGAGGTTCTACAACGTTCGATGGTTTCGCAAAGAAGGAAAATAGCTCTCCTATGGAAGTTAATGGAGGTCTGAAGGCCTCTTTTCTCGATAAGCAAGTCAACCTTCACATCGGTGGCGGCGCCGGCCTTAACGGCGGATATGGCGCCCCCAAGTACAGGGTCTTTGGGGGAGTAGCGGCAACCTTCCCGATCAAGAAACAAGAAGTGACCACCATTACGGATATCGAAACGATCATCCTTCAGGGTGTTAACTTCTTTACAGCCAGCGCAAAGCTGACGCCGGATTCACATCAGGTCCTCGATCAGGACTATATGGAACTCAGCAAATATCCGGATGTCTCTTTTGTGGTGGTTGGACACACCGATAGTCGTGGAAGTGTGCCCTATAACCAAAGACTCTCCGAACGTCGAGCAGCGGCGGTGAAAAACTACTTCATCCAGAAGGGTATTCCCACCGATCGCATTACGTCGGAGGGACGCGGCAAGAGCGAACCGCTCGTTCCCAACACCTCTCCCGAAAATATGGAGAAAAACCGTCGCGTCGAAATCCAGATCGTTCCCATCAAAATTTTGGAACAGCAGGGAGTATAATCCCGTTCTAACCTCGGAGGTTGGGACGGGTGTACAAAGCCGCAGATTGTTAAGAGAGGAATCCAATCTGCGGCTTCGTCTATTACCCTATTCGGAGGATGTTATCTCCGAGAGGCTCCAACGGAATACCGTGTGTGATATATAACCACTGACATAGAGATAATCATTATCAACGTCATACGACAACCCTGTCGGCATCAGACCAACCGGAAGCATACCAATCACTCCATTTGTCGTCAGGTCGATTCCGAATACCGAATCCATACGTTCATCTGTACCATTATTGGCCGTCACGAAGGCTCGATTTTCAACATGCAAGATCTCAAGTGGAGCAATCATTCGATCATCTGTGATTGTCACGGATGAATCAAACGAATATGCCCGATAGACAGATATCGGAAGATCATTGTCCGTACCCACATCCGGCTCATACATCGTAGATCCCCCAGAAATCGTATAGATATAGACTGCATTATTTCCCTTATCGGTGACCATTAAGCGCGCCGATTCGCCAGCCGCATCCAAAAATTCCAGATCGACCACATCGGCGTTTGCTGGCAGGGCCTGCTCTGTATGGATGAATGGATGCCATAAATCAGTCGTGAAAAGCAACAGGTCTTGTTCCGCAACAACAACAAGACGTTGCTCAATCGTTATCTCTCCATCAGCATTAGGAATGCGCTTATCAACGACAAAGGCTAATGTTCCCATGAGACCCTCTGGGGCCGGAATCTGACTGCCATCGAGAGTGTCTAAAATTGTTGTATAAGCAACCGCCTTAGATCCGAGATAACGTCCATCAGCTGTTAAGTAACCATCGTTTCCGCTGCTACCAGTTAAGAGTGGAAAATGAATCTGCACCGCACCCCACGCCCCATCATCAAATGCAAGTTTCGTACAAAGATATCCAGGCCGCTGATTAATAGCATACATATGCGGCACAGTTAGGTGGAGATTTCCAGCCGGCTGAATCAGTGAACCATAAAAATAATCACGAAACTCCAGCGACGCCTTATCAAAGACAGAAACCGCGCTAAAGGTATCCAAATCTGGGAAAACACCAAAGTACCCAGTTAATCCCGATGCCGTAATGTCGATAATGCCCACATGACTATTATTGACATCCATACCAACAGCGTTCACACCACCACTGATTTCATCCACAGCCTCCGTTTTATCGGATACCGTAAAATGAACCATCTTATTGTCGATCTGTTCACCATCACTATTGATGGTTCCCTTCATGAGAACATAGAGATCCCCATCTGACGCTGGATCAACCATCACATCGGAGACCGGCTGATCAAAGACAAAGATATTGACCGGAACTTCACGACTGAGTCTCTCAGAAAGTTCTTCACCTGTTTCACTATCGATGATCACAACGATAATCGTATGCCCCTCTTCACCATAGATAATGATCTCAAAGGCACCGTCCTCATCGGCCGTACCACACTCGTGTCCTGTCGTTGTCTCGGCACAGGTCTCAAGATCGCTGATGTCGAATTCAGCACTCGCATAGGCGGGTCGGACCAGCCAATCGGAAAGACGATCAAGTGATGCCGTCTCCAGATCCTCATTGATGACGAGGACGGCCGCACTGGCACTCACGGCCCCCTCTTCACCGATCACACTGATGTTACCGTCGGCATCTGGTGATGAGATTGTAATACGTCCGGTGACCGGCGTCGGGATATCAACCGGGGGGGCAGCTCCCGCACCACCAATGCTTGAGCCACCACCACAACCACCCAGGATAAAGCCAGTCAATAACAGGCAACCGAACAATACGATGTTTATCCCTTTCCTCATATCCCACCTCTCTACTGAGATACTATGCAACCATTATACCATGTTGCCAAAAGGAAGTAACCCCTTAATATTACATAATAATTCAATGATTTCAGCCAAATGGGGATATCCAATCCAAGGGGCATATTCAACACATATTAGACAGGTGTATATATTTTGGACATCCAAATAATATACACTCATTTCACATATATGCTCCTATCCGCACACTAATTCCTCGGGAATGGACGAGGCAAGGTCTGTGACAAGACGGGAAGCTATGGCCTACTACCGACCGCTAAAACATCGCCGAGCGCATGAGACGTCTAAATATGATATTGGTTTTCTCGGGTTTCATAGCTGACGGAGAGGAAGATCCTGAAACCTGTTTGAAAACCAAATTATATTTCGGCGTCGAGTAGCGAAGGCCATATAATAGATTGCGGAAGGTAGAGGGCATGGCGGACCGGCCAAGCAGACCTTGCCAAGTAAGATGCTACAAGAACTTATATATCGCGGAAATAGGGTTAGTCGGAGGCAATGATCGTGCTGACGTCGAGCGTTGCCATCGACTGAGATGTCGAGCAACTGACATAGGCATTACCACTGACGGAGTCATAGACAATCCCAGTAGGTGTCAGACCAACCTCAATGGGGGAACCCTTGATCGCCTGCGTCTCGAAATTCACAACCAAGACACTATCCTGGCGATCATCGTTACCATTCAGGGCCGTCACAAAGACATAGGGCGCCCCAACATGGGCAATGTCCATTGGTTTCTCTAGGAAGGCATAATCGTCTGTTCCGATCGATGCCACCTCTGCAATGGTAAAACTTGGCTCACTAACAAAAAACGGTTCAGCCGCAGTGAGGCTATAAAAACTAATCGTACTATTCTCCTGATCGGTCAACATCAACATGTGCCCCTCATCTACAAAGGCGATATCCGCAATATCGACCGTCGATCCTAGTATCAACTCTCCAGCAGGAACCGCTGGCACATCCTCATGAATAAGATCATCTTTACCGTAAATCATAATACTCTTTGTAATCGCACCACCCGATGACGATGCCGGGAAGGTTACGGCCGACGCAACAAGAGCAACTTCGTCTTGATTATCCTCTGCCGTATATGTACCCTCTCTCATCGCCATAACGCTACCATCGTGTCCCTCACTATCCAGTATCCTCAACTGTGCTGGATCAGCAATAACATCGGGATCGACAAAGACAATGGATGGTGGAGCCTCATTGTTTGAAACCCACAAAACGTCATTCGCATCAATCCAAATACTGCTTAGAACCCCAAGCGAGAGATCTAGGGTCCCAACCAGCGACATGCTTTCACCATAGACCACAACATTTCCATCCGATGAACTAATAGCGGTATAATGTTGCGGACCCACGGCCAAATGTTCAACCGCACCAAAACTGGCTGGAAATTCGATCCCCGTACTTGTCGCCACCCCATCTGCAGGGTCAATAGTCAACAGATCTCGATCGGCCGTCGTGGCCCCCTGGCCAAGAAGCAGCAAATATCCACTCGCATCTGGCGCCACGGCAAGATCGACAATCGGATAGGCAAAGGCAAAAACATCATCCGGAACTTCGCGCGTCAATGGATCCGATAAAAAAGCACCGGTCGACGCATTGATTAAAACGACCGAAATCGAATCACCCGCCGACCCAGCAATCGTTAATGTAAAGGCACCCTCGGCGTCGGCCGTTGTACATTGATAGCCCGTCCCCGAATAGACCGATGGGCAACTATTGTCGCTTGTCGATGGTGTGGCATACGCCTCCGAAATAATCGCAGAGATGATATGATCCATAAGCGATGCCGTCACCGTTTCATTCTCGGCAAGAACTGTCGAGCTTGCGGTGACCGAATTGCTTTCACCCGTGACCGTAATGTTCCCGTCGGCATCTGGCGCCGAGATTGTGATTCGTCCAGTGACCGGCGTCGGAAGCGAGACCGGAGGCGCGCTCATTCCTCCACATCCTACGATTCCAAGGGTTACGATACCGATCACGACACCTATTGTAAGTCTCTTCTTCATAATAACCTCTCAGACATAACACCCATTCATTTACTACTTACAGCAATAACTATACCACAGACCGAAATATTTTTAACCCACTAATATCACACGACTTATCAATTATTGTCCCTTTTATAGATGTACATATCATAGACAGATTATGATGTATTATGGACATTTTGCACTTATTAGAGATAAAACGTCCAAAAAGGGAATATATCTTCAATATTTGAACAATTATTATCTTTTGAGACCCCCGATATTCTGTTGATCAATTCCTGTTCAAATAGTATATTGAATAGTTCAATAATTTTAGGGGTATCGGGGGTAAGCCCACAATATATTATATGAAATGGATTGATCAAAAATATGAAGTTATTCGTTCATTGGGAGGAGGGGCCTTCAGCGATGTCTTCCTGGTGAAGGCCAAGGACCCCGACGCCGAAGAGGTCGCCCTTAAGCTTCTGAAATCCGATATCACGCTCAACCCGACCGAAAGAAACCTCATCTGTTTCAAGAACGAATTTACAATCCTGAAAAATCTAAGTCATCCCAACATCGCACAAATTCTCGACTTCGGTTTCGATGCTGAACTGATGCAATATTACTTTACAACCGAATATGTTGAGGGGAGCGATATCTTCAACGCCTCAAACGATATCGACATTAAATACGTTGTCGATTATTTTGTCCAGGCACTGCGCGCCCTCGAGTATCTCCATGCCTATCGAATTTTTCACTTCGATATTAAGGCGGCCAACCTCCTCGTTACAAACGACGGACGCCTAAAATTAATCGATTTCGGTCTGGCCTCACTCGACCCCAAGGGACGACTGATGGGAACGCCCTCCTATATGTCGCCCGAAATTATCCTGGGAGAACGTCCCGATGGTCGTGCCGACATCTATTCACTTGGAGTCCTTTGGTATTTCTGTCTGGCGCGAAAGAACCCATTCCGCACCGGCGATCCTAAAAAAACGATCGATAATCAGAAGATGATGATTCTCCCGCCAGTCTCAAAGTACAACGCTGAGGTTCCGGCTTATGTGGATCAGATTCTGAAACGGATGTTAGAGAAACGACCCGAAAAACGATACGAACGCGCCTCCCAGGTCATCCAAGACCTCAATCTCCTCGGAAACCTAAACATTGAAACAGAAACGTCCGAAACCCTTCTCTCATACATCCCCGAGAAGGGCCGTTTTATCGGGAGAAAAGAGGAGGTCGCGGGGATTCAATCGACCATCAAAGAATTGAAGGAAGGCGAAAAACATTCCGCAACCATCGTTGTGACCGGAAAGGTCGGCACCGGAAAAAAACGAATCCTTGAGGAAGTCAAATATCACGCCCAGATCAACGAAATCCCGTGCGAAACCGCCGACGGCCACAGCACAATTGAAACAGAAGAGCTTCTCAAGAAAATCGACGACCACCTGGGTGCCGAAGAAGGAATCATGACCTTCATGATCAGCGCTGTCGACTGGTTAGAGGCGACACCCGCAATTATCGAACGAATCAAAAACACATTGGCAAAGATTTCGGCCTATTCTCCGAAGGTGTCTACACTGATCGTACTTAGCCTAGATGAAGACTCTCCCCTGTCGGCCGAATTTGAGACGCTTGCTACACTCCCAATTCATCTTGAAAATTTTAATCGCGAGGAACTCTTGGACTATGTCACAAACATGACCGGCCTTGCAGAAGTTCCCGATTTTCTCCTCGAAGAAATCCTACGAAGAACCAATGGCAACCCGCTCTTTGTCACCGAAATTGCCAAATCGCTTATCACCAGTGGCGAGCTGTTTGATAGCCGCGGCCGCTGGAGAGAGGCCTCTTTCTTCGACCTCGGAATCGATTTCAAAAAGATATTTCCAGAAAGCCTTAAAGATTTGCTCCTGGGGAGCACCCACGAACTAAGTGATGATGAAACAAAGATTGTCGAGATGCTCGCAGTCTCAGGGAACCCAGCCAACACATATGAGATCACCACCTGTACAGAAATTGAGGATGTCAGCCCGGCCATCGAACAACTCCTGCGGAAAGATATTTTGATTCGCGAGGCCGCATATTCTTACTATTTTCGAAATACACTTCTCGCCGGATATGTTTACGAGGAGCTGGAGCCAGAGATTCGAGAAAAATATCATGACCGGATTGCCAGTTATTTGACCGAGGTTGGAGGGGCAGCAGACGACATTGCACACCACACCGGAAATGGAAGTGACAAACGAAAGGCCTACGAGTCTACTCTTGAGGTCGGCGATAAATATCTTAAACAGGGCGTAGGCCGAAAGGCGATAGAATATCTTGAGTTGGCACTAAAACAACGGGACGTCCTCTCCCTCGAGGAAGAAATCGACATCGACATGAAGGTGGGAGAGGCTTACCTCATCAGTCAAGACTACGAAAAAGCCCTCGAACTTTTCAACAATGCCAACGAGGCCTTCAGTAAGATCAAAGAGGAGACCTCCAATATCAATTGGCAGGTCGACAATATGATCAAGATTGGTGGCACCTATATCAAACTGCGAGAACTTGATCGTGCCCGCCAAAACTTCATTACCAGTAAGGCGCTCCTCAATCAGATCGGAAGCGACGCGATCCGACAATTGATCCTCGAAAATTGGGAGGCCTACCTGGCCCTCCAAGAGGGCGATTTAGAACACTCCGAAAAGCTCTATCGTAAAACACGCGAGGCGTGGAAGGCACTACCGCCCGACAAAAAATCCCACATAACGAACAACCATCTTGGCATGGTCTACATGGAGATGGGAGAAGTTGGAAAGGCCATTGCCATCTTTGATGAAGATCTCAATTTTTTCAAAGAGATCAAGGACGAACTGATGATCGCTCGGTGTCTCTACGATCTTGCTCGGGCCCATCACGCGCTGACCAACATAGATGAGGCGACTCGCTGTTTTGAAGAGGCCGCCGCCATATCACGAAAGGTCAAGGATTTAGAACTCCTCTTCTGTATCTACAACGGTCTCGGCAATATCTATTATGTGAGCGCCGAACAGAACAAAAAACCAGAGGAACTGGAAAAAAGTCGGCAATATTATGAACGGGCTCGAAATCTCAGCAATCAGCTGGGCGACTTTAAGAGCCACGCCGCCATCTCGGTCAATATCGGCTTAATCGAATCTGCACGTGAAAACGCAGACCTGGCATATTACGAACTCTACCCTGCCATCCTTTATCTTCGAAACACTGCACAAAAATCACTCTTCGACTGGCATATTCTTTTTCGAGGAGAGCTTGAATTAACGAAAATCTTTGTTCACAAGGGAGACCTCAAGAGCGCACAAGAAACCAGCGAAAGAACAAAAGAGGCCGCAGGCCATATTCAGCAAGAGCGTTGGGTCCAATTTCACATTCTCTATGATGACGCCCTCATCTTCCGCGAGCTGGGCGAAGAAGAAAAGTTTCATGAGACCATTGAACAACTACGAACTCTGGTCACCGACGACAAAGATGCCGCGGACATTGCCAAGCTCACAGGTGAAAAAATCGCCCGGGAGGACGATATGGAAAAAAGCTATCACGCCATTTTGGAAATCAACAAAATGATCAACTCAGAGGAATCACTCTCATCCGTCCTAAAACAGATATTAATCCACGCCATCGATCTCGTCTCAGCCGAATCTGCAGCCGACGTCCTCAAGAACCCAATGGGGGAATTAAATATTGCCGCACACCAAACCACCCGCGATCTCGATTTTTGCGTTGATATCAGTCATGCCTTTGCCAAAGAGGCTATTAAGACCGGAGAGATCATCGAAACAGATAATGCGTTATCTGATCCTCGTTTTTCAGCCGAGCAATCCGTCAAAAATCTGAATCTTAAATCGCTCATTTGTCTTCCCATCTTTGTCAAAAAACAGGTGATCGGCGCACTCTACCTCGACAGTCGAAGCAAGGAAGGAGCCTTTAGAGATATTCCCAAGGACATCTTAAGAACCTTCACAGACCAAATTGGAATTGCGATCGATAAGGCCCGAAAACTCGAAGACCTCTCAGAAAAGAGTCGAGCGATGGAAGGCAAGCTTGAGGAGATGAATAGTCAGATTAAACACTATTCGGAACTCATGGAGGAAAGTGTTCACGGTTTTATTACGGAACAATCTTATGAAAATATCGTTGGACGATCCAAGCCGATGTCCGACATCCTGCAAACGATCGATAAGATTGTCGATACCGACATTTCGGTTTTGATCACTGGAGAATCGGGAACTGGAAAAGAACTCATCGCTCGAGCGCTTCATTTTAATAGCCGACGAAAAAAAGCTCGGTTCGTCACGATCAATTGCGGAGCCATCCCTTCTAATCTAATAGAGAGTGAACTATTTGGCTACAAGGCGGGAGCCTTCACCGGCGCAAACCAAGATAAAAAGGGGCTTTTCGAAGAGGCCAATGACGGCACCATCTTTTTAGACGAGGTGAGTGAGATCGAGCCGGCACTTCAGGTTAAGCTCCTTCGCGTTATCCAGGAAAAAGAACTAACGCGGATCGGTGACACCAAGCCAAGGAGCTGCGACGTCCGAATCATCTCGGCAACAAACAAAGATATTAAAAATGAATTGGCCGAAGGACGTTTTCGAGAAGATCTTTATTGGCGTATTTGTCAAATTCGACTCCACATTCCACCACTCAGAGATCGACGCGAAGATATCCCTCTTTTGGTTAAACATTTTTTAAACCGCGAAACAAAGGGCGAAAAGAAAATCGATCCGGAACTACTAAAACATTTTATGGATTACAACTGGCCCGGAAATATCCGCGAACTCGAAAGCTTAATGTCGGTTGCCGCCGCACTTGCGCCCAACGAAACAATCGATGATAGCTGTG
The DNA here is from genome assembly GCA_964462555.1 of uncultured Pseudomonadota bacterium. Classification (GTDB taxonomy): domain Bacteria; phylum UBA10199; class UBA10199; family CAYWXY01; genus CAYWXY01. The sequence goes on along the minus strand of CAYWXY010000016.1, from coordinate 3,878 downwards.
TCCCGCACAGTTATGGTATCTATCAACATATCACTGGAACAACACCCAGCTACGATACCGCTCCGCCCACACCCGAGCAACAGGCTGAAATTTCGATCGATCCGTCAAACCGCTACCAAACTGGTCGCACATGGCGGGAATATGAAGGCATCATTTTGGCTAAGGCCTACCAAGCAAGTGATTTTCGAGCACGCCAGGCCGCGAAGGATCTCGGCGTCGCCCCCACGACAATGTACAATAAAATCAAGGCGCTCGATCTGGACAACCGCGAAAATCCTCTCTACAGCGAACCTTTCCACTATACCCGTGGCCACACACTAAAGTCCTATATCAAGCCGATCTTTGAGGCAGCACTTAAGGCCACCAACGGCCGAGCCTACCAGACCATCTCAAACCTCGGCATCAGCCAAGGCTTCTTTTACAAAGTGATGAAAAAGAAATAAACCCTCAGAAACCCCCAACACCCAAAAACCCAACATCCAACTCTATAATATGGAGTCGCTTATCCCCATTTTTACGGACATTGACATTGTATAAACCATTTGTTATAGGCCGTTCCATATGGAAAACCAATGCACACACCGCTATATCGCTGTTGACGGGCCTATCGGGGCCGGCAAAACGACCGTTTCCAAGATGTTGACCGAAGATTTGGACGGACGCCTGATCTTAGAACCCGTTGAAAAGAATCCGTTTTTAAACGAATTCTACAAAGACCGGAAAAAGAATGCCTTTAAGACACAGCTCTTTTTTCTCTTAAACCGCTACCAACAACAGCGCGAACTCAAACAGCACAACCTCTTCGATCAACTGACAATCTGCGATTATACCTTCGCCAAGGATTTTATTTTTGCCGGAATCAATCTGAGCGAGGATGAACAGAACCTCTATCGCACCGTCTTTGATCTCTTGGACCGCGAGCTTCCGAAACCTGATATCGTTGTCTACCTGCAGGCCGAGCCAGAGGTTCTAATGCAACGAATCAAGAAACGCGGGATTAACTACGAAAAACCGATCAGCACTAGCTACCTAGAACAACTGACAAACGCATACAATGAATATTTCTTTCAATATTCAGACACCCCGTTGCTGATCGTTAATTCAAACGATTTGGATATTGTAAAGAGTCCATCCGATTGGGCAACCCTCAAAGATGCCATCCTGAAACATAAAAAGGGAACAGCCCACCACCACTATATCGGAAAGTGAGGGTTCGTCCAAGAATAACTCAGGTGTTTTGGCGCTCAGATTTAGGTCAGATTTGGACGATCTGATCGAACAAAACCGGAGGCATAACAAGTTATGTTGAGGATTTTGTAAGTGAAGAACGTCCAAATCTGACCTGAAGATGTGATGCGAAAATGCCTGAGTTATTCTTGGACGAACCCTAAACTCCTTTAAGGAAGACACCGATGACAGGCCGAGACAAAGTTACAACTCAGATGTTGCGCTGCATGAAGAAGAAGGGGCAAAAAATCACGATGCTCACGGCATATGATGCCACGTTTGCACGCCTGATTGACGAATCGGAAATCGACACGGTTTTGGTTGGCGATTCTCTTGGTATGGTTATCCAGGGACATGCAGACACGATTCCAGTGACCATTGAAGACATTATCTATCATACAAAGGCTGTCAAGCGAGGTCTTTCCCGGGCCCACGTTGTTGCCGATATGCCCTTCATGAGTTATCAATCCTCCGTTACTGATGCGCTGGCGAATGCTGGACGGGTCATTAAGGAAGGTGGCGCCGAGGGAGTAAAGATCGAGGGCGGACTTGAAATGGTTGAAACCGTTCAGGCCCTAACCTCAGTCGGCATTCCCGTGATGGCCCATATTGGACTGAAGCCCCAACAAGTTCATCAGATGGGCGGATATAAGATTCAAGGAAAGTCGCTCGGACAAAGTGAACAGCTTGTGAAAGAGGCGCTTGCGATGGAAGAAGCCGGTGCATATACCCTTCTCTTGGAAGGCATCGCAATGGAGACCGCCGGTGAAATCACACACGCTGTCTCGATACCAACGATTGGCATCAGTTCCGGCCCTGACTGTGATGGCCAAGTTCTTGTCATCTACGATCTTCTCGGAATGGACGAACGTTTTTCGCCACGCTTCGTTAAGCAATATGCCAATCTCGCCGAAACGATAAAAACCGCTGTTAGCCATTATCGAGACGATGTGAAGGAAGGAGTCTTTCCGACGAAAGAACATGCCTTCCATCGTCATCTAAAAATCGCTGCCAACCAAAATAAAAAATAGCCATGGAGATCATCAAAGACATTGAAATAATGCGGGCGCGGAGTAAAGAACTTCGTTCAGCGGGCAAGTCGATTGCCTTTGTTCCGACAATGGGTGCCCTTCATGAGGGACATTTGAGCCTCATCGATATTGCAAAGGAACATGGCGATATTGTTGTCATGAGTATCTATCTCAATCCGACACAGTTTGGAGAAAACGAGGATCTTTCGAAATATCCGTCGAACCTGGAAAAAGATCTGGAACTTGCCAAGAATCGTGGCATCGACATTATCTTTTGTCCAACAAATGAAACAATCTACCCCAATGGTTTCGAAATAACCGTCGAGGTTACCGGAATTACAAATAAGCTCTGTGGCGCCTCACGCCCTACCCATTTCAGCGGCGTCACCACCGTTGTTTCCAAACTCTTCGATATTGTTAAGCCTCAAATAGCCGTCTTTGGTCAAAAGGACTATCAGCAACTCAAGGTCATCGAACAGATGGTCTGCAACTTAAATCTAAGTGTAACCATTATCGGAGCACCGATTGTTCGTGAAAGAGATGGCCTGGCCATAAGCTCACGCAACCAATACTTAAACGGCAATGAACGCCGCGCCGCGACTGCGATCTTTGAATCACTCATGGTGGCGAGTGAAATGGTGAAAGACGGAGAAACAAACTCCAAGACAATCATCTCAAAGGTTACAGAAGTGATCACAGGGTCCGGCATAGCCGCGATCGACTACGTGGAAATTTGCCATCCGCAAACGCTAGAATCGCTAACCACAATTGATGGCCCGGCACTCCTCGCGATAGCCGCTCACTTTGGCCGCGCCCGCCTCATCGACAATATTATTTTGTAAATCGTTCGAAAAATGCTATAAATCTCATATGTTTGTGGTTTCGAAATTGACGATGCAATTCATCCTCTGCGGCCTTCTGGGTCTCTTGGCCGAGGTCATCTTTACAGCACTAACTGACATTTTTACAAATCGACGTATTATCTTGAAATCGTCGACCAGCCTCTGGATGTTTCCGATCTACGGTCTCCTCCCATTCATATATCCCCCGCTCCACGACTATATCCAGGGCTATGACTGGTACATCCGCGGTGCAATCTACATGGTCGCCTTTTATATTGTGCAATATGTCTCGGGTTGGATCCTCTTAAAAGTGACGCGAGACCACGTCTGGGAATATAAGAGTAAATTCAATCTTCACGGCCATATCGACCTGCCACACGCCCCGGTCTGGTTCTTCGCCGGCCTCGGCTTCGAACATCTCTACCCCTATATCGTTCGCCTCAGCAAAATCCTAACTTAGCCGAGGACAATCCACCACCGTTCTCCTTTTACCATATATGTTCTTATTCGCACCTCGCTCGGAATGGCCTGTGACAAGACGGGGAGAAAATGCCTTGCTACCGACCGCTAAATCATCGCCGAGCGCATGAGACGTCTAAATATGATATTGGTTTTCTCAGGTTTCATAGCCGACGGAGAGGAGGATCCTGAAACCTGACTGAAAATCAAATCATATTTCGGCGTCGAGTAGCGTCCTCCAAAGGCGGATCAGCCTCTGGCTGAAAGGCCATATAATAGACTGTGGGAGGTAGAAGGCATTGCGTACCGGCCGAGCAGG
>CAYWXY010000015.1:0-28716 GCA_964462555.1 uncultured Pseudomonadota bacterium | reverse complement strand
ATTCCGGACGATGCCGATGTGGTCGATGCGTCGGGGCTTTTGGTGTTGCCGGGGGGTATTGATCCACATGTTCATTTTGATACGCCAGGTTATGAGAGTCGTGAGGACTTCGAACATGGAACGATGGCGGCGGCTGCTGGTGGCGTGACAACAATTATTGATATGCCGGACACGTCGATTCCCTCCGTTACAAATGTTGAAAATTTAGAGAAGAAACTGGGTGTGATTCGGGATCAAGCGGCGGTTGATTTTGCGCTTTGGGGCGGTGTCTCTCATAACTCGATGATTGATGAGTATTGGCACGATTCGATGGCGGAGCTTTGGGAAGAGGGCGTCGTTGGATTTAAGATCTATCTCATCTCTGGAATGGATACATTTAAGGAGCTTTCGATCATTGAGATGGGGCAGGCGATGCAGCATGCAACGAAGCTGGGCGCGCTTATTGGTCTTCATGCCGAGGAAAAAGATATTGTTCGGACCCGGACCGAGGAACTTCAAAAACAAAAAAAGAATACGCTTCAAGATTATTATTTTTCTAGATCGGACCCCGTCGAAAAACAGGGTGTGTCAATCGGTATTCAGTTGGCCAGACAGACCAAGTGTCCCCTCCATATTGTGCACGTTGGATCGGCCTCAGCGGCGGAGGTGATTGCGCGGGCGAAGGCGATGAAGGTTGACTTGACGGCTGAGACTTGTCCACACTTTCTCCATTTTACGCATAATGACTTTGACAAATTGGGTTCGCTGATCAAGACAGCGCCAGTTGTCAAAACAACGATGGATCGGGATGGGCTTTGGGTGGCCCTTGAAGACGGGACGCTTGATTTTGTGGCAACCGATCATGCGCCGTGTCCACTCGAGGGCAAACAGACAGGTTCGTGCTGGAGCGATTATAATGGGTTGCCGGGCGTGGAGACACGCATGCCCTATCTCTTTTCATTCGGCTATATGAAGAAGCGGCTCACGCTTGCACGATTCATCGAAATCACTAGTGCAAATGCCGCTAAACGTTTTGGAATTTATCCTAGAAAGGGTGCGATTCAAGTTGGAAGTGATGCTGATTTGACCTTGATCGATCCATCAGAAATTTGGACGATCAAGGGGGACGAACTTCACTCCAAAGCAAAGTGGACACCCTTCGATGGGCTTTCAATCAATGGTAAAATTCTTAAGACAATTCTTCGTGGTAAAATCATCTTCGATTCCGAAGAGGGCCTTACGGGTCCGAAGGGATTCGGTCAATGGGTCAAACGAATCAAATAGTGAGTAAGGAAACACATCGGCACCCCTTTATAGAAGGGATGTTGATGGCGATTCCGATATTGGTTGGTTACACCGCCGTTGGTATTCCCTTTGGTATCTTGGCGGTTAAGGCGGGGCTTCCGGTCTGGGCCATCCCGCTGATGAGCCTCTTCCTCTTTGCGGGCTCGGCGCAGTTTGTGGCGATTCAACTAATAGCGCTCGGAGAGGGGCTTTGGCCAATTGCTTCTGCGGCATTTATTTTAAACCTCAGGCATTTTCTAATGGCAACGTCGCTCGGAACAATGCTCCCCCGGCTTCGCTTTTTTCCGCTGATCTATTTGGCACAGTCGATTACGGATGAAACGTATGGTGTGAATATTGGAAAAATTTCGAATGACGGTGAGAAGATTGATCCTTGGAGCATGTTCGGAACCAATATTGTGGCTCACCTTTCCTGGATTGTTCCCACATGGCTCGGTGCGTGGATTGGCAGCACGATCGATATCGATATGAACTATTTAGCCGGCGCGCTTCCGGTGATGTTCGCCGTTCTACTTGCTCTTCAACTCAAGGATCGACTCCATCTTCTTTTGGCGGTTCTTGCCGCGATTCTAACAATCGGGCTGATTTTTGTTGTTCCTGGAAACTGGCCATTTTTGATTACGGCCCTCGTGATTCCGACAGTGGCAACGATTTATCGTGAGGGGAGGAAAAAATGAGCACGGGAACGATCCTCCTTATTATATTCGCAATGTTCGCTGTCAGTTTTCCGGTTCGGTTTATTCCGCTCGTCTACTTTAATCGGATTCAGGTGCCACGCATGGTTCGAACCTGGCTTTCGTTTGTTCCTGTTGCCATCTTTGCTGCGCTTTTGACACAGATCATTTTTGGGGAATATAAAGAGTCGACACTTTTGGTTGATAATCTGCCGCTTTGGATTGGAATTCTCGGCGCCCTTTTAGCAACCGTAAAGACGCGTTCCATTGGTTGGGGGATGGGTCTCGGCTTTATTGTCTACCTCGTAGCATGCATTGCATTTTGATCATAATAATCATCTAAGGCATTATCTATAAGTGTTCTCGTATTCTGGTGTTCTAGTAGTTGAGGTACGAGTTTGGGAAATTACCAGAAAACGAGAATACCAACATACCAGAACACCAGACTTAATCTTACCCCATGGTAGCGGCCATGACGGCCTTTGCCGTGTGTAGGCGGTTTTCAGCCTCATCGTAAATGATCGACCAATTGTCGTTATCAATCACAGCGTCAGTCACTTCTCGACCGCGGTCGGCGGGAAGGGCATGCATATACTTAACATCTTTGGCGGCCAGCTCCATCCGACGTTCGTCACAAATCCAATCCTTGTATTTACCCAGATTATTTTTCATCTCTTTCCATTGGTCTTCGGAGTCCTTCCATTGATCAAAGTGGCCAAAGCCGCCCCAGTTTTTGGGAATGACAACTTGTGCACCCTTGAAGCCCTCATCCATGTCATTTGTGAACTTAACTGATCCGCCCGACTCTGCCGCCTGTTTTGTTGCGGTATCGACCATTCCTGGGAGAAGCGGAAACTCCTCTGGATGTGCAACGGTCACGTTCATTCCGTAACGGCTAAACATTAAGAGTTGCGACAGCGGAACGGATAACGGTTTTGCATGTGATTCGGCGTAGGCCCAGCTAATCGTGACATTGAGACCCTTGAGGTTCTTTCCGAATTTTTCTTGCATCACCATCGTGTCGGCCATGACCTGCATGGGGTGATAGAGATCGCACTGGAGGTTCATGATTGGAACAGGCGAATATTCGGCCAGCGTCCGGAGATACTCATTTCCTTTGTCAAAAAAGCAGCACCGGCAGGCGATGGCATGGCCCATTCTCCCAAGAACAATCGCCGTATCTTTCGCTGTTTCGCCATGAGAGATCTGGACCTTGTCAGGTGTTAAGTCGTGTGCATTTCCACCGAGCTGTGTGATGCCGCAACCCATTGAATTTCGGGTGCGTGTGGATTGTTCGAAAAAAAGCATGAAGATTGTCTGGTTGGTGAGCCAATCGGTGATTTCACCCCTCGCCTTTTTTTCTTTAAGATCAAAAGAGAGGTCGAGTAGATAGTCGAGTTCCTCTTTTGTCCATTCTTGTGTGGTGATGAAATCTTTTCCCTTTAGTCTATTCATTGTTGTCTCCTCTTATCCTTTTGAATATGCATCTGCAAAGGCGGCATAAAAGGCGGCCGCTTTATAAAGATCGTCAACGGGTGTCCACTCATTCGCCATATGAGCCTCTTTTTCATTCCCAGGGCCAAATCCGATACATGGAATGTTATTGATTCCCATGATGGTGACACCGTTTGTTGAAAATGTCCACTTATCGGTTGTAGGTTTTGTGTTGAATAATTTTTCAAAAGCATTCTCTGCTGTTTTAACACCGATATGGTCTTCTGGAATCTTCCATGTGGGGTAATATTTTTTCATGGGATAGATTTTCCCGGTATAGGCCTTCTCATGATATTCTGGAACGGTGATCGTTGCGTCAACGTCCTTTAGTGCTTCGCGAATTTCGTTGATGGCGCTTTCTTCGGTTTCTCCCCAGGTAAGGCGGCGGTCAAGATAGATTGAACAACCATCTGCAACGGCGCATAGAGATGGGCTGATCGAGCGAATTTGTGAGATGGTGACCGTTCCCTTGCCCAAAAAATCATCGCTCATTAATCGATCGTTGAGTTTTTCAATCTCAAGAATAATTGGTGCCATTTTATAGATGGCATTCTCGCCACGTTCAGGCGCTGATCCGTGACACGAGATTCCCTTAACCGAAACTTCGATTTCCATTCGGCCGCGTTGACCCCGATAGATGCCCAGACTTGTGGGTTCAGTCAAAACGCAGATGTCAGGCTTCAGACCCTCTTCATTGATAAGATAGTTCCAGCAGAGGCCGTCGCAGTCCTCTTCCATGACGGAACCTACCATATAGACCGTGGCCTGTTTGGCTAGACCGAGTTCTTTGATAATCTTTCCTGCGTAGACCATGGCGGCCATGCCGCCCTTTTGATCGGCTGTGCCTCGTCCCCAGACCTTGCCATCCTTGATATGGGCGTTATGAGGATCGAAATTCCAGTTGTCACGATTGCCGACATCGACGGTATCGATATGGGCGTCAAAGGCGATCTTTACTGGGCCATTTCCGATCTGACCAATGATCGATCCGAGGCCGTCGGTCCAAACCTTGTCAAAACCGACAGATTCCATTTCCTCGGCAATCCGTTTAACAACAGCCCCTTCTTTGCCCGAAAGGGAGGCAATTTTCACAATATTGGCCAGGAAATTTGCTGTCTGATCTTTGAGCTCAGTTGCCTTTTCGAGGATTTTCGTTTCCATAGTGAGCCTTCAACCATGGCCCTGGCTATTTTTCAATAAAAAACGGTATTTGGTTTCGGTTGCGACGCTCGTATCGTTTTGCGGTTTAGGTGGACGGCTCCCTAAGCGAACCCCCCAGACGATAGACGATACGGGCATCGAAACCCAAGCCGGATGCTAATTTACTGTGATATCAATTTCCTTGAAACTACTGGTTATCCGGGATATTCTCCTACGTTCGTATTTTTGGAGGATTTATGAATAAGCGCGCTGTGATTGCCGTGGGTGGCAACTCGTTAATTATCGACAAGGACCACAAGTCAGTTCCCGATCAATATGGAGCCATCGTTAAAACGGTCACGAAGATCATCGACATCATTGAAAAGGGCTATGAGATCGTTATTACGCATGGAAATGGTCCGCAGGTAGGCTTTATTCTCTTTCGGTCTGACTATGCGAGGGAGCGAATCCATACGATTCCGCTTGATTCGTGTGTGGCAGATACACAGGGATCGTTGGGTTATAATTTTCAAATGGCCCTTCGGAATGAATTTCGAAATCGTGGGATCGATAAATCGGTGACGACGGTTGTAACACAAGTGGTTGTCGATTCAGATGACCCAGCTTTCAAGGATCCAAAGAAACCAATCGGGTCGTTTTACACGAAGAGTGATGCCGAAGATCGAAAAAAGGCCTTTGGTTGGGATATTATGGAGGATGCCGGACGTGGTTGGCGGCGTGTGGTGCCATCGCCGTTTCCGCGAGAGATTGTTGAAATTGATTCGATAACAAAACTGCTTTCTGCTGGTTCGGTTGTGATAGCAGCGGGGGGTGGTGGAATACCTGTAGCACGTGACAAATCTGGAAATCTCAAGGGGGTCGAGGCAGTCATTGATAAGGATCGGGCCTCTTCGCTTTTAGCGGGAAAAATTGACGCCGATATTTTCATTATATCAACGGCGGTCGAAAAAGTGTGTCTCAATTATGGCAAACCAAATGAACGTCAACTTGATCGGATGACGCTTGAAGAAGCGAAACGGTATATGGATGAAGGTCATTTTAGTCCTGGGTCGATGCGTCCGAAGATTGAGGCGGTCATTGACTTTATTGAGGGCGGCGGAGAAGAAGCGTTGATTTGTGACCCCAATCATTTGGGGCGGGCGTTGGATGGCCACACCGGCACGCGAATTACGCGATCGTAGTGGTAGGGTAACGTTGTATGTTTGAGAGGGGGATTGATGATCTTTCGGAAGCATCCTGTCTATTTGTGGCTGACGATTATTCTGGGCACACCTCTCGTTGTTTTGCTTGCTTGGATCGCCTTTAATGGTCTCTATCATTCACCTGTTCCAAATGAAATGTTTACGCGTGCGGATATGCCGGCTTTGCCAGCGCAGAATGTGAATGGGTGGCGAGGGATATTTGATGAGTTCAGGGAGAATCCAGGAGAATTTTCTGGTTTGATCGATGACTATCTTTTTCGTTTGATGGATGACGTTGATCAAGTGACGGCCCGTGGCCCACTCAATCAGGCTGAACGGAGACATTTGTGTGACATGGTGAGTGTTGGGAGTAAGGAAATCGATGTGGTTCGGACATCGGTTCCATACCGCCTTTATTTGAGTGGGATGAAGCAGCGTTATTTTCGTGATGATTCGTCACCCAAGGAAGGTATTCTTGAAAAAACGCCGACGCTCGATATTTTTTATCTCCACAAACTTGAAATGATCCATGTGGCAGATTTGGTCTGTCGTAATAAGTATGGTCAAGCTGTTCAGATATTGTCCCGGCTTATTCGAACTGACAACGATTTCATCTCATCGTCTCCCATTCTACCACAGTTATTGGGCCTCATTATGCTTCGTACCGATCTTCAAATGGCGACACTTGTTGTTGAAGAAGTGATACCGGATGATGTTGAGAAACGAAAGGTTTTGCCGGCGGAGTTGCTTCCGCTTCGAAAGGCGATTGAGAATATCGATCTTTCGAATATGAATCCGAAAAATATTGTAGCGAGCGAGTATATGAGTATTTTGAGTCTCCTCCATATGGTTGAAAACCGCATGATTGGGACAGGTGAAGTTGTTGAGGGGATTGGCCAAATGCTTGGGAGTCGGCATGCCACATTTAAAATTTTGTATGATCGCGGTGCGACACTTAGGTTGCTCAATGATTTTTATGCCGATTTTAATTTGGCGGCTGAAGATTCGGCAAATATTCAGATGGCAAGTGAGGCTTACAGGGAGCGTTTCAAGGGAGTTCTTGATCGGAAATCTCCACTCTTTTGGGTCTACAATCCTCTGGGTAAAATTATGTTGAGTGTGATGATGATAGATCTTTCTGAGCAGGTTGCGCGCTATGCCTTTGAGCGTGAGGCTATTAAACGTGCGACAGATCGTCTTAAGGAACAGATGAGTCCGAGACCCAACTAGGATGCAGGAGAGTGGTATGGTTCGTTATATAATGGATACGGCAATCGCGGAGGCGACGCGTTGTTTAATGTGTCATGATGCCCCTTGTCACAAGGGATGTCCGGCGTCGGTTAACCCAAAATATTTCATTCGAAAAATTCGATTTGGCGATATGGCCGGCGCTGTTCGTCTGCTTCGAGAGGCGAATGTACTGGCCGGTTCGTGTGCTTATATTTGTCCATGTTTATCGACGTGTGGTTCGGAATGTACACACGAAAAACTGACGCGGCCGATTGACATTTCGGGGTTGCAGCGATTCGTGATGGATTGGGAGCGGGAGAGCGGGATGGTCATCCCCCCGCCGCCTCGTAATTGCTCGGCAGGCGGGCAGGCATCTCCCCATAGGGTGGCGATTGTGGGTGCGGGGCCTGCGGGTCTTGCGTGTGCGGCCGATTTGGCTGTGGCAGGTTTAGATGTTCATATCTATGAGCAGGGGGCTCGAGCTGGGGGGCAACTTCGTCTTTCCATTCCATCGGGGCGTTTGCCATCCGACGTTGTCGATTTTGAAATTGAGTTTATTGAAAAGCTAGGTGTTCAATTTCATTTCAACCAAGAGATTAATGACCTTACAGAGTTGAAGAAAAATCACGACGCATTATTCTTTGCGACCGGCTTGATGGGGTCTCGATCACTTGGAATTCCAGGAAGTGATAAACAAAATATTTTTGATGCCCTCGATTTTCTGATGCAGGCAAAAGAGGGGAATGTTCCGAGGCTTGGAAAACGGGTATTGGTGATCGGCGGTGGTGATACGGCCATTGATGCGGCACGGACGGCGGCTGAGCAAGGGGCCAAGACGATGATTCTCTATCGACGGACCCAAATGGATATGCCGGCCTATCGCCCAGACATTCAAGAGGCCTTTGATGAGGGTGTCGAGTTTTGGTTCCGAGTGATTCCTCAAGAAGTTTTGGGGGGTGAATCGGTTGAAGGGATTCGTCTTCAACGCGTGAGTTGGAAGGGAAGTGGCCGTCGCGCGAAAGAGTATGATATTGAAGGTCCCGATTTTGAGATCAAGGCCGATACAATTATTAATGCCATTGGTCAGGTGCGTGCATCTGATTTTGATTTAAAAATATCGAAAGAAGGTTGGATTGCTTGTGATCCTGAAACAATGAAAACTTCCGATGGTGTTTTTGTTGGTGGCGATTTTTTCTCCGGTGGCGCCACGGCGGTTGCTGCTATCGGCGATGGCAAACGTGCGGCAAATGCCATTCTTGATCACCTGGGCTGCTCCGGAATCGGGAAGCGGTCAGGTTTTTATAGTGGAGCGCCGGTAGATCTATCGGTTGATTTTTGTGGGGTTCATTTTGAGAATCCCTTTATCTTGGCGGCGGCTCCGCCATCGGATGAGTTGGATATGGTGCGTGAGGCGTTTAAAGCGGGTTGGGCTGGTGCTGTATTAAAGACGACGTCGGTGGAGGGGACACCGGTTGATCTTAAATATCCGATGATGTCGGGAATCGATTACGAAAGCGGTAAGCTTTCGGCGATGGGAAATATTGATCTGATTTCTGAATATCATATTGATGTGGTGGAGGAGCGTGTTCGGAAGCTCAAGGCCGAATTTCCAACAAAGGTTGTGATTGCTTCAATTATGGGAAGTGAAAAGGATGAGTGGCAATCATTGGTTCGGCGCTTGTCAGATGCCGGTGTTGACATGATCGAGTGCAGTTTTTCATGTCCCCAAGGGTCATTGGGTGCGAAACCGGGGCAGATGCTGGCTCAAGATACGGCCCTTACCGGGACGGTGGCCGGTTGGATCAAAGAGGCGGCCTCAGCGCACCCACGAAATGTCCCCGTTGTCATCAAGATTACGCCTCATGTGACCGATATTTGTGAGGTGGCCGAGGCGGTTAAGGATGCAGGGTGCGATGCCGTCTGTGCGTCGAATACGATTCAATCGCTGATGGGGATTGATTTGAATGATTGGATTCCCTATCCCAAGGTGGAGGGAAAATCATCCTATTCGGGGATGAGTGGTCCGGCGATCAAACCACAAACGCTTAAGGTGATCTCGCAGATTGCGAAAGATGTGGGGATTCCGATCACGGGAACCGGTGGTCCGGTAACGTGGGAAGATGCCGCCGAATTTATTTTGTCGGGCGCAACGACCGTGCAGTTTTGTACAGCGGTTATGCATTATGGTTTTGATATTATCGATGACTTGACATCAGGCCTTTCTGATTATCTCGTTAAAAAGAAACTTAAGTCAGTAAGTGAGTTGATCGGGCGTTCTCTTCCACACATTGTGTCGCATGAAGAGTTGACGTATCAGAAGAAGGTTGTCTCCAAGATCGACCAAAACAAATGTATTGCGATGACCTCTGCCATATTGCCTGCCGTGACGGGGGTCATATGGCGATTTCAGTTGGAGAGGATCGCAAGCCGATAGTGGATAATGAAAAATGTGTTGGTTGTGGTCTTTGTCGCCTGATTTGCCCGGTGAGCGACTGTATTCAGATGGGAGAGATTGATGAGTGACGAACTCCTTATTATTAATGGGACCGTCGTGTGTAAAGACTGTTTTGTGCCGGATGCGGGTGTTTGCATCAAGGATGGCCGCGTTCATGATATCGAGAAGAAAGACGTCTTGAAAAAATATTATCCGGACGCCGAGTTGATTGATGCACGTGGTGGTTTGATTATGCCGGGTTTTATCAATGGGCACATGCATTTCTATTCCACGTTTGCGCGGGGCCTTGGTCTGTCAACGTATGCACCGAACAATTTTGTCGATATCCTGGATCAGCTGTGGTGGCGTCTTGATAAGGCGCTTTCAATGGACGATGTTTATCACAGTGCGTTGATTCCGCTGATTGAATCGGTAAAGTCTGGAACGACGACAATTTTTGATCATCACGCGTCGCCGCGATCGATTCGAGGGAGCCTTGAGACGATTGCCGGGGCGCTTGGGCAAATTCCCGTTCGGGCATCGCTTTGTTATGAGGTCTCTGATCGTGATGGTGCGAAGAGTGTGCAGGCGGGGCTCGAGGAAAACGCTACGTTTATTCGTTCATATCTCGGAGGTGAACGTTTGACTGCCATGTTTGGCCTCCATGCCTCGATGACGATTTCAGAGACCACATTGAAAGAATCGGTCGATTTGGCGCGTGATTTGGGGGTTGGTTTTCATGTCCACACCGCTGAGGATGTTGCTGACGTGAATGATTGTCGGAAAAAATATGGAATGGGAGTTGTAGAGCGTTGGGCAGCGGCGGGCGTCTTGGGTCCCAATACGATTTTAGCACATTGCGTTCATATCGATGATCATGAAATTGATCAATTGGTTGATACCGGGACCTTTGTGGTTCATAACCCAGAATCAAATATGAATAATGCGGTTGGTGTTACCGACGTGGTTCGGATGGTTGAAAAGGGTGTTCATGTTGGCCTTGGAACCGACGGCATGACTTCGGATATGTTTCAAGAGTCGAAATTTTCTCATCTTATTCAAAGAGATTTTCAAGGTGATCCAAAGGTTGGGTTTGCCGAGACGGGGCAGCTTCTTTTTGGAACCAATCCAATGATGGCATCAAACTTTTTTGGCGAAAAATTAGGGACGATTGAGGTTGGCGCGCCGGCCGATCTGATTGTGGTCGATTACCATTCGCCGACGCCTCTCGATCACGATAATTTTTTGGGGCATTTTCTCTATGGGATGAATAGTGGTATGGTTCAGACGACAGTTGTTGGTGGCCACGTCTTGATGAAAAACCGGGAGCTTGTAGGGATTGATGAGGATAAAATTTACGCTGAGGCCAGGCAAAAGGCCGATGAACTGTGGAAACGGATATAGGGAGTTAGAATGAAATATGAGTTAGTTTGTACCGATTGCAATAAGAGGTATCAACCCGATCAGGTCGATTATCTTTGCCCAGCATGTACTAAAAATCAAAAAAATGAGGAGGTCATGCGGGGCGTTCTTCGAGTGGTCTATAACCCTGCTGTGACCAGGACGCTTTTCACGATGGAAGAGTTGAAGAGGTCTCCATTTACGGATCATCGTCGCTATATGGAACTCTTGCCGATTGATCGAGTGGTTTCATTGCCGCCACTTCATGTGGGGCCAACGCCTCTCGAATCCGTACCATGTCTCAGGGATCAACTTGGTTTTGCAAAGTTGTACATAAAAAATGACACAGGTCTTCCCACCGGCTCCTTCAAGGATCGTGCATCATCGCTTGTTGTGGCCAAGGCGTTGGAGCTTAAAAAAGATATTGTAACAACGGCATCGACGGGAAACGCAGCAACCGCGCTAGCTGGAATGTCGGCCTCGGTTGGTCTTGAAAACATTATTTTTGTTCCAGCCTCTGCACCGAAAGCCAAGTTAACACAGATTGCGATGTTTGGGGCGACGCTGATCCCGGTAGACGGAACATACGACGATGCCTTTCGACTTTCGATTGAGGCGACCGAGAAATACGGGTGGTACAATCGAAATACCGCTTATAATCCCTACACGGTAGAAGGAAAAAAGACGGCGGCGTTGGAGATCTGGGAGCAGCTTTCATATCAAATCCCGGATAAGGTTATTGTTCCAACAGGTGATGGTGTGATCTTGGCGGGAACCTATAAGGGTTTTTGTGATCTCATGGAGATCGGTCTTACGGATAAAATTCCGCAGATGATTCCGGTCCAGGCAGAAGGATCGTCGGCCATCATTCAGGCACTCGAATCAGGGGCCAATCATGTATCACCTTTGTCGAGGGCGACAACGATTGCCGATTCGATTTCGGTGGCGTCTCCATCGTGTGGCAATTGGGCGCTCAATATTGTTCGCGAGACAAATGGTTTTGGAATCACCGTAACAGATGACGAAATTTTGTCTGGAATGAAGTCGCTTGCCTCCAAGACGGGTATTTTTGCAGAACCGGCTGCTGCGGCCGCGTATGCTGGATTACTCAAGGGAATCGAGAAAAAACAGATTTCAACGAAGGAGACGGTTGTTGTCATGATTACTGGCTCAGGACTTAAAGACATTCCCGCGGCCATGAAGGCGATCGATATTCCCGATCCCATCGAGCCCACGATCGATGTGCTTGATGAATGCCTTGGTAACAATTAGAAAGTTAAAGCTCGCTGTCATTGCGAACCCACAAAGTGGGTGAAGCAATCCCGTGAACAATCTCGCAAAGTGAATTATCTGGATTGCTTTCCGCCGAAGGCCCAGCCCGCCATCAAACAGATGATCGGACGGCTGGCGGGGGATCAGCCTCTGGCTGACGTCGTTTCACTCCTCGCAATGACTTAAGCAATCGAAATAATCAGGCGAATGACGACGGCGAGGATGAGGCCTGCAAAGATCTTTTGAATGGTCGATGAGGGAAGTTTCTTTGCGCCCAAATGAGAGCCCACGAGCCCCCCAACAAGAACCGTTACGATCAATATGAGAAGAAGGCGCCACTCGGTAATTCCGCGAACGCCGTGGCTGACCAGGCCACTAATTGAATTGACAAGGGTAAAGAGGCCGGCTGCAGCCGCGGCCTCCTTTGCGCGTCCCCACCTAAGGAAGATAATTACGGGAAGGAGGAAGATGCCACCGCCGATTCCGACGATGCCAGCCAAAAGTCCGAGGATGATACCAATCAACGGTCCAACGGTATAAGCGATGAGCGGCGTTGGTTTTTTGACGGGCTTTGAATGTGGATTCCTGATGAGCAGGCGAAAGGCGACAACGGTCAGGATGACGATCAAAATAATTTCAAACGCGAATTGTGGAACGGTTATTTGTCCTCCGACATAGGCTGCAGGGATAGATGTGATTAGAAAAGGAAGCGCCAAGTGAAGATCGAAGAAGCCGGCCCGATAAAATTTGTAGACAACGGCAACAGTGACGACGACATTGCAGGCGAGCGCCATTGCTGGGATCGATTGATAGGGGATATTAAAGAGGACCATGATTGCCAGATATGCTGTTGCGCCGCCTTGGCCCGCCATCGCAAAAATGATAGAGGTGATTAAGAAAAGTCCAATCAGAAGAAGTGTTGAGGGATCCATCGTTATCTGTTAACAGTTTTTGTGAGGGGGGTCAAGGAACGCACGCACTATGAAAACGACGACAAAGCAATTTTTGTCTATTTTGGGTCTGATGGTTGCGGTTATCGTCTGGGGGTCGACCTTTATTCTCGTCAAGTGGACGGTTGCCGAGCTGGACGTTTACTATTTTCTCTTTGTTCGTTTTTCACTGGCCTTGCTTGTCCTTGCTGTCATGTTTCGGAAGCGGGTCTTTCCGGTCAAAAAAGAGACGCTTAAAGCGTCATTTTATCTTGGGCTATTGCTTGCCATTTCATATATTTCTCAGACAGAGGGGCTCCGTTTTACATCGGCGACCAACTCGGGGATGATTACCGGTCTCTATTTGGTCTTTATCCCGATCTTTTCGGCACTCTTCTTTAAGGAGCGAGCGCATCTTACGTCGGTCATTGGTGTAGCGATTTCGATTTCTGGACTCTTTTTTCTGACACAGTATAGTTTTCACGGGATTAATGTCGGCGATTACTTGACATTGATCTGTGCGCTCGGTTGGGCCTGGCATATTATTTTAACCGGGCGTTATGCCGGTAAGCATGACACGATTGCCCTTGTTCTCTATCAGTTCTTTTTTTCGATTATCATTTTTGGCGCTGTAACGCTCTTTCGCGGGAGCTACACGACCGATATTTCACAGATTGCCTGGATTACAATTATTGTGACCGCTCTTTTTGCGTCGGCCTTTGCCCTAGTCATTCAGGTGGTGGCTCAACGTTTTATCGATCCAACCCGCGTCGGTATCATCTTTGCGCTCGAAGCGGTTTTTGCCGCTATCTTTGGTTATTTGATTGGCGATGAGATGCTCACCCGTGCAGCCTTCTTTGGCGCCTGTTTAATGGTTGTCGGAATGATTGTTTCTGAAATTCGACCATTAGCCAAACGGATGGTCGACCCGATATTGGGGTATGTGGGTGGTCGGCGAGCAAAGAGATCATAAAATTTTATGTCATTGCGAGGAGTAAAACGACGTCAGCCAGAGGCTGATCCCCCGCCAGCCGTCCGATCATCTGTTTGATGGCGGGCTGGGCCTTCGGCGGAACGCAATCCAGCGGAGATGTTCGTGGGATTGCCACGCCATGACGAGAATAATTCAAAAAGTTATAGATTACCCCTGGCTCGCAATGACGTACTAGAGACCTTTTATTCGATAATCGAACAAGACGGAAGGCATGTCGCCAGCGACCTCGACGATTCGGTCGCGGTGAAGCTGTTTTACACCGTCGCCTTGCATGTAGTAGAGAAAAATCGTTTCGATATCCTCAACATTCGACGCCGCATAGAGTTGTCCCACTTTTTTCATTAAAAGTGTAATAGCATCCGGCAATTTGTTGAAGTCGACACTCCACTGTTTCGTCTTTGTATTATATTTAATAGCACCTTGATCGGCGAGAAAGCCAATCTGCACGGCCGCCAGGCGCGAATAGGGGCTTTGGCTCGTGAATTCCGGACCACTCCGAGATGCGCGTAAAATCATACGTAGCGCCCAGGCCAGATCATACATCATATGTTCACGATAGTTCTGTTCGGCTTTTTCAAACGCGACCTTATCGATCTCTTTGTTGTCAAACTTTTGTTTGGCGTCCATATAGAAGAGTGTTGCCATAAAAAGAGCGCCGGTTTGTGCCTTGAGTTCCTCCATTGGAAGTCGCCAAGAGACACCATCTTTTGAAACCAGAGGGTCGCCATAGGTTTCGTCACTGTCTGGTTTCTTTTTCTTTTGGCGCGGGCCGATGTTGTGGAAGAGCTCATGATAAACAACCGATTCGATTCCAGCCTCGGCATTAAAATATTTTTGTGCGTTAGGTGCAAAGAGCGGCATGATATATTTGTCCATCAAGTCTTTGCTGTAAGCCTTGAGCGTTTTGTTGGTATAGATCATAGTCCCATGCATGCACTCGCCTTTGCCGTCACTGCCGCACCAGTTTGGGAGAGTCTGGCCGATGGGGGTTCCGCTAGGTCCGCCAACATCATCACCATTCGCGAAGATGACATCGAGGAATACCGGGAGCTGAACATGGATCTCGGTCGGCTTGTAATTTTCAGGATCGTCGATTAGTTCCGCAAAGAGTTCTTCAATGCGCTGAATTTGAGGTTCTATCTGGCTCACTGTTTCGCCGACACCCTGATTCTTGATGCCAACATTAAAATGGTAGCGGGCCTTACATTGACAATCATCGCCAACGCCATCGCCGCCCACTTCGTCGGGACCTGTTCGAATGAAGAGGAAAGAATCGGATGTTAGCGCGTCATTCCATGAGGCATCTGAAACATTAAAGGGATAGGGCTCCATGCTCTCAAATGCGTTTGCATTATCCTTTAGATGTGTTGCGAATTTTTCTTCACGCGGAATTTGGCCGAGAATTTCGGCGGCTTCGCGCATAATTGTAGCCGCTTTTCTGAGATCTTCACTGTATGTCCGGGCATAGGGGATAGCGACCAGTTTACCCTCATCATTTTTTTCGATCACTTCAAATGGGCTTCCAGTGTCTGAGGCCTCTTCACAGGAAACGCCCTCGGGAACAACTGTGCTGGTTCGGGCCTTAAAATCTGGAAGCGCTACGCAAAAAGGATTGGTGTCAGAAAGGCACCAGGGGTGGCCGTAGCGGTCGATTAGTTCGCGATCGTTTTCGGTTACGGCCTCAATTCGATCCTTGGGTGAGGCTCCAATCTGTTTTTGATAGAGCTCTTTCATGATCGGCGCCATCGTCATTAACTTCTTCAATCCCTCCTGGTAAAGGGCGATCTCTTCAACGGTGACATCAGGAAATTCTTTGAGCTTCACAATAATGTCGCTGACCATGGGTTCGTATATTGTGAGCGTGAGCTCCTTCTTAACTTTTTCTTGTCGAAGGGTTTCGGCCATTTCGGTGTAGATGGGTTCAAAGGTTTGGCTGAAGTAGAGTTTGCCATCCTTTTTGATGACATACTCTTTCATCTTTTTCCCCGATATTTCAGATGGGTCAAGGGCGCCACCCTTTAGGAGAAAGGTTTTGTCTCGGTTGAGGTCGTCCCATTTGAGAGCTCCCTTTCCAAGTTTTGCTTCAGCCAACTGGTTGAAGTTGCTTTCGTTCATAATCGGGAGCTTGAACTCGGTCATGAAGGGACGCTTATCCTCTTTACGACCTCTATGAATAAGAAGAAAAATTGCGACGCCGATAATAATGGCGATAACGATAATGCCGATGACCTTATTGCTGTTCATAAGAACCCCCTTAATAATTTCCTGCTGCAAGGGACTCTTCTATCAGAAGAGAATATAAGGGGAAAGTTATTTTTATGGGTGTGGGTAGCGGTGGCGATGCTCGTATCGTCTATCGGTTTCGGGTTTGTTTTTTTTGCCGAAGCCATAATACGTAACCGAAACGAGCATCGAAACCCAAGCCGGGGTGTTAGCGGATGTTATCCTGCCCGGCGTAGACCGTATGTTTCTTGTAAACCATTGGGCGCGAGGCGATCATGGCCTTTTCGAGGTTATCCGGAATGGCATCGATATATTTCCGTGTAAAAGCAATCAGTTCTTGCTTATCACCCTTGGCCGAGAGGTCGGTCAGGTATTCAAAGAGCTCTTTGTAGGCCGGACCCATCTTTTTCCATGCGACCTGCACCTTACCCGTTTCAGGGTTGAAGCGGATGACGCCCTTATCAACCAAATAACCAATTTCGATTGAAACACCAACCTGGTGCGGATTCTTAAAAATACCATCGTCGGTCTTGTAGGTCTCTTTCGGGAGATAGAACTTGGTCTGATACATGAGAAGCGCCAGGAGTGCGTTGTCGAAATATTCCTGAGTGATGTGTCCCTTCTCCAGGAGAAAGGCATTGGCTACCACACCGCCCGCATCAGCAAAGGGTTCGGCCCAGGCACCCCAAAATTTACCAAACGACTCATCCAGGTTTTTCCCCGAGAGCGTTTTGTCGTCACCACGAAGTCCAACGCCATGTGTTCCTTCATGCCAGGCGGTCATAGCCAAAATATAGGGGATTCCTATTTTTGGGCGCTTGTTTTCGACCAGTTTGTCGTAGACCGTTTTAAATGTGGGCATCCTTATTTGATACGTGTCGTGCCAGGCAACGGTGACATGTTCGTTTTCAAGTCCGGGAAAGCTTTTCTTTGGATAATCGTGACCACCGATACCACCCCACGGTTTCAGGAAGCCACCAGCGGAATAAATATCGATTGTCAGCATTTCGTTGGGACTGTTTGTCTCCCCAAACGTTCTGGGGTTATATGTCTTAAGGCCCATCTTAATATAACGATCGGCCACCATTTGTTCCAGGTGGTTCATAGCAATCGGACTGGTTGCGACCAGTTTGCTGACATCGGGATTCCGAATACCGAGTTCATAGATGACAGGGAAACGGACCTGGTCCATATAACCTTCGTGTGGAAAGAAAGTAAAATAGAGGTTTCCGCCGGTCTGGTAGATATCGGCCTTGAGAAGGCCTGCCCAGTCGCCTTTTTCGATGAAGCTGGCAGCATCCATGATGTAGCTCGCAAATTTGGGATCAAGCGTTTCGCCATCGATATGGATTCCTGCATATTTTCTTAATCCATTGGCAATATTTAGGAAATGGCTCTGAAGTCTTGGATCAAAGGAGATATTTTGGACGAGATAGAGGTTGTTTCCTTCGCCCTTGATGATCCACTTGATCGGTTGGCCACCGGAGTTTGTTTCAACAACGGTAGTATCTTTCTTTGGTTCGACACCTTTGTAACGCACCATCGATGTATAGGGAAGGTTGGCGGGGTGTTGCGGATCGGTATAGGTCTTGCTCAAATAGGCCTTTTCAGATTCCGTAAAATTCTTTGGCCAGGATGCACTAAATTCATCGACCGCCTTTGGAAATCCGGGGACCGAGCTTGCATAGTCGTTTATATCTTTAAAATTTTCGGGAATTTTGTTTGCAGGAACCTTGGGTGAAGCCGCTGTCATTGTTAGCCAAAAATTTCGTAGCGAAAAGGTTTCGCCATGTTCTTTTAGATAGGCGTGATAAGTTTCAAAGCTATGTGAATATTGTTTGCCAAAGATAATATCGGTTTCTTTCGAAAGAATTGGGGCGATTGCCTTCAAGAACGCTATTTCGGCCTTGTTAAGTTTGTGGACCGTCTTCATTCTTTCAAAAGTGGGTGAATCAACAAAGACTTTAGCCTTCCAGGCGAGTTCGTTGGCCTGGAGACGTTTATGTTCAACGGCCCGAAGAACCTTTTCAACGTTGATTTCAACGCCGGTATATTGTGTGCCCGAACTATTCGTTCCGTAGAGAAGTGGATTGAGTGTGAGTTCATTATAGTCTGGAACGTTGGGCGTGCCACCCTTCGTGTCTCCATTCCAGTGAATTCCAAGATCCAGATCATTAGCGGTTTTATTAAAGAGCGTTACAAATTTTTCGGATGCGTTGAGTCTGGGCATCGGCATGACGGATGCGTTGAACGATTGGGGTGATGGCGGAATTTTTTTGTCTCCCACGGGGCGGCCTCCTTCGATAGAAAAATTAATTTCAATTATCAAATGGAAAAGTTTTTTTATCCGTCTGATAACGACAATGCAATAGTTTAAGAATTTTGACAGACGATAGTCGCCCCGAAACCTAACGTCTTGGCGTTGCGTTATCATCGGGTTCCCTAAAAAAATGTTGCGCGATTTTTTTAAAAAGTGTGTTCGGAAAAGCGAACACTTTAATAGGAGCTGCTCTCGATAGGAGTTATTGTCTCGATCGATTTTGATTCGACTTTTGCGAGGGGTGGGCGTGTGGGAAAGAGTATTGAGACACCGCCCAAAAAGGTGACATCGAAGTCAAAGCTGTTTTTTCCGGGCTGTGGCGTCATGTGGGCGTAATTGTTGACATCGATTCTGAAGGCGAGCCAGTCGAGGCCGGTATAGATCTTAACACCACCGCCAATCAAGCCCACCGGTTCCCAGGCGGTATTGGTCCAAAGGGATCCCATTCCGATAGTCAAATAGAAGTCCATTTCGAGCTGAGAATTGCCGACGCGAAGGGCGGCGTCATTCGAAATCTGAACCTCAAAATCGATCATATGAAGGTTGGTATTTGTAAGCGTGCTTCCGAACGGGGAATTAGTATTGGTTAGGAGGCGAGAATAGCCATAAGCGACACCGAGACCATACGTGTTGTTGAAATAGTAGTAGAGGCGCCCGCCCACTAGATAGGTTTGTCCATAGCTGTTTCCGAGGTAGCTACCGCCATAGGGGTTGAGTTCGAATTGGTGACGTTTGTTATGGCGAAATATGGGATCAAGAACAGGGGGGACGGTGAGACCTTGGTCGGTGACCTCTTTGTCGTTTGACACCTCAATTGTTTCATCGACCTCGACCGTCTCTGCTGCTGTGGTGACGGTAGGCAATAAAATGATAGCGGCTAATAATAGGTAGAGACTAAATTTTCTTCTCACATCTTCCCCCAGTATTTCTGATAGCTATCATATGGGATGAATTTGGTACAATGGTAAATATCATCCTTATCCCATCTCACTCTCCAAGCCTGCCAGCAGGATCTTCACCAACGAAGATCAGGACGAGCGTATGAAATGGTGATCTATTATTTATTCTTATAAGAGCGGTAGTCAGCGATTAAGAATAGAAGGCTGACGATGGTGAGAAATATTGCTCCAATTCCGAAGGTCTTAGAAATTCCATAATATTCGGTTAAGGGTTGGTAGAAGATCGGTGTGGCCGCTTGTCCAGTGAAGAGGACAGCGCCGAGACCACCGATGACACGGCCGCGATGGGGAAGTGGTGTGACGTTGGTCAGCAGAACTACTGTGTTGGGCATGATAAGGCCGATGCCAAACCCGGCAACGATCAAGCCCATCATCACAACAAAAAGACTGTTTGCGACGGCAATGATTGCGTAGCCTACGGCAATCAGTGTAAACGTTATGAAAAAGATTCGGATGTGATGTGTGTGTCTCGCTAGTCGCTTGAAGCCGAGGGCTGCGATGGCCACAGAGAAGAAGCCGGTGCCGATGGCGATTCCCGTCCAGGTGCTATCGAGACCCATTTCACCTTCGAGTAGGAATGGAATTTCAATCGGGACCATGTAATAGGCGAGCATGCTGATGAAGCTGATGATGTAAATGATCGAGACGATGTGCCAGTGAATTTTCTCAGTAGACTCCTCAACGGAGATAGTCCTTTTCTCTTTTGGCTCACGATTCAATAGAAAAAAGACGGCCGGTAGAGCAGCAAACGCCGTAGCGTAAACATAAAAGGGTGTTCGCCAGTCGATGTCTGCAAGAAAACCACTTAGAAAAAGGAAGATGACGCCGCCGAAAGCATTGCCGGCCGAACGGAGGCCCATCATGTCGTTGAGATCTTCTCCCTCAAAATAGGTGGCGATTACAGTCGTCGTGACGGTCATGACGCCGGCGATGGCTATTCCTAAGATGGCGCGTCCGATCAAAATGGTATAGAGGCTGCTTAAATAGAGGCCCGACATTCCGGATAGGCCGTATAGCGTCAAGGTTACTAGAAGAATGGTTCGCTTGCTGATTCGGTCGGCCAGATAGCCAAAAATGGGTGAGAATAGGGCGACAAAAATGGCTGGGATTGTCAGGACCCATTTGGTTAGAAATTGTGAGTGTGGAGTCTTGGCGAAGACGTCGGCCATCTGCGGGAGGGCTGGGGCAATGGCCGCGCCGGCCATTACGGTCAGCATGCTTAAACCGATGAGTGTAGTTTTGACGGCCTGAATGCGAGTCATCGTGAATGTAACTATAAGGAAAGTGGTTGGTTAAAGCAATGGTCTTTGGAAAGAGGGTCATCTATTCCGGGTTAATGAGTCGGCGATAGATTTTTGCGCTTATCATCGTCGATGCGTAAAAATAAGTGCCGTCATTCGTGAGGCCGATGCAGTCAGGAGAGTCCATTGCTCCCAAAAAGTCTCCATTCGATGCATCATATCTGTGAATCTGAGACCCTGAGAAATCACAAACATAGAGCGAGCCGTCGTGATACGTCATGCCTTCACCGTTTATCGATTCCCCAGTAAACTGGAAGTCGGTGCTTCCATCGGCCATATCGAGCCGATAAATTTGTTTATCTTCAGTTTGGCCCGTATTCCAGATGAAGTTGTCGTCTCCAGAGGCCATAAAGGTTACACCCGTATTGTCCTCTCCAGGAGAAGCCATGCTATCCTGACATTCTCCCGAGTTGACATTATATTTGAATATCGTATTTCCCGACGCGATCCACATGATGTCGAGCGCCGAGAATGTAATACCCCTAAGAGACGTGAGTTCCTCGCTGGAAAAAACGGCATCGGTTGTGCCATCTACGAGTCTATTTATTCTGTTATTTGTAAACTCTGAGACCCAGAGGTTTGTGCCGTCATGCGCGAGACCATGCAGCTCAACGTCTGTGCAAGCCGAATATTCAAACCAGTTGACGGCGACGGGTATTTCGCTCAGGCCGTCACCGCTGCACGAGCCGGGGCCTACAACGAGCTGACCGGCGGTAGCGCCACAATTGTCATCACCACCATCACCTTCACCTACCTCCAAGATTTCGAGACACTCAAGAATAACACCGGGCAGGCACGCCTCTGCACCGTCCTCATCCCAAAAATCATCTATTGCATCACACGCTGCCTCTGTTGCCGGCCTGTTCCATGTGTCGCCCAAAAAGATCGTCGTATCCACACAATATGATGTGTCACAATCATCGATATTGAATGCTATGAAACATCTTTTACCCGATGGACATCCACTCACTTCTGCTTCGTCGTCGCATTCCATCTCTGTGAATCCTGCCTCCGCAAATGTTGCACATGTGTCGTACATACAGAGTGAGCCACTTTCACAATCACCGGGATCGGTACAACTTGTATCTGCCGCTACTGCCGTTCCCTCAATCAAGATTTGTTTGGAGTATCCATCAAATGCTGTTTCGTCGTCAAAGAAGATTCCGGTTCCCGGGCTGTTGGTCTCTTTGAGATTGTTTGATGCCATGATGTTTTCACTGCTGGCGGTCCCTGGAAGGATGCAGGCAATATATGTTGCACCGGCTGTGAGGTCGCTCGTTGGATCGAGAACGCAGGCGGTGGACGACGAACAGGTAACCGTTGCCGCAATCGCCTGACTTACATCGCACGTCGTGCTGTCGTAGGCATCTTTCATCGAGATCGAAGATGAACCGCTGGTTGCAGTATGCATGAAGAAAGAACTTGTATCGACCAATGATGTGTCAACCGCCTTTGAAAATGTGTAGAGAAAAGAGCTGTCGGCGGCAACACCATCACTTCCGATTGAGTCGAGACTGATTGGATCGGTACCGGTAGCCGGTGTTGTTCCGCCACCGCCACCGCCACATGATGCGAATGTAGATGTCAGGACGATGGCCAATAAGACAGCGAGTTTTTTGTAGATCCCCTCCATTACATCCTCCGGGCAAGAAATCCCGACGCCTATAGGATTGCATAAATTGTGCCAGCGAAGCAGAATTATAACCAGTTGATTTTATTGGTCTTTATTTTTTATGGGGGCAGAAAATGGGTTAAAACCTACCACATGTCAGTCAAAATTTACCCTGTGACACGCTATTTATTTCGAAGAATTAATTGATCGGTAGGGAAAATGAGAGAGTGGTTCCTTCACCCAATTTGGAGGTTGCCCAGATCTTGCCACCATGACTTTCGACAATCTGTTTGCTGATAGAGAGACCTAATCCAGAGCCCTGCCTCCGTATCGATGGATCGGCACTGTATTGTTCAAAGACATCGAACATTTTAGAAAGATTCTTTTCTTCGATGCCGGGGCCGGTATCTTTGATAGAAACCACAATTGAGTTGTCATCCATTTGGGTGGCGATTTCAATTTCACCCTCGTCTGTGAATTTGATTGCGTTTCCAAGGATGTTGATAAGAACCTGCAATATTCGGTCTCGGTCAAATGAAACTTTCCGAGTCTCATTTAGAGGGGAGAGACGAAAAGCTAGACCCTTTTCTTGGATGGCGGCCTCCATAATGTCATAAGCCTCATTGATAATTTCGGTGATATCAGCAAGATCCTTGTTAAGTGTAATTGTCCCTGCACTATATTTTTGGAGCTCAAGAATATCGGTGGTGAGTTTGACTAGTCGATCGATGTTTTTTTGAAGGATTGTGAAGAGACGAAGATGGCTTTCATCGAATATTTTTTCGTAGTCTTCGACGAGTAGGCCTACGCTCTCTTTAATGGCGGTCATTGGCGTTTTGAGTTCGTGGGAAACGATAGAGACAAAGTGTGATTTCATTTTTGCTAGCTCCAGGGCCTCTTTTTCCGCTGCCATATGTTTTATTTCGCTAACCACGCGACCGGCCAAAATGTTGAATATTTCTTCGATATGCTGGGGAGCGCGGATCTTCTTTTTGGAGACTACACAGAGTATGCCGACGGCTCTTCGGCCGGAATCAAGAATGGGGGTTCCGATATAGCCCTCTGTCTTCATTTCTTGTAGTTCGGCATCATCTGGGAAGAGTTTGTAAGTTCCTTCTTTGTAGATACAAAATCCTTTTTTACGGACATTGTTACAAGGGGTTCCCTTGAGATTGTACTTATATTCTTTGATGATTTTACCATCGTGAAACATTGAAAGAATTTCGTTTTTACCGTCGGGGGTAAATTGCCCCAATATCACGATGTCGGCCTTTAGCCAGCGAGCGAGGTTTGTGACAACTGCGTCGAAATAGTCCTCTCCCATATTCATTGATGTCATGCCAAGGACGTTGCGGACGGCTTGGTCAGCATTGTTGCGGGGAATAATGATAAGAAAGAACAAGAGCGGGGCAAGGAGGATGGCGAGAAGGAGGGGATCGACTAGAATAAATATCCCTCCTTCGATGTTTGCTACATAAAAAAGCATCATGATGGCCGCTTCAACGAGAAATATGATTAAGAGAAGTTTTGAAAAGAGTCGTAGGGATTCTTTGCTGAGATGTTTCATCGTAATATTATCCTCCTAGTCAAAGAATATCATATGTGGTGACAGAGTGGTAGTCTCTGCTTGAATGTTGGTTGAATCTTTGTGCGGGCACCCAATATTATGCGTCGGAAAAACCCTTTATTTGGGACAGTTCCTATAATCTATTATGGACAATGGTCAAAGATATCTTTGCCTTGAGATTCCAAGACGTCACAGCAGTCTGGTGGCAACATGTTTTTATCACGAGAGAGTTCATATTCGAATTCGTCGAAGACAGGGCTGATTTTTGGGTTGGGTTGCATAAATCCAAAGATCTTATCTCCCCATAAACCCACTGATATTTTCTTGACTGGCTTGGGATGGTTCGGACC
Source organism: uncultured Pseudomonadota bacterium (assembly GCA_964462555.1). Classification (GTDB taxonomy): domain Bacteria; phylum UBA10199; class UBA10199; family CAYWXY01; genus CAYWXY01. The sequence continues at coordinate 4,330 of CAYWXY010000015.1, read as the reverse complement.
CATGGCGAAACGCTCGATCGCGGCGTACATTTTTGTATGTTGCGTCGTGTATTTGGGGTAGGCCCAGGCAAGGCCGACAAAGATCATCATCGCCTGGATATCGTTTCGATACTTCGGATTTTCATCTGTGAATGTCTTCCACTCTTCTGCCAGTTCTTTGCAGTTTTCTTCAGAGTAGATGAGGCTCGGGTTGGGAAGTGTCTCGGGTGCGAGGGCATCCCAGACCGGTTTTCCACCTGTTTTTTGATCCCTCCAGTAGGCAAGAAGCTTCTTTCCATTAGGGTCAAGGGCGCCCACTTTCGTTGTCCATGTTTTGCCATGGGGTTGTTGCCCGTGGCGATAGTAATTGTAGAGATCCATTCCATCGGCGGCCAAAATCTTGTGGAGTTCGTCTTTGATAAAGAAGGCCAGATAATTTTTGTCTGAACCTGGTTTGCCGAGACCGGGAACGCCGATGATGCGGCCATAAACATCGGACAAGACGATTGTGTTGCATTGGTGAGGCGTTGTTTTGGTTCGGTCGAACGATGGTCCAACATTAAATGGAATCTTCTTTTCAAGTGCCCACTTCTTGAGGCCCTTTGAGACGGCACCAGCCAAACGACCAGTATAAATGATCCTATTTCGGATCATTCTTTTTGTTATCCATTCCCCTTTGGGATTTAGTTTGTGTTTACGAAAAAAGTAGAGCCAGATGGCATCCCTAAAGATGTCGAGCTTTGGATTTGGTTTGAATTGTCCCTTTTTGTTGATTCCGATGATTGATTCGGGCGTGTCAGAACCGGCGAAACGAAAACGAAGACGTTTTGTTTCTTCGCCCACCTTAAGTGTGATTGTAAATCCCATACCGCTGGTCGCCGATGCAAAGGTATCTCCATCAGAAAACGAGATCGCCTCGGCCGGGATGACAAGGGTTTTGATCGTACTGTGTTTGCCGTCAAATGGAGAGTCGGAAAAAAACTGATGACGAATGGCGCCTAGAACAAAATTTGAAATGGGATGTCGCGCGAAAAAACTCTCCGAATGACCATACTCGGTCTTTTGAACGTAGGCATACGCCTCTTTTTGAGAGACCTGCAAATCGGAGTCGGTGTCGACAAACGATTTGATATGAAGTTCGGCCCATTTAGCGCATTCGTATTTGTCGCCGCAAGCGACCTTAGTTAACGTTTTTACGGAAATCGATCCAGGAAGTGGAAGGGTGCCCATGCTGCTCTCCTTTGTGAGGTTATACGATATTGGGTTTATGCGTCGTGTTCAAGCGAATTCTTTTAGCCGCTTTCCGTCGTATAATTATTATATTGATTTTGGCTGGATGGGATGCTATATCCCGTGGTAGTTGTAGTAGGGTAGAATGAAGGGCCCAGACGGTGAGTTTGGGACCGTATTTCTCGAGAAATTATAAGTTATTGTCATTCTTCAATTTTTTCCGCAACTTTTCTGGCGGATGGTCGATGAGTAGATAGAGGTTGGAGAGATTCAAGGGGTATCAGTTAGGAGGGGCAGGTCTTGGTGAAACGGTCGATCCATTTTATCATTCTTATTATTATTAGCGTCATTGCCTCTTCGGCCTATTCCGGAAATCCTGAGGTTATTCATCCCGTCACTGGGGAATCGATTGGCTGGGCAGATTCCCAGGCGGTTCCTTATTGGCTCGATCAAGGCCCACTTGGCGAGTTAACCAATCTGCAGGCAAAGGCGTTAACTGGCGCCATGCTTAGTCTTTGGTCGTCTGTCGAAACGGCCGACGTTGGTTTTTCATATCAAGGGGATCTCCCCGACGACGTGACGATCGATAATATCGAAGAGTATTTGGCGATGACAACGTGTGGTACGGGGGACCGAACGGATATTCCACAGAATGTTGTTCCGATTGTATTTGATACCGATGGACAGATTATTGAATATATTGCTGGGCTGGGTTCTTCAGTTGAGGTGGGTGGTCTGTCGACGCTTCGGTGTTTTCGTGGAACGCTGGAAGATCCCGAATCGATCTATCAGGGGATGGTCGTGATCAACGGGCAGTTCAATGATGGGCTCGGCGCTAACGATGATTCGCCAGAGGATCTTTCGGTCAATGGGCTTGCCGGCATTATTCTACATGAAACAGGACACCTGATTGGCCTCGATCATTCGGTCGTTAATACCGAGGTTTATCAGGCGGTCTCCAATGGGGGTCTCCCAACAACCTACACACGTTTTCTTCCGGTCATGATGCCGACGGTGCTGCGGGAATCGCAGGCGGCAACAACGCTTCACCCGGACGACATTTCATCTCTCTCTTCCCTTTATCCGACCGCATCATATGCTGACCAGGTTGGAAATATCGAGGGGGAGATTTTGGATCTCGAGGGTGGTGAGGTTCGGAAGGTTAACGTTGTTGCCCGTAGAAACGATGATCCGCTTTGCGAGGCCGTTTCATCAATCAGTGGCCGCCGCTGTGTTCCGATCGTCGATACACAGGGGCGTCCCAATTTCAATATGACATCATGTTCTTCGTCGGAACTCTATGGGGATTATCTTATTGAAGGGTTGGTTCCAGGAGACTATAGTGTCGAGGTTGAAGAGTTGACGATGGGATGGATGTCTCATGGCATGTATCCTGTCGGGATTGAGGCCGGACTTCCAGGGGATGCTGAATATTACAACACGGATGATAAAGGGCGCGAGGAATCCCCTTTTGAAATGTCGCTCGTTGATGTTGTTGCCGGGGATAATACTTTTGGAATCGATATTGTTTTAAGCGATACATCGGACAAGATCGATCAATATGATACGATTCCGCTTGAGAAAATTAGTGAAGGGCCAGGGACGCGTTGTCTGATCGACAGCATTGATTATGGCGTGGCTCTCGAGAGAGAAGATTTAGATCTATTCACTTTGTCGGGGTCAGAGACACTGGAAGTTGCCTCTCCATCGGGGGGCGGTTGTCAGTTGGCCATAAACGGACGAACCAATTATTGGGCGATTTTAATCTTTCTCGGACTTATAGTTTTTATAGGAGGACTTCGAATGAAACGACATATTTTTTGGGTTCTTATCCTTTCAACCCTTTTTCTTTCTTCGGTGGCCATGGCAACAAGCGTCGTTCCCGTCGATCTAAAGACGCTGGCGACGAAGGCCGAAAAAATATTTTACGGTCGGTGCGCTGATGTTGATGTTCAAGAGGATGAAAACGGGCTCCGGTCAACATATGTGACATTCGAGATTGAGCGAGGCGTCAAGGGCGCAGATGGTAATGCGGTGACGTTTAAGATTTTTGGTGAAGCGCCCAAGGAAGGTAACGGTTTTTCGACTGGGATTATTGGAATGCCACATTTTCAAGAGGGTGATTTGCACGTCCTCTTTCTTTATCCCGAGAGTGCAGGGGGATATACATCGCCGGTGGGTCTTGGACAGGGAAGCTTTCGTGCCGTCGAAACGGAGGCGGGTCCAAAGCTCGTCAATAAGAAGCTATCCGTTCAAGATAAGACAATGAAAGAGGTCGTTGGAAATGATGTTCCTGAGACCCCCGATGAGCTCCTTGACCGTGTTGAAGATCTTCTAAATTAAATCACAAACTCCAAATCTCAAACAATACACAAATCACAACGACCGGAAGTGTGGGTTATGGCGAACGTACACCTTCTATCATTTTGATAGGTGGTATGGTTAATACCAGAATGATAAATAGCCTCCATACAGGGAACCTTTATAACCGGTTGTATTTATTGGGTATAATTGTAAATTCATTTAGTCGTATAATGGCATGATTGCTGCAGCGTTTAAGACCAAATGAAAACTACAAATTAGGATAAAGGCAGTGCTGACTTCAGTCATGAGTAGTCATTAATTTTTCTGGCGGGTGGTCGATGAGTAGATAGAGGTTGGAGAGATTCAAGGGGTAATAGTCGGAAGAGGCAGGTCTTGGTGAAACGGCGGGTCCATTTTATCGTTCCTATTCTCATTAGCGTCATTGCTTCTTCAGCCTACGCTGGAAATCCTGGAGTTATTCATCCCGTCACTGGAGAATCGATTGGTTGGGCAGATTCTCAAGCTATTCCCTACTGGCTCGATCAAGGCCCGCTGGGCAAGTTAACCAATTTGCAGGCAAAGGCGTTAACTGGCGCCACGCTCAGTCTTTGGTCGTCTGTCGAGACGGCCGACGTTGGCTTTTCATATCAGGGGGATCTCCCCGACGATGTGACAATCGATAATATCGAAGATTATTTGGCGATGATGAGATGTGACACAGAGAATCGGGCCGATATTCCACAGAATGTTGTTCCGATTGTGTTTGATACCGATGGACAGATTATTGAATATATTGCTGGGCTGGGTTCTTCAGTTG
>CAYWXY010000014.1:0-28807 GCA_964462555.1 uncultured Pseudomonadota bacterium | reverse complement strand
AAGAGTTTTAGCGGGCGGTCATCTTTCTCGGTTTCCATATGGGCAAGATAATGAGAAGCAAGTTCCTCTGTAGACGTATTTAAGATATAGCGATTCGGCATCCCATGAATCCATTCGATTGCTTGATCGTGGTCCTCTCCCAAAAGGAGCTTTTTCATTGATTTTTCTTTTCTACTCAGAGCATCTTCAATATTTCTTGCCGTATCCCCTCTGTCCGCCAAAAATTCACGCGTCCTCTGGTATAATTTTGTGAGAAGTTCTCCCTTCCAGTCGCTCCAAACATCTGGACCCGTGGCACGAATATCTGCGAAGGTTAGAAGATAAAGCCTTCGGAGATCGTCGGTTGTTTTAACGGAATTGGCCAGATTCTCGATCATGAGGGGGTCATCAATATCCCGACAAAAGGCGAGCTGCGGAAGAACAAGATGGTACCGCACCAAAAAATCAACGGCCTCTTGGTCCTCCTCACTAAAGCCGAGACGCCCCACTATTTCCTTCGCAATGGCCGCACCATAGGTATCATGTCGTTCCTCCCGTTCATATCCCTTGCCAATATCATGGAGGAGGCAGGCGATAACCAACAGGTCTGGACGTTCCACCCTCTTCGCCGTCTTAGAGAAGTGTGGAAACTTCTTTTTGTTCTCTCCAGAAAAGAGTTCCGAAAGTTCACGAATTAAAAAGATCGTATGGATGTCAACCGTGTAGAGGTGGTAGGCATCGAACTTAACCTTGTGGTGTAACGTCTCAAATTCCGGGATCAACTTGAAGAGGACACCGGTCTCGTGAAGTTCCAATAATAATTTATCGAGGCCAATTGGATCTTTGATGATTTCGCGAAAGGTCTCTGCAATCTCAGGCGAAATACTTATATCGTCCCACGTTTCGGACGCCAGCCGTACTGCCTGCTTAGTTTCTGTCGTCAGCGGTAATTTTAATTTATGGGCAATCTTCCAACCTTTAAAGACGATTCTTGGGTCGGTTCGAACCGCTTCTGGTTTGATATGGATACTATCACCTTTACGCGAGATATAGCGATCAAGACGTCTGGAGAAAAAATGGTCCTTCATACGCCTTAGTGGTGACCGCTTGAGATAAAAACCGATAAGACGTTCCGTGGCCCGATGAATATAGTAGGCGTAACGGTAATAGTCGTGCATGAAGTCTTCAAGTCCACTTTCCGGATTCTTATCGAGATAACCCATCAACCGAGCCAATGTCTCTTGCTGTGGAAAACCGAGGCGATCATGACGCCGACCTTCAGTCAAGTGAAGACCAAAACGGAGACGCCAAAGAAAATCGAGGGCTCGTTTCCAGTCGGCAACACTTTTTGGATCGAGTATCTCCAATCGTTCCAGATCATCGATTGTCCGCGCTCCCCACATGACTCGTCCGATCCAATTGGCGGTCTGATAACAACGAATGCCGCCCTCACCTTCTTTAATGTGAGGTTCGCTCACGAAGACGGAATCGCCATAGCGTTTGAGACGGCTTTGATGCTCGGAGACTTTCCTTTGATAGTAACGATTTCGATTTCGGCGCTTCGAAAAGTGGCGTTTGATCGAATCGCGAAATTCTTCGAAGAGCGATTCATTTCCTGCCAACAAACGACCATCCATCATTGCTGTGAGGGACCGCACATCCTCTCCCGCAACCCTAAAACAATCATCAATAGTTCGGGAGACACCGGTCGTTTCAATGCCAATGTCCCAGAGTGGATAGACGATTCGTTCTACAAACCCCTTTACAACATCTTCATTAAGATCCTGATGCAGGACCATCAGATCAATGTCTGAATATGGGGCCATTTCTTTCCGGCCATAACCACCGAGAGCTACAAGGGCCACACCCGGGTGCTCTTCGCGTGAAAACAATATATTGATGAGTTTGTCCGATGTATCAGCGACAAGATGATTGAGTTCAGTCCCAGAAGCACCATCGTTAAAGCGCCTCTCGACCTCCTGTCTCAATTGATCTCGAATTATTTTTATGTCGTGCATGACCTACTTTTATAGATTGTTTCGCGCCATCTTTGATTTGGCGAGATAATCAGAGATCCCCGTGGCAATAGCCCTTACCATCTCTTCTTGATATTCTGGAGTTTTCAACCGTTTTTCTTCGGCCGGGTTTGAAATAAACGATGTCTCAATCAAGACGGCTGGGCATTGAGCTCCGACCAAAACATAAAAGAGGGCCGATTTTATCTTTCGATCCTTGAGGCCATACCGACTCATATTGGAGAGCACATTCTTATGGATCGACTTCGAGAGAAACCTCGATTCATCCGTGTTGACGTTTTGCATCATCGTAAGAATGATCCGTTCCAGATCATCCATGTTTTTTCCTAACGATTCATTTTCGCGGGCAGCCAGACGCCGGGATGCTTTGTCCGTTGCATTGTTGAGGTAAAAGGTCTGATAGCCATCGAGCTTTTCACTCTCCGCAGCGTTCGTGTGAATCGAGATAAAGAGATCAGCATTAAATCCTTTAGCAATCCTGTTTCGATCATCAAGTGAGATCGCGCGATCATCAATCCGCGTGTAGTTCACATCGATTCCATATTTATTTCGAAGCTGCCAACCCAGACGCTTGGACATTTGGAGAACAACATCTTTTTCCATTGTTCCACCCGGACCAATCGCACCGGTGTCGTCTCCACCATGTCCAGGATCGATCACTACAGAGAGTCTTCTTCCCGGCGACGCCATTTCGCCACGTGATGCAACTTGACCTCCATTTAAGACAGGAGGTGGGCCTAGGCGAGGCACTGGATCCGCGGTAATGATCGGGGATGGCGATTGCATCGGGGCAACATCAGGCTTGGCATCCTTTTCGCAATGGATGCCAATGTCATTTCCCTTTAGAGCGGCCCGACACTGGTTTCCCTCACGCACAACGATACTCACAAGCGCCTTGTCTCGACTGATCTGCTTGGTTACGATGTCGCGAATCACACCCTTGCCGATAAAACTATAGCCGCTATCGAGAAGACGTGAAAGATATGTATTTTCGAGTTCAATCGAATAAAGATCAAAGTTGTTGAGATTGTGGGTGCCGTGACTCTCTTCAAAACTAATGGGGCCACTCAAGTGAAGTGTAACGCTTCCACCATCGCCACCCTTTGATCGGTCAATTTTTTTGAGCGTGGCATATTTCGCCAGTTTTGTTGGCTTTCGAACCGCTTCAACAGCCTCTGTCCCGCCATCCATCTGGGAGAGGTAATCTTTGGCGGCGGCAACCTTATCCCCTTCCGGGTACCACCGAACCACATTGAGAAGTGCACTCTTTGCACCCTCGGGATCTCCGAGGACCTCATTTCTGAGTTTTCCTACATTGTAGAGAGCATCGTCGGCCAAACTGCTCTTTCCATACATCCGAACGACCTCATTAAACTTCTTTGTGGCCGCCTTGGCATCTTCAACATTGTCGCTCAACCTGTAGATATTCCGATAGACGAGACCCGCTGAAAAGAGTGCATCGGGGCCCCGGTCTGACTTGGAATAGTTGCGAGAAAAGTCCTCGAAGGCCTTCGCGCACTTATGCCATTTAGCTCGACTCTGCTTTGCTGGGGCAAGACCCTTCACGCTGTGGTAACACGTTGCTGCCTCTTGATATGTGGTCTCGACCGCCTCCTCGAAGGCAAAAGCATTCAGTGCAGTTAAAAGGGTAAAAGAGATGATCAAAAAGGATAGACGTCTCATAATAGATTCTTTTTATCATGTATGTGGGTGATATCAAAGCAATTTATTCAACCAGCCTTCGCAATACGGTTTCGGTCTCGATACTCGTATCGTCTGACGTCAGCCGGTTACGTAACCGAGAATAACGACTAACGATACGAGCTTCGCAACCAAAACCGTAGTTTATGCTTCTGATTTAAGCTTGTGTAGTAAATTTAGGGCCTCGATGGGCGTCATGACTTCGACATTGGCAGCCTTAAGCTCTTCGATGACCGGATGGTCCCCTGCTTGGTGAAATAGCTGGAGTTGATTGACATCGATCTGCTCTTTGCGTTCGGCCTTTGAATAGGCCAGCTTGGGTTGCCCCACTTCATCCAATTCACCGGTCTCCAGATTGGCTAGGATCTCGCGGGAACGTTCAATCACCGCCTTCGGAAGGCCGGCCAACTGCGCCACTTGAATACCGTAACTATGACTGACGCCACCGGGAACAATCTTGTGGAGAAAGATGATCTTGTCGTTCCACTCCTTGACGGCAATGTTGTAATTCTTAACCGATTCCTTCGTGACCTCGAGATCGGTCAGCTCGTGATAGTGTGTGGCAAAGAGCGTCTTGGATTGGATCGTGTCATGGATATATTCGGCAACGGCCCAGGCGATGGCCAAGCCGTCGAACGTCGATGTTCCCCGCCCAATTTCATCGATGATAATGAGACTCCGCTCGGTTGCCTCTTTGAGAATCGACGCGGCCTCCTGCATCTCGACCATAAATGTTGATTGTCCCCGCATGATGTTGTCGGAGGCACCGACACGCGTAAAGATCCGATCGACAATTCCGATTTTGGCCTTGGTTGCCGGAACAAAGCTACCAATCTGAGCCATTAAAACAATCAGAGCAACTTGGCGCATGACGGTCGATTTACCGGCCATGTTGGGACCCGTAATGATTAAAAGGCGGTCGGTCGTATTATTAAGAAAGGAGTCATTTGGAATAAAACGATCACCGGTGTGAATCTTTTCGATAATCGGGTGACGTCCTTCACTAATCTCAATCTCAGTAGAATCGGTCATCTCCGGCCGCACATATCGGTTTCGCCGTGCGAGTTCGGCTAGTGAAAGTAAAACATCGAGTTCCGCCACACGTGTCGCTGTCTTCTTAATTCGAGACACATGTTCCACCAGTTGGCTACGAAGCTTCGAGAAGATCTGAAACTCCATTGCCTTGATCTTCTCCTCGGCGCCGAGGACCTTCTCTTCAAAGCCCTTGAGCTCATCCGTAATGTAGCGCTCCGAGTTTGCGAGCGTTTGTTTGCGGATATAGTGAGGCGGAACCTTGTCCTTGTGCGTATTTGTAACGTCGATGTAATAACCGAAGACCTTATTATAGCGGACCTTGAGTGATGAGATCCCCGTTTTGGCCTTTTCTGAGGCCTCGAGCTTGGCGATAAATCCCTTCCCCTCACCACTGATCGTTCGCAACTCATCGAGTTCTGCATCGATGCCCTGCTTTATAAGACCCCCCTCTCGGAGACTCAGGGGTGGTTCATCGTTCAGTGTTGCCTCAATCATTATATCGATATCATCAAGGGGATCGATACCCTTAAGAATATCCTTTAAAAGTCCTGTCGGATCTCGTTGAATTTTAATAAGTCCTGGGAGAATCTTCAACGATTGCTTCAATGCCACCAGCTCTCTGGCATTGGCCGTCTCCATTGCGATTCGACCGGCCGCGCGCTCTAGATCCGATATACGCTCAAGCATATGACCCAGATCCTCGCATAACATGATGTCACCGACGAGCGTCTGGACGGCATCGAGGCGTTTGGCGATCGGCTCGGTCTCTACGAGCGGATGGAGGATCCAATCTCGGAGTAACCTGGCGCCCATCGGCGTCAATGTCTGATCCATCAGCCAGAGAAGCGATCCATAGCGCGAGGCATCGATCATTGTCTTCGTAAGCTCCAAATTACGCTGTGTCGACTCATCGACGACCATGTAACGGCGTGTCTCATAGACCTCGATACCATGAATGTGTTTCAAGACCTCTTTGGCCGTATATTCGACATAATGAAGGATTGCGCCGGCCGCGGCACGGGCCGAGTCGGGGATCTTAACCCCTTTAACTCTCTTTAGATCGTTGATCTTGGTTGGATCGAACGTCGGATCATCGATAACCGTCCGAACGACACCCTTGATCTCCTGTGCGAAGTCCTCTTCCTCGGCAAGAGACCGAGAAATCAAGAGTTCCGATGCCTCGAGTCTTGAAAGCTCATCTAACAAGTCATGCAGGCGATCAAACTCGGTCACGCGAAAATCGCCGGTGGTAACATCAATAACAGCAAGTCCCCATTTGCCCTTGAGCGGATGAATAGCGGCCAGATAATTGTAACGCGTGGCCTCGAGATTGTCGGGTTCTGTGATTGTACCGGGTGTGATTACACGAATCACGTCGCGCCTGACAATCCCCTTGGCTTCGGCTGGATCCTCTACTTGTTCACAGATCGCGACTTTCTTACCGCTTGCCAGGAGTTTTGAAATGTAATTATCAGCGGCGTGATATGGAATACCGCAGAGTGGAACGGGATTGTCGTCACTTTTATTGCGGGATGTCAGTGCAATATCTAGAATGCGCGAGGCAATCTCCGCGTCTTCGAAGAACATTTCGTAGAAGTCGCCCAGGCGAAAAAAGAGGATCGTGTCCTTATCGGGATAGCGGCTCTTAATCTCCCAATATTGCCGCATCATCGGCGTCTGCTTTGGTGTCTGATTGGCCATGGCCCCCACGGCTAACAGATTGGCCAGGAATTGTAAAGAACCTCTCTCGGAACGCTCTGCCCGACCGATACGCTGCACCTTCTAATATCGTGAACTCATGGCTTCGGAGCCTCCACGCAAAACGGATCGCCCCCGAGGGGCTCAGCTTACGGAAGCTGGTCTTATTCGAAGTTTCGAGTAAAGAGTTTTTTTATGAAACGAATAAAGGCGGGGTCTGTTGCAATCTTGTATCCACTGATACCGAGTCCGGCACCGCAGGCGGTTAGTATCGATCCTCGAATGATCTGGTATCGAAGTTCCTGATAGAGTCTCTCCTCTCTCGGCGTTCGTCCCTTGATCTTCCCCGTAAAGACATCCTCAATCACGGCCGTCATATGTGGGTCCATATTTCGAAAAAGCTCCCGTTTGGAAGCATCCATATAGATGGCCACTGCCTCGGCGAACCGCTCACGCCATGCCACCTCAAAATAGTCCCCCATTTCCGATTTATAAAAGACATCAACTTCCTTGGGGGAAGCCTGCATGGCGAGCATAACACGTCCCTTCAATTCAGATGATCCCTTGTCCCTAAAATTGGTGCTTCCATGTCCCGCGACCTCGTGTCGCAGCGTCTCTAGATTTAGTTTTTCTCCCAGACGATAAACAGAGACCTCATCATCCATCACATGATAGAGTCCACCATATGATCCCCATCCATAGTCCTTTGCCGCTCCCCGATAGAAATGGTATTTTTGAACACGCTTCAGGGCCACCATCGGCAATCGTTTCATCTCTTTGATCAAATCTCGCATTAATCCATCAAATTTCTCTTCATTCACAACCTCGGCGCTCACACGTGTTCGATAACGATGCATCCCCTTCTTGATGATAATGTCTTGCTCGAAGGCAATAATTCCGACACCGCCTACAATTTTCTTGTCTGCTGTCACCTCACCTACTCGACGAATTCCCGAGGGAACAGCATAGTCAGGAACACTATTTGAAGGTCGAAGTGATTTTTCAGCGGTTTTAATCTCACTCTCTGTGGCCAATCGAAATTGACCATCAACGTCACGCTTCACGATAAATATATTGTCTGGATTTCCCGAACCATCATGCACTCGGCTCCCCCACTTAACCGGACTCATCCGCTCCAGATGAAAGAAATCTGTCCCTCTGATTGGCACATGTTCACTGTGCGTAATGTAACCATTTTCATCGGTGAATAGACCCTTTTGAATATTGAAATAATTTTCTAAGGGTTCGATTTCACCGTCCGCACGCCGAATGAGGGCCACTGAATCCAGGCTCTTTTCCAGCTGCTCTATAAGCCCTGCATCACTCACGTTTCCCTCATCAAAGACGACGGCGTCATATTCCATTCTCTCGGTGCTATAATATTTTCCGGTCGATGGTGAGTAATATTCATCTAGATCATAATAGCCATTTCCGCCTGGATTGTATTCCATTATTCTGACAAAGGGTTTATCCCCTTCATTCACGCGAACAACATAAATGTCTCCGTCCCGAACAATAATTTCCGCATCCAGTAATTCTTTATTATAGTGTCTGTAATATTTGTTCATCCCCTTAAAATAGTAATTGTAAATGCTGTGCCCCACTCCATTTCTATGATCATCTTGAACCACTCCCAACCGCCCATTTTTTGGATCTTGAAAGAGGTAATAGTCACCTTCCTTATGAATGACACGCACCTCTTTCCTCTTCAAAAAATCTCGTACCACCTTAAAGAATCGTTCATCATGTTTGTCTGCATAGAAGCGTCCTTCTCCTCGGTACATTTCGACGGCCACATCAGAGAGAATATAATCGGGTATTTCATCAACCGACATTACCGATTCATAGACGGGATTTCCGCCTTTAACATGGTAGGCAATTCTAATTCCAGCACCTTTAACACCATTGGCGACCGCCTTAATGCCGCTGGCCAAAATTTGTGTGTCGACGCCGACGATTTCCAGCGCACCAATCGAGGCACCCTTTCCAATTCCCTTAAACCACTTGACGGGACCGACTGTTTTCATATTTTTGAGGCTTAAGAATGCTCGCATTCGAGAAAAACCCTTTCCGACCATCGTTGAAATCTCAGGGGCATAAAGAGCAACAGCACCAAGCGCAACGCCCTCTAATGCAAGGGCTATATCGTCGGAGCGATCTATGGAGGCCTCGGCTAGCGCCTCTTGATAGGCGGTTGATTTCTGATCCGATTTTTCTGCCATGATATAACGAACGATCTCGATCGCCCCACCAATTGAAAGGTTCCAGACCGCTTTGAGGGATCCCTTGGCAAAGATGAGTCCTTTTTCCTGATAACGGAAACCCGTTCGATACGTATCCTTGCTGAGTTCCTTAGCCAATTTTTCTACACCACCGTGGAAAACAGCCGTTTCGATATCAACGGGCGCATCCAAAAGTTCTTGATCCAGACCGGTGAGTGCGGCAAAACGTTTTAACCTTTGGATCGCGTCGTCGATGGCACGATAATATTTTCCACCGTTGAGCCCCTCGTCCGGGATCTCCCACGCAACACCACCGGGTGCACCGTCTCGAAAGACCTGTTCGTAACCAAGATCCTCTTTTGTGAGAAGTGGTTCCATTCCTCCATCCTCTTCGCGTGGTAGTCGGATCTGTGTTAAATGTTTTACAAATTGGCTGAAGCGTTTTGGATTATCCTTTGCAAATTGACGAATATCTTTTGCATCCTTGAAGAGCCATAGTGAACGCTCTTTTGTTAGAAGTTTTTTGAGATCTCGATCGGGCCAGGTAATCAGTTTCGCCATTTTCTCTTGTTGATCGCTGATCTTACGTCGAACATCTGGCGCCAACGTATCATCCAGGACGAAACGGTTCAGACCTTTGATCTTTCCCTCGAGCTTCTTACGGAGGGGCGCACTTTTATTGGGATCATCTGTAGCAATGGACGTAAATAGACTCTTGGCTGCTTCAGAGCAGTCCGCAACGGATTCAGACAACGTCTTTGTCTGATTATCCTTGATTGAAATGGGATCTTGACTGACTGGCTCGGAACGGACCCCATGTTCCCCGATTTTGACCGAGGAATTGCTCACTGATAGACCTCCCCATAGAGAGACCGTCCCGTATCTATTTATCGGTTCCCAAGACCCCCAAAGTTGCCTCATTTGGAATATTGATTGTAATTTCATGCACTTTTGGCTATAAACGGGGCTTCACAAAGGGGGAAATATGAATCTTCGTCGAATCGTTTATCTTTTTGCTATCGTCATGTTCGCATTTTCAGCGTGCCAATATGGAGGCCAGAGCGCCAAAAACATGGATTATGATATGGCGCCAGATGGAGCGGTCCCATCCCCCGTGAGCGCAAAGATGGCCGCGGCACCGATGGAATTAGAAGATGCCCTCCAAGAGGAGCTCGGAAGTGGTGCCGAGGAACCAGCCAATCCGACTGCCGACCGAAAGATTATCTATACGGCATCAATGACAGTTGAGGTCAAATCAACTCCCGAGACCATTGAACAGGTCAAGGTGATGATGAAGGGATTCGGTGGATATGTGGCCGATACGCAAGTTGAGGAATTGGATAACGAACGGAAGAATGCCTGGCTGACACTCAAGGTTCCGGCCAAAAATTTTGACAGCGCCCTTTTGGAGCTTGGAAAACTGGGACGCGTAAAGGCACAGGAATCTCACGGCCAAGATGTTACCGAGGCCTACTTTGATTTGGAGATTCGACTGGCCAATGCCAAACGCCTAGAAGCTCGCATGCTTGATCTTCTCGAGAAAGACACGAAGAAGCTTAAGGATATGTTGGAGGTTGAACGTGAATTGGCCCGTGTCCGTGAAAAGATCGAAATCTTTGAGGGAAGAAAACGGTTCATGGATAATCGTATTTCCCTTTCAACAATCAATCTTCGCCTGATTGAACCCTACAAGATTACATCGAGCATCATGGATCCTGTAAAGGATGCCTTTGAACAGGCGGGTGGTCTCTTCATGTCAGCCATTGGCGGGATCGTTGTGTTTTTTGCCGTCGCCATCCCTTGGTTTGTTCTGATTGGAATTTTCGTCTTTATCATCGTCAAGGTGATAAAACGATGGAGACGAAAGAAGATTCAAAAAGCTGAGAAAAAAGATAACTAGTTTATTATTTCCACCACGTATTATCACTTTCTTCTACAATCTCAAGTTCGGGGGGACCTGATCCCTCAGGTCCCATGCTACTATGCGTATTTTTCATATAGGGACAACCCTTCTTCTTCCCCGGACCTTGGCCCTCTCCTTGCATCCCGTGTATGCCGCCACCGCGACCCATCATGCCACCTTTTTGGCCATTGGATCCCCTCTTCCCCTTTCCATTCTTTCCACCACCACGTTTGCCCTTTCCCTTTCCACGGAGCGTTTTGAGCTGCTTATATTGATCCTCACTTAAGACTTTTCGAAACTCCACGAGCATCTTGGCCTTTTGAAGCATTGCCTTGGCGCGATATCCCTCGATCTTTTCGATCAAATCCAGGGCCTTGTCGGCATCAAAGGTCTTCGCATCCATTACAATTTCCAGGTCGAGATCGAGCTTGTCGGCATTATTCTCCAGATCCATGATTACCTTACGTGACTTCACCATCGCCGCCTGAATCTGATCATACTGTTCATCTGTTAAATTGATTTTCTTGACGATCTCTGAATGCTTCCACCATGGTCCACGCGGAAAACCGTTTCCTTTGCCACCCTTCCCCTTCGCCCCCACGGGAACGGTCCATACCAATGTCACTGCGACAAGTAATGCAACTATGAGTCCTTTCGTCTTCATAATATCCTCCTTTTTGTAAGTTTATGGGGTCATGATTTCATAGATGACCCTGTAACTTCCCTCCTCATCTCCTTCGATCTCATTTAAGACAACCAACGACGTCGGTAATTGGTAATCGTAATCTTCGAGGCTCTCCATAAAGGCCTCATCACTGATCAAGATCTCATTTTTCTCGGCTGGGATCCGGGCATGGTCACTCAGAAAAAGACCACTAAAGATCGCCAAAAGGATTAATCCCGTAGTCGCTACCCAGCGATGCGACCAAACGCTTCGGCTTCTTTCACCTTGTTCCGCATCACGAATGCGCTCATGAATTCGAACCTGTTGGGCTTGCCAGGCGACACCTAGCCCCTCGGCATCAATCGTATATTTCTTCAGATCAATATTTTCATGATCCTTCATAATCGCCCCTCTTGAGTGATCGTTTTGCAATCTCTCTAATCTTAGTTGTCGCACGATTCAGGTGCGACTTTACGGTCCCAACCTGCATGCCAAGACTCTCGGCAATTTCTGAAAGCGACATTTCCTCACCATGCCGCATCTGAAAGACGAGCTGCTCCTTTTGACTCAAGTGCGCCTCTTCCCATTCTTTAAAAAGTTTCTTGAGTTCCTTAAGATAAAGATTCTGATCGGGCCTTTCACTCCCTCTGGCCTTCTCATCCATGAATGGGATCCATTTCCGAATCTGACGCTTTCGAATCAGATCGGTTGCCTTACGGACGGTGGTCTGGAGTAGCCACGATTGAATTTTTTCGGGTTTGCGAATGGTCAATATTTTCTGATAGAGAGTAACGAAGACTTCTTGTGTTACATCGTCTGCATCGGCCATATTTTTTGTCATTACCAGTGCCATCGTGAATACCCTCTTTTGAAAGCGGCGAATGAGTGCATTAAACGCTTGATTGTCGCCTTTTTTCGCCTGAGCCACGAATTGCGTGATGTCATCTTTCATAACGGTTGCTCACTGGGCCTTTAACATTATCATCATCGTCTTCGGACTCGGCACAAGTGCTCGATCAAGTTAATTTCCGCCGGCTACCCCGACAAAAATTAACTTGTCGAAGCACTAGTAAGACGTATGGGGTTTCAAAAAGGTTTACAAGAAAATGGGGTCACCCGCTATAGAGCCGTTTGATGGCCTGTGGGTCCTTGGTCCAGTTCTTTTCAACCTTCACAAAAAGCTTTAAGAAGACCTTTATGCCGACCAGGGCCTCGATCTTGGCCCGTGCCGCCTCACCGATCTTTTTGATCTGATGTCCCCCCTTGCCGATGATCATCCCCTTCTGGGAATCCTTATCAACAACGATTGCTGCGTGAATACGATGAATGTGATCCTCTTCCTTGTAATCCTCAATTTCGACAGCAATGCTGTGTGGAATTTCCTGGTGCATTTGATAGATGATCTGTTCCCGAATCGTTTCGGCCACGAGGAATCGGACTGGATGTTCGGTGTAGATATTGTCCGGATAGAATGGTTCGCCCTCGGGCAGTGGATCGGCCATAAGGTCAATCAACTCATTGACACCGTGGCCACTTTTTGCCGAGATTCCGACCACCTGGTAGCCTTCATAACGGGCTTGGTAATCAGCGATGATCGTTTCCCACGGTCGATCAAGGATTGTATCGAGTTTATTTATCGCAAGGATGACTTTACTCTTATCAACATTCTTTAACAACTCTACAAACGACGTTCCCTTCTCATGGTCCTTGATGACATCGATAACGACACAGATAACATCAGCATCCTTAATGGCATGTTCAACGACCTCCATCATATATTTATTGATTGCCTTTTCCGATTCGTGAAAACCGGGGGTATCCAAAAAGACTATCTGAGCGCCGGGAAGATTATGGATCCCAACGACCTTGTGGCGCGTCGTCTGAGCCTTGGGCGTTACAATCGACAACTCTTCACCTAGAATCTTGTTGAGCAGTGTCGACTTTCCGCTATTCGGTCTTCCGATTATTGAAACATATCCTGATTTCATAAGTTCAGTTCCTTGGTTCGTCAGAGCCTCAGTGCTTTCGGTTCGTTGGTTCCTCAACCGAGGCGCCAAGGTACCGAGGTACTGAGGTACTAAACATTTTCAATTTTCTCCAGTGCCGCTTCGGCCGCGCTCTGTTCTGCAATTTTTTTACTTCTTCCCGTTCCAACGCCAAAGAGCTGATCACCGATGTAAAGATTCACCTCAAAGGTCTTCTTGTGATCGGGGCCCGACTCCTTGACCAGACGATATTTCGGGATCGTTCGATATTTTGACTGTGACACCTCCTGGAGACGGGTCTTGTAGTCCTTATAAAAATCGTTTCCCCCTGCGTTTTTAAGGATCTCATAGAAATGTTTTCCGACAACCTTCTTGGCCTTGTCAAAGCCGCGATCGATATAGATCGCCCCCAAGACTGCTTCATAGGCGTCCGAGAGAAGTGATGGTTTATCACGACCACCCGTCATTTCTTCTCCTTTGCCGAGATTTAGGAAATCACCGACGTGAATCGAACGGGCCACATCGGCCAACTGTGCTTCGTTAACGACGGCGGCACGGATCTTTGAAAGCTCCCCTTCGGGATGCTGCGGAAAACTTTCGATCAAAATGTTACTGATCGCCAGCTCCAGAACGGCATCTCCCAAAAATTCGTAACGTTCGTTGTTCTCTTCGTGCGACATATTACGTTCGTTGGCGTACGACTTGTGTGTCAACGCGCGAAACAGATAATCTCGCTTCTTAAAGGAGTAGCCCAGGATCTTTTCGAATCGCTTTACTTCCTTTTTTTGATCTGACGTCAACTTCATATTTTCATTTCTCGTCCATCGGTTGAGGTTACGACGCTCGTTTCGTCATTCGGTTACGGTTACGTCAAACGAAACCTAAACCGATACGGGCATCCTAACCTAAACCGACAAACGACTCCCATGCATTTGATCTCCACTCACTCTTTCTAAGCGAACAGTTTCATGGTTAAGATCCACACTACGATCTTTCACCAATACCTGTATATAATTTTCGGAGACACCTTTCCAATACTCTCCGATTTTTTTTCGGTCATAAACCACAGCTACCGTTGATCCGATATTTTTCTCAAGATAGGCGGCCCTCTTCATCTGCGAGATGTCGCGCAACTTCGCAGAGCGTGTCCGTTTGATTGAGTCGTGAATCTTATCCGTCATCTGGTATGCTTTAGTTCCCTCTCGATCCGAATATGGAAACACGTGAAGGTAGGTAAGCGGAAGAGACTCTACAAACCGACATGTCTCCAGGTACTCCTCTTCCGTCTCCCCAGGAAAGCCGGTGATCAGATCAGCGCCCACCGTCACGTTTGGAATCGCATCCACAACCTTATTGATACACGAACGGTAGTCTGTCGTTGTATACCCCCGATTCATTCGCTTGAGTGTCGCATCTGAGCCGCTCTGGAGTGGAATATGGAGATGGGGACAGATACGATCCGATTCGGCGATTAGCTTAATCAGCTCGTCACTCAGCTCATCCGATTCAATCGAACTGAGACGCAGACGTGGAATCGTGGTCCTCGATAAAACCTCTTTCAAAAGTAACGTGAGACTCTCCTGGCCCTTCAAATCAACACCATATTTACCAATGTGAATACCGGTCAGGACGACCTCGTAATACCCGGCCTTACTCCATCTTTCAATGTCATCAACAATCGTATCGATGGGAAAACTTTTGAGGGGACCCCGGACGTAAGGAACGATGCAGTAGGAACAGAAATTCTCACAGCCATCCTGAATCCGGACAAAGGGTCGAGCCCTCTTGAACTCCGTAATAGATGAATTTTCGTCTTTCGTCCCTCCTCCTTCATCCTTCGTTATAAAATCTACTATTTTATCGACTTCTTCCCGTCCAACAAGAAGAGAAACACCCTCAATCTTCTCCAAAACCTCGCGTTCAGCCTCCACGTCACAGCCCATCACAACAACCTCTGCCGGGGGTTCACGCCTGATGAGTCGGCGTATCACCTGTCGGGATTGGTAGGCGGCCTTGGATGTAACGGTACATGTATTGATGATATAGAAATCTGCTCTTTCTTTGTATGAGACAATCGTGCACCCGGCCCTGGCGAGTCTTAATCCCAAGGTGTCACTGTCGGCCTGATTGGCCTTACATCCTAGTGTGTATATTGAGACCTTCTTCATAAACGTCCAATACGTGCTTCAGTTCCTCGGTACTTCAGAGCCTCAGTATTATGATAGCACCAAGGAACCGAGGTACTGCAGCACTGAGGCACTAATCTATCCATCCTCCACCGACAACCATATTACCATCATAGATCACAGCGGCCTGACCGGGTGTAATGGCCCGGACCGGCTCATTAAAACGAATCTCCGCAGAGTTTCCATCGACGCTGACGGAGGCCTCTGTCGGAGGTGTTCGATATCGAATCTTGACCATCGCATCAAAGGTTGTGGGGCGATCTTCCAACAATCTTAAATGAGAGATCGAACAAGAATCTGTAAAAAGTTCGTCATCATCTCCCAATATCACTTCATTTGTTTCAGGAGAAATCTTCTTTACATATCGTCGCTCGCCAAAACCGATACCCAGACCGCGTCGCTGGCCAACGGTATAGGCATGTGTCCCACGGTGTTGTCCCAGAATATTTCCGGCTCCATCGACAAAGTTTCCACGTCCCCGAACAACATCGGGATAGAAATCTTCGATAAAACCAGCAACATCATCATCGGGTATGAAGCAGATCTCCTGGGACTCTGCCTTCTCGGCCACTGGCAATTTTTGTTCAACGGCAATCTTTCGAGCTTCATCCTTCGTCATTTTTCCGAGTGGAAAGTGAAGCCTTCCGAGGATCTCCTTGGGGATATCGAAAAGGAAGTAGCTCTGATCCTTTGTTTCATCGAGACCCTTCAACAAATGAGTCCCCCGATCGTCTCTCTCTATCTGTGCATAGTGTCCTGTGGCCAACTCCTGGATCCCCATTTCACGGTCGAGCCACTTGAGAAGCTCTTCGAATTTGATCTGCGTATTGCATCGGGTACAGGGATTTGGCGTCCGGCCCTCGGCATATTCACGAACAAAGGGCTCTATCACCTTCTCTTTAAAGACCTCTCTCATGTCGACAGAGACAAAGGGAATGCCGATTGTTTCACAGATCAGACGCGCATCTCGACGATCCTCCGGAGAGCAACAGCTCTTCTTCTGGGAACCCTTGAAGCAACTCCAGAGATGAAGGTTCACACCGATGACA
This sequence comes from uncultured Pseudomonadota bacterium, assembly GCA_964462555.1. Lineage (GTDB taxonomy): Bacteria > UBA10199 > UBA10199 > CAYWXY01 > CAYWXY01. The sequence goes on along the minus strand of CAYWXY010000014.1, from coordinate 12,349 downwards.
TCATGCCCCTCGCTCTTCAGGATATAGGCTGCCACGGAGCTATCGACTCCACCCGACATCGCAATCGCAATTTTCTTCTCATTAGACATGGCAGATCTCTCATGACGCATAATTCTACTTATGTCAATTGTCTGAGGTCTGTTTCGAGGAGGGATAGGAAATGTTGCGTCCTAAAGGTTTTCACCTCATCACCTAACGCCCCTCTTTTAAAGTATTACTTTAACTTGTTTTCCAGCTCCTCCACCCGCTTTGTTAACGCTATAATGGCGTCTCCAAAGGGATCAGGGAGCGTTCCATGAGCGAGATCATCCTGAAGTCTCGCATCTGGATCCATTGGTTCGTGCCGGTGGACCACCCTCCCCGGTATGCCGACGACGGTCGAATGGGGAGGAACATCCTTCACGACGACCGAATTGGAACCAACCTTGCTCTCACGACCGATCGTTACAGGTCCTAATATGATCGCATGGGCCCCTACCACAACATGCTCTTCTAATGTTGGATGGCGTTTTCCCTTCTTCCAACTGGTGCCACCGAGTGTCACGCCCTGATAGATGCTGACATCGTCCTTGATCACGGTTGTTTCACCGATAACGATTCCCATGCCATGGTCGATAAAGAAGCGTCTGCCGATCGTGGCGCCGGGATGGATCTCAATACCGGTAATCCAACGTGAGAACTCCGACATCAGCCGGGCAAAGAGCTTGAGACCCTTTGTCCAAAACCAGTGTCCGATACGGTGAAAAAAGAGTGATTTGAGGCCGGGATAGCAAAGGAGGATCTCGGCCATATTCCGCGCGGCTGGATCACGCTGTTTGACCATCTGAATATCTTCACGAATTGTTTTGATTAGGCTCATAGATGGCTTTTATAACAAAAAGGAGGTGTGATGTGAATCATTTAATAATTCGCAAATTAGCCTAATTCAGCTGGAGAAGCTGTTTGGGCTTTTCTTGAGTGCTTTCCGTTGGTGTTGTATCTACAGATGAGGGTTTGGGTGCTTTGCGGCGTTTACCCGGAGATTTCATTAGCTCAGCATCAATGGCGGCTTTTGCTTGGGGCATAGTTATCTTGAGATCACCAGAAAATACCGTCTGTAACATATACTCAGCACACATAACTGCCATTTCTTCAATCGCCTGTAATTTTTGAAATGCCTCTTTCGAACCCGATCTATCAGAATGAAGTCTTAAGCCCATCTTCCTGTACCATTCCTTACTCAAAATTAGGCTCAGTAGCTCTAAATCCGGATGCTTACCTGTGCTGCGAATATCGAGCCCTGCCTCTTCAGCAAAGGCGTTAAATGCCTCGACAAAACCTTCATATGTCAAACGAACCTTTTCGGAGTGTTCTTTGGATCTGTATTCGCCCGCATGATTCAAGAATCTATCTACAATTTTTGAATAATTGAATCTAAAGTGCGCCTTAAACGCAATGTCTGCCTCCTCTAGCACCCCACGTCCAAGACCAAGACTACCATTAACAAACGCTGCCATCCGCGGATATTTCACTGCATCAATCGGTCCCATAATATCACTAATTTTCAGCAACTGCCCATCGACCACCAGAGACTCAATCCGTGGACAGGATTCGGTCAATCTTTCATACAACTGTACTAAATAACCACGCTCCCACATCACACGTTTGAGCTCTTTTACCTCACCTACACCTTCTAACTCGGCAATCTTTGCATCGAGAACCGTTAGCGTCTCTTTTTGCAGCTCAACCAGCTTCTCTGTAGATGGATTCCAACCACGGGGACGTTTTACTCCGTGCCGTCCACAGGCCTCTAAGAACGCTCGATAACCAACCAGAGCACTGATCCGCTCATATTCACCATTTAGTGCCTCGATATCAGGAGCGCGACCAGCAGCATTTGTCATGTGTAAAATGCCAAGAACAAAGGCAAGTCTAAATGCCTCAAATACTTCGGTGGCGACTGAAGGCTTCTCTGGAAGTGGTCTGGCAAGCCCGATTGCCTCGAGCATCGGCTGACTGCGCCGCAATGTTTCAAAACTGGCCAAGAAACTTAAGATACCGGTAAGACCTGTCCCCGGGGCGATAAATGACCGTATCGCAGCTGCCTCGCGTGCAATAGCTATATGTTCCAGAAATCCAACCTCGCCTCGCAAAAGTGCACGGAGGCCCAACTCAGTGGGAGGTGCCACCTCTACCGCCGTATTCGGAGCTGCCGTTGGAGTTTCCCCATTTGTGATATCACCAACATGTCGCTTCCCGCGATAACGGCCCGCACGACCACGATTACTCAAAACCAATCTACGCGGTGCCTTAAGATCACCGACCGGCTTCGGCGGAGTATTTAGATCGGCGATATCAAATTTGGTACGGACTTCACCGTCAACTGCAGTGGCGCGATGCGTTCTGCCAAAGAATCTCGATTCCACCGCTTCACCATCACCTTTAATTTCTCTAATTCTGAGTTTGCCCATAGCCATTTGCATGCGAAACTCATCAAGAACAATTCTAATTCTTCCCAGACGTCCGGAGCTTTGCCATGCGGCATTCGCTTGGGCCGCCTTCATAATCGATTTCGTCGTTACGATTTCCGGAGTAACCTTTCCGCCCTCTACCAGTCGCATTCCGAGCATAGGGTCGGCACCGCTTGCCAATGCCACGACTGACCCGATAATCCGGAGCACTCCAAATATTGCGAGACCATGATAATAGCCCTCTTGCAACTGGATTGCATTTGCGCCCCAGTCGTTTGGATCAAAGGTAAATGGGGCTATTACAGAATCTACACCAATTTCAAAGCCGAGCGTTGAAACCATTAGATCACCGGCCCAAAAAAGCATCCTTTGTCCGAGAGAAAGAGCAACACCCTCAGCACTACCAACCGCATCAAAATAAGCCATTCTAAAGAGTAGAGAAAATTTCCCGGCCAAGGCACATCCAGCAATTGCCCCTAATACCGCACCCAGGCCTACGCCAATTTGGAACGAAGCGACATCCCCCTTTTGCAGATTAGCCACAGCTGGAATATTTTGATCAAAGCGATCACTGAATGCAGCCAAAACATCCATAAACGAACTATCTTCGCGATTATAATATGAATTTGTGATTTTATCAAAACCGGTCAGGAATTTATCTTTATCGCGGGTGAGTTCCCCGTTGTCTGTTACGGCCTCATTATCAAAAAGTAATTGTGCCGTCGCCGAGGCGTGTGGAAACAACTTGCCATTCACGAGACCAATTCGTCTCTCCATCTGCCGCTTAAACCAGGGGGTATACTCTTCAACGTAGTATTTAACGCGCATTGTCTTGGCAATCAAGCGTAGACACTTATCGGGATTTTTTGTCAGGGTTTCGAGATCCTTTTGCACAGCCAGAAATTCTTCCAATGTATCAACTTCGGTAAATCGTCGGCTCAAATCCGCATAGGCAATATCCGTCTCTGACCAGTGATGTTCTGCTTCATTGAACCATGCCCTCGCCCGACCCAGTGACTGTCTGGCTTCCCCCTCGACCCATTCCTCTTGCAGCTCTTCCTCGCGTTCGGAACTCATAAAGTGTTCAGCCTGATGAACCCAAAAATCGGCAAAATAGTCCCAAGCAGAGGCATCCGTTTTAAATTCGATTGTATCACGTTGCCTAATCCTATCCATGTCAATGATATCATTATCCTCGTTAAAAATTACCGAGCGCATCGCAATTTCGAGCTGAATCGGTACGGCCTGAAAGGCCATAATATCGAGCTGATTTTGTAAGACTATTCCCCGGGCCTTACCAACTCGTTCGGCAAAATAGTCAAGCCCTCCCTCACTGGCCACCTTGGCAAAGGAAAGACCAAGACCTAAGGCTTCAAACCAAGCTTCAGTCTCTTTCGCAACAAAGAGTCCCTCTGTTTCCATCGCAGCCAAAAACCACTTGGTCTCGATCCCTAGGGTGTTTGCCTGTTTTAGGACAACAATAAGACGAATCACGGCAGAGAGGTTGTTATTATCTTCAGTATAATAGTTATCGAGATGATGAATGCCATCAAATTCAACTTTCCCCTTCATCACCTTAGTGGCACGTTCTAATATTGAAAAATCGACGCCATCAGTGCGTTGTTTGTCAATATACGTCTTTAACAAGAAGAGTTTAGTAATACTCTTAAAACCACGAACTAAATCGACAAGTCCCAAATCATTGGGTGTTGTTGCCTTAGCGGCATGAGGATTCAATGCCCTTGCGACCGTCGTAAAAACAGCACGATCTGTCGGTGAGAGATGAGTAATAAATCTCTCGATGCCCTTTGCATCGAACCCACCCCTATTGAGACTAGCTAAAATGTTATTAAAGGTCAGTGCTGCCTGCTGCCAGACCTTCTTTTTCCCTAAAAGTCCCTTCTTTTCTCGATCACCGCCTAAAGCACGAAATATTGCCTGAAATTCGCCGGCAGCGGCATGTTCCGCCAGTGAATATGTGTCAGGAACATCTGCAGGTATGGCCAAAACGGGCCGCAACGGATTGGCTGCCTGTTTCGTGCGCAGCGCCTTGAGTTTTTTCACCGCCACCCTCACCCAGCTCATTCTCTGAATTTCACTAAATAGCTCCGCACCATAATTCCGTTCTGTCAGCGAATCCTCGAGAAAAGGAATTTTTTTATTCATGTTATTAAGATTATATGCCCAGTCTGCGTTAAATTTCTGGAGTGCCTCTGTACTGACAGGAATTCGGGAGCGATATCCAGCAAGACAGGCAGTTGCCTGCAAATATTTATCAATCGTCCAGGGAACAAATAGAGCTTTCATCCCCACATAATCGTTATTCCCTGAGTCCATATTTTGGTAGACGATTTTGCCCCACTTTATAAATTCATCGATTGCCTCGGCACGCAGACGTTCCAAAACATAGCGCGGAGCAGCATACTCCTCGCCACCGATCTCTTTTAGATCGTGCATGACCCGTAACCAATCGGCAGGATTATCCACTTTTTTCAACCTTTGCAGCGATTCGGAAAAGAGCTTGATTTCTCTGGGGCGTATTGAGGTTGCAGCATAACGTTCTTCGGCAGCAACAAAGAGTTTGTACATGAACTCGGCATCTTCCGTATTAACTGAGCTGCCAGGATAAAATTGGAACATAAAGCCGGTAGGCATATATCCATGTGAGTTCTCTGCATTCTGTGCAAACCACTCAAGTTGGGCATCAATGTATTCAACTGGCAAATATGAACCAACGGCTTCGGACAACAGTTCTTTATACTGCTCATATCGCCCCGTAGCCACTATCTGTACGAGCTCAGAGATGACATCATCAGAAATCGCTTCTTTACTTAAAAGATTATGATAAAAATATCTCTGCAGGCGACGCGCAACCTTACTATTACCATGGGAATAGCTCAGTTCATTCGCCTCTTCCAATATTTCCAGGACTTTTTTGGCATCCACGCCACGACCTGTTGCTTGAACAACGGCCAAGACGATCTTTTCTTCATTCGTCATCGCAAATTCGGCAGTGGGAACACCGTAATTAAAGATATCTATCGCTTCAGAAACTGTCTCGGTAATAAGTTTCGCCTCGGCGAGATCTGACAAATAGTCGGCAAGCACTTGGGTAAGAGCAATTTTATACTTACTATCACTCAGCAAGGCCTTGATACTACTGAAACGAGCAGCCAGACTGCTATACAGCTTGGGGGAAATCTTTGCGAGTTCTGATTCGGGACGTAAAAGTTCCTTACCAAGTTCGGAGACACGATAGAGCGTTACTTGAAGAAGAATATCCTCTATGAGATTGAGTGCGCATGTTGAAACCCGTTGCCTAATCGAATCATTATCTACTACATGTTGGTGAAGTGATGTAACAAGTTGCGTGAGCTCATTTAGTATCTGAGCATATTCAGTACCACCGGAGAGCTTACTGTTTATCTGGAGAAGCCTTCGACCAACCGCATAAACGCCCTCATAACCACCAATGATTTTGTCATAGGCATCACCGTCCCTTATATAAACATCTGATGCAACGGCGCAGCTGGTGACTGACTTTGCCTGCTCTACAATCCCTTCAAGTGTCGGAAACTTAAAACTAAAAAATCCTGCTACATTGGGATTATCGGAATTCATCCCCACGACTTCGGGCGGCGTTGGGGGACCCATAAATTCATCGCTGACCTTAGACTTTAAGGCCTCCCGCTCATCTTCAAATAAAACACAAACCTCATGATCGGGTTCAACTTTGCAGTCAATTTTGTCTGCAACGACTACTTTTATTTCCAATTTATTATAAGTCATTTAGTGGTCCCCACGTGCCTAGTTATCGGCAGAAAACGGATAAATGTTGTTGAAATAACTGGATTTCCGTTTCTAAAAAGAAACAGCTGCACTAGGCTCGTAGAGAGCTTTTATACGGGTTTAGGCTATCTTGGATTCTTCGATCCAGTCAGAGAATGACGAGTGAGACTATTGAATCAGGCGGACGCTGTTTTCATATGGCATGGATACGATGAGGCCAAATGTTCCATCGGGGAGCGGCATAATTGACAGACTTGAGGTCCAGTGATCGCCTGATGTGAATCCACCGACGTCATTCTTTTTTCCATCATAGTAGGCTGTCGATTTTCTTCGAACTTTGTGTGCAGCCACACCATTCTTGACCTCTATGATACCCGTTTTATCAAGGAGATAAAATGTGCCATCTCTTTCAGCGATGTCGATAATCCGTGTATTATTGAACTTGAGTTGATCGGCTGGTGTTCCGAGACCATAGTCGGGTGATTGTTTTTCACCCAAATTAGCGACAATCGATCCCAAGAAGAGTTCTGTCGTACCAAATACCATTTTCCCGTTTTCGTCCTCACTCATGGGTATACGCATTACCTTTGGGTTGAAATAATCCTTTGTGCCAACTTTATACTTTACCGCGTCTGCCACCAGGAGATATTCCAGCTCTTCACCATCCTCGTTCTTTTCAACATATGTTGTTACCGCTGTCGGGCGCTCCGCATTTAGCCTGGTGTATGCCTCGCCATTATGTTTGCCGACAGAATTGAGCGGAATGGCAATGAGCTTTTTGGTGTCATGCCCTGCATTACCGCTCCGATTATCTCCGATATAAAAAAGTGTTTTTCCTCTCTTATCTATCCCCAGCAAAGGATAGTCGTGTTGCTGCGGCATGTTGGTTTCAAAGTCCTTTCCGTTCCAGGCAACCTCTCTAGGGCTTATCAGAGCTCCCGTCTTTTTATCGAATCGATATCGGTAGACCTTATTGCTCGCATTGCCACTTCGGGCGGCATAGAGCCAATATTCACTATCAACCGTAAAATCGGGCTTGGAGGGATCAAAGAGGGCCATTTTATGTAGGCCTGTCAAGGGATCTATAAGCTCCACCGCCTCAACGACACCATTCTTGAAGGTTAATTTGAAGAGGCCTCCATAATGGCCGGTCAGATATCCAAACTTACCATCCGGGGTCACTTGAATATCCATCAGCCGCATTGTCTTTGCAAAGGGTTTGAAAAGCGTCATCACTGGATCCAAGGAATAATTGACGCCAGCAATCGGGTAGACCTCTTTGACACCATCATCGCTGACCTTGATCCCGCGTAAGTTATAGTTAGTATAATCTACTGCCAACACCTCTCCATCTCCATCATATCCCAATCCCTTTAACGTGAAGAATGAGGCATCATCAATGGCGCAACCCCCGTCGCAATCCTTATATCCATATTTGTTGTAGTCCCCGATAAGGGCCTGTGTCTCACCGCTTTCGGGATTGAGTGTGAAGAATTGACGATTGTTGCTAAATACTATCTTTTTTAAAACAGGATTATAGATGAGGCCAGTGGCATTAGTGGAAGTCGGAAAAGCAACGACCGGCATTTCAGGGTCATTTAGTACTAGATCCCCATCATTATTTAGGGGGATTCTAATAATACGATACTCCTTAGAGCCGCTTTCTTCCGGATAATCGTAGAAAAAGAGATTTTTCCCAACAACTAGTGTTGAGGCTGGATTAGCCGCTATAACATCACCAGCCTTAAGGTCGTCATACTTCTGCCTGACGTATTCCATATTTTCATCAAATGAAACGGAGAGCATCTCATTTTCGGTATATTTTCCATCTCCATCCTTTTCGCTGCCACGCCGTGATATATAGACGATCGTATCGCCATTTGTATTCTCATAGTATCCCAAGTTGTACTGAGTAAGTATCCTAACTCTCGGCTTTTCGAGGGGAATCTTTTCCACACGAATCAAATCATCGCCCAGGGTCTTGATCGTGACATTCTCACTTGAATCATCAAGATCTCTTGGATCGATCTTAACCGTAAAGAGGCTCAGATTCGTATCTTTAGCATAACCACTATAGTCCAGATTATCGGTACTAATCAGAACGATCGTGTTCTTCTCGGGGATAAATGTCATTACTACAATATAACGTGACGCGACTAGAGCATTGTCACTATCTATGACTCGTTTATGTTCCCCACTGTTGTCTATTTTGAGGCGCATGAGATGTCTGTATGTCCCAATATAATATTCTTTGTCACCTTCATTATCTGTGACGGCAATGGAATGGGGTGCATAGATACCTGTATCTCCCTCTGGCTTATCACGAAAATTATTCAGGACCCAGCCCGCTGACATTGGTGACTTGAGGAGTGTATCGACACGTCCATCAATTTTGTCATCGCAGCGCTCAGGATCATCATCGACCAGCATCAGTGGTGGTTTGGGATGATGCGGACAGGCATCACTACTGTCGACAATCAAATCATTATCATCATCGTCATCACAGGGGTCGCCCATGCCATCGTTGTCGTAATCGACCTGACGCTCGTTGGGAATGATCGGACAATTGTCACTCTCGTTAGCAACCTTATCCCCGTCGATGTCGTCATCGCAGGCGTCACCCTTTTCATCCGCAACAATACTCGGATCATCTTCGGCTAATTCTTGATCCGTATTCAGCTGGTCATCGTTCGCGACCTCGGGACAGTTATCCAAGGCATCAATCAGTCCGTCATCATCGGTATCTTCCTCACACTCATCCCCTTCTCCATTTTGATCCTCATCGATCTGATCGGTGTTAGCAACGAGTGGACAGTTGTCAGCCTCATCTAAAATTGTGTCATCGTCGTCATCGAGATCGCAAACATTCCCCTCAGTATCCTCATCTGTGTTGACCTGCAGGAAATTGGCAACAAAGGGACAGTTATCCTCGGTATCAAGCTTTCCATCGTTATCATCATCTTCATCGCAGGCGTCTCCTGCCATATCACCATCATGATTTATCTGCTCGGCATTAGCAACTTTCGGACAGTTATCGACCTCATCTAATATCGAGTCACCATCGTCATCCGTGTCGCAACGGTCTCCCATCCAGTCGTCGTCGATATCCGCCTGATTAGGGTTGAAATCGATCGGACAGTTGTCTTCGGTATCTAATTTGCCATCGAGATCGCCATCGAGTGAGCTCTTCAGGATTTCTTCCTCTTCGTCTATCTCAGCAATCACTTCATCTATCTCTGGAGTGTCGATAATATCCTCGACCTCAGGAGAATCTCCCTCACTCACTTCTGAGCTTTGGCTCTGACTATCACCGCTATCGCTGTCGTCATCTTCGTCGCTCTCGAATTTGCATCCGGCCGAGATAATGGCAGCGGCACAAAGGGTTATTACGGTCACCAACAAGAATCGTCGAATAAACATGATACCCCCTCTATTATAGAAGAGGACAGCAAGTTCTGTGCCAGATCACTGATCGGATGGCCATGATATCACCAATGATATTAGGTAGTTATGACGGTATTTTTGTCGGGCTCTTTCTCAAAATTGGAATAAGGCGACGTCGTGGTAATTATCCACCCAGTGGGCACAAAAAGGCCCTATGGCAAATCAGCCACAGGGCCTTTAGATTCTCGATGTCATCCTCCGGCAACGACCGGAGGATCCACCACTGCCAACTCTGGATTCCCCGGTCAAGCCGGGGAATGACGTAGAATGGGCAGGCAACTTATCTCCTCTACTTGAAACAGACGATGTCGGTGAGGGCGCCCTCTCGTTCACTCTCGGGCTTAAACTCCGCCGTCACCTTCATGCCGATCTTGATCTGATCAGGGCTGCCACCAAACTCGTGAACAAGTCCGCCATCGGTATTGTCGATCTTCACGAATGTAATGACGCGCGGCTGATTCAGACGTTTACCATCCGCACCCTCATAGCAAACCGTGAAACTCTCAACTGTACCGGTAGTACCAACATCGGTATATTTTTCGAGCTCGGCCATACAACGCTCGCAAAAAATCTTCGGCGGAACGTAGGTCACGTTGCACTTGTCACATTTGGTTCCAACAAAGGTCCCTTTGTCCTTAACCGAACGGAAGAAATCCTCATTCGCAATACCGTAGGTATAGAGATAGTGGACCGGAATCTCCCCCTTCCAACTCTCAGAGGTCGTGTTCTTTGTCATCTTCTCTGTAATAGACATAACGTACTCCTTTAGTATGGTTTGAAATACTTGATATCTGTAATGGAACCGGTTCGTTCATTTTCCGGTTTCCAAACCGCCTTCACCTTCATGCCAATCTTAATATCCTTAGGATCCACCTCTCCCAATTTGTGGAGAATCCCCATCCCTTCAGAGGCCCCATCAATCTCAATAACCGCCGGGAGATGTCTTGGTTCATCATCTTTCAGGCGCGAGGCATCCCAATTGACATTACAGAGTGAGAACGTATTAATCGTTCCGGTATCCTTTGTGAAGACCCACTCATCTGTCGGACGGTAACAAAGTTCACAAAACATCCGCGGTGGAATCATCGTCCGTTCACACTCACAGCACTTTCTCGCAATAATCTTTCCGTTTTTCAATTCGGTGAGATATCGTCCGATCGCCACACCTTCATCCCAGGAATACTTGAGATCCGGTTTTTCGATAGTGGAGAGGACCTTTTTCTCTTTAATGTCTCCGCCCTTTAATGATGTCCCTTTTAATTTAAATTTTTCAAGTTCCATGATATCCTCCTTAAAAATTAGTCTTTCCGGCAAATCACGACGGTTCCGACCTGCATCAAATCACCCCAGGCCTGTGCCAAACCAACCTTCGGATCACCCGGAATCTGACGGCTACCCGCCTCACCACGAAGCTGCAAGTAGAGCTCAATTACCTTCATCAGACCGGTTGCTGCAATGGGGTTACCGACACCCAGTGCTCCACCGGAGGGACAGATTGGAAGATTACCATCACGCTGTGTGACACCATCGGCCAAAAGCTTCGGGGCTTCACCCTTTCCACAAAGCATCAAACCTTCCATATGATGGAGTTCCTTATATGTGAACGGATCATACGGTTCCGCGAAATGAATTTCCTTGGATGGTTCTTTAATACCGGCCATATCGTAGGCCATCCGTGCGGCGTTCTCAACGTACTTTGGATAGGCCAGATCACGCGTCGCCCAATAGGCCGTATCGATGTTCCAGCCGACACCATCGAGCCAAATTGGCTTGTCGGTCATCTTCTTGGCCTTCTCTTCAGATGCCAGAATCAAAACGGCGGCACCATCACTGGTTGGACTAATATCGAGACGATTGACCGGCCAGGCCAATTCTTCTGAGTTGAGGACATCTTCAACCGTGATCTCTTCAGGAATCTGCGCCGAGGGATGTCCCATGGCATTTCGTTTATTTTTGACGGCCACGGGGGCAATATCCTTTTTGGTAATTCCGTAGGTCTGCATGTAACGGTTCATCTCAAGAGCAAAGATCCAGATCAGTGTTGGATCGAGCGCCTGCTCGGTCGTATGATCAAAGATCGTCTTAAATGCGCCGGCCGGATGAGGATAACAGGAACTCATCTTCTCTTCGGCCACAACCATACAGGTATCGGCCATGCCGCTTGCCACATGAAAATAGCCATGAATCGGGGCAAAAACACCGGTTCCACCCCCAACGAAATTTCTCATATAAGGTTTACGCCATGCACCCGCACCATCACTCAGATACTCGCCCTTCATATGGACACCGTCAAAGGCGTCAGGAGCTGTACCACACGTGATACAATCAATATCATCCATTGTAAGTTCGCAGGAATCGAGTGCCATACGGACGGCTTCCGAAGAGAGTTCTTTTCCCGTCTCCTTGGCCCGTCTAACAAACTTGGTGATTCCTACACCAACTATTGCTACTCTTCCCATAAATACCTCCAATAATTAATCATCGATTAAGAGCCAAGAATAATTACGGCACCGCTATTTGTCGGCACGCCTCTCCAACACTGAGCCAAACCGGTCTTCGCACCGCTAACCTGTCTTTCACCGGCATTACCACGAAGCTGTGTGACAAGCTCAAAGACCTTTGCGGCACCGGCGGCCTCAAAAAGGTGTCCCATACCAAGTGAACCA
>CAYWXY010000013.1:0-30041 GCA_964462555.1 uncultured Pseudomonadota bacterium | reverse complement strand
TTAAGAATGTGCATATTAGACGTTGAATCTGAAGCTGATTATGTCGCCGTCTTGGACGATATACTCTTTGCCCTCGAGCCTTTGCTTTCCAGCCGACTTGGCACCAGCCAAACTTTCGCCCGATGTCATAAAATCATCATAACCGACAACCTCGGCCTTGATAAATCCGCGCTCAAAATCTTCGTGGATGGCGGCTGCGGCCCGTGGAGCTGTGGAATCTTTTTTAATCACCCATGCCCGGACCTCATCTTCGCCCACCGTAAAATAGTAGATCCTTTTGAGTTCCGAGAATGCCTTTCGAATAATCGACTCAAAGGCCGGCGTCTCAATACCATGTGAAGAAAGGAACTCCCCCCGATCTTCTTCGGGAAGTTCGGCGATTTCGCCCTCCACCTGACAACAAATCGTCAATACTGGTGACCGTGTACAGCCTTGAAAATCGCACACCGGATCATTCATTCCATCGGCCACATTCAAAACGATAAGCTCTGGCCGGATTGACCAAAAGGTAAAGTTCTTGATCGCCTCTTTTTCATCACTCAAAAGGTCGAGGTCCCTTAAGGGTTTTCCCGCTTCCAGCTGCGCCTTAAGGGCGGGCATAATCTTGAGTTGTCTCTCTTCCTCCAAACGAAGTGCATTTGCAGGAAGCTTGGAAAGCTTTTCGATGCGCCGCTCGACAATGATCAAATCGGAGAGGATCAACTCTTCTTCGAGCGTTTTATATCGCTTAACCATATCCGAGATGTCGGTTGTTGTGAAACAATCGACAACGTGAATAATTCCATCGACACCGCTGATCGTCTGACGAATGGCTTCCCAGCCCTTCTCACCGGAGACGGTGACATCAACAAAGGGAATTGTTGCAGGCGTTACCTTGGCAGGTTTAAATATCTCAACAAGACGATTAAACCGATCGTCCGGAATTTTTGCTATTCCCTGGACGACCGGCTCACCATATATTTCCCGGCTATTCACGCCGGTCATAATTTGAAAAAGGGTGCTCTTGCCACTCTGCTTGAGCCCCAATATTGCCATCTCCATTGACTACCTCTTGGGACGTCTCCTGTTTTGACGCATCTGCCTTGACCGACTTTTTCTAAACGAAAAAACAGTCTTCTTCCCAGCACAAGACTTGGCAATATTTTCTGAGTGGTAAGGATGGTCACTATCGATCGGAACCGCTCGCTTGAGCAAACGCTCGATGTCGCGAAGAAGGAGGCGCTCACCCGACCCGCAAAACGAAAGTGCCACGCCGGCATTTCCTGCACGGGCGGTCCTTCCGATGCGATGGACATAATTCTCTGCCTCTTGAGGCATGTCGTAGTTCACGACGTGTGTAATACCCGAAACATCAATACCGCGGGAGGCGATATCGGTTGCGACCATCACACGACAACGACCACTCTTAAAATCCTTAAGTGCGGCCATACGCGCCGTCTGTGATTTATTGCCATGTATCGCACAGGCGTGTCTTCCAAGCTGTTCGGCCAGACGATTCGCACCATGCTTTGTTTTCGTGAATACTAATGCACGACTTACTTCTGGGCGACCCAAAAGATCTTTAAGAAGTGCACGCTTGTTAGATTCGTTAACGAAGAGAACCTTCTCTTCGACATCGTCAGCCGTTGTGGCCGGCGGTGCAACTGAGACATTAACCGGATCTGTTAGTAGACCTTCGGCTAACCGTCTAATCTCTGGCGCCATCGTCGCTGAGAAGAGCATTGCCTGTTTCTTCTTGGGGAGGGCATGGATCACCTTTCTGATATCAGGAAGAAAACCCATGTCGAGCATCCGATCGGCCTCATCCAGCACAAAGATTTCGATGCCATTTAACTTCAGGTGCCCTTGACGCATCAGGTCCAGAAGACGTCCTGGCGTTGCCACTAAGACATCGACTCCTCGACGGAGTGCTTTGACTTGTGGGAACTGACCCACGCCGCCAAAGACGAGCGCATATCGGAGACCCAAAAAACGACCATAGGTTTTGAAGCTATCGCCGACCTGTGCGGCCAATTCACGCGTTGGCGTTAAAATAAGCGCGCGCGGCATGTTTGGGCGTGCCTTCCTTCTGTTGACCGTAAGTTTATGGAGAATCGGAAGCGCAAAGGCCGCCGTCTTTCCAGTCCCCGTTTGTGCGCAACCGATGACATCTTTCCCCTTAAGAATGGAGGGAATGGTCTCGGCCTGAATCGGCGTTGGGATTTTGTACCCCTTTGCCTGAATCGCACGATGAAGAGGAGCTACTAGATCCAGTTTGTTGAATGTTTGATGTTGCATATACTACTTTCCTTTTCCTTATCACGTTGTTTCTAACAAGGTGAAAATGTGTGACCCCGACATGTCGCCGAAACAGTCAGCTAGACTCTGTTTGGGTCACGTATGGCACCAGCATTGATGCCGTTTATTCAGTTTTGATATGATTTAAAACAGATAGAAGGAGAGAAATTGGGGAATAGAGCTCTCAAAAAACTATTTCAAATCACCGTCACGTCCTCAAAACCATGACGCGTGCGGACTCTCTAAGCGAGATCCCCTGATAAGTCAAGGGTTTTCGCCGCACATGACCCTTATCGGTGGATTGTTCAAAAGGTTGCTAACTATTATGTAACACTGGTCCGAGACTGCTTCTGCGCGCCATAAACTACTGGAATCTTCTGTTAAAACAATGACCTACGCTAACCGGGACAATCGCTGGGATTAAAACCGGATCGTATATTCGCTACTTGTTTCGTCGACGGTACTTAATGTTCCCGTATAGACTTTACTACCATATCCGGTAAGAATTCGAATTGTATATACCGTCGAGAACCCTGAGGCTCCACACGAACCATTACCGGCATATTTGGCATAAACGGTATATGTTCCTGTGCCAGCCGTCTCTGCCTGATAGATCTCGGGGCCCCATCCCGCTCCCAGGGAATCGACAATGATCGACCCCTTTTCCCCAATGGGGCTTTCCGTAGAAACTGTGGTTACTGGGTCGGTCGGCTCCTCAACGTAGAGCACGAGATTGGGGCATTCATCCCAAAAAAGCATAACCGTGAGTTCATCGATGGCACTCGTCTTCGTATACGTCATCGTCTTTGCCCCATAGTATGAACCGCTGTTCCCGATAATCTGGATTGTATTTAGGCCGGGAACCAAGTTGAGATAGGTCTCCCACGAAAATCCGATATCAAAAACCTGATCGATAAAGTTGTTATGATAAACCCTTACACTTGTAATTTCACCCTCATCATCGTTAAATGAACCACTAAGCTTGACAACCGAAACATCTCCGGAACCGCCATCCACCAGATCTGGCCACCCCTCTGCAATATAATCTCTTAAAAAGCCGTTGGTTTCCACATTACACACCGTATCGGCCGACAGATCACAATCTTCAATCACACCACTATCGCAAATCTCCGGGGCACCGGGATAGATCTTTTTATTCTGATCGTTACAGTCCCCTTGATCGGGTGTATAGCCATCGCCATCGACATCTAAGGCACTCGGGTCCTGAGCAGCGGTCTCACTCATACTTTCACAATCGGACGCCGTGGTGCAGGTCTGATCGGCGCGCATCTCCAGTATCTTGCCATAATTCATGGCCGCATCACCCGATGCGTTCGGGAGACGAAGAGCCCAACATATATTCGTTGTCTTTTCGATGCCCGCCCCTGCCAGGGCAAGTGACATCACCTCATCCCAAAACATATCCTCCAGCTCATCCTTTATCGTGTCGGCCATCTCTTCAAGGACAAGTTCATATAGACCGGTTGTAGTGGTCGTGGCACCCGCTGACGCAAGCGTCGTTGCGGTCCAAAAGATAAGTCCGACCGCCTCGGTTGCCAACTCAAAGTGGTCGAGGAGTGTATCAAATGAAAAACATTCCGGATCCCCATTAGCCAACCGGTAGGGATCGATTGTACCAGCCACTTCTCTAAATTTATTACTCCAGCTAATTCCCTGCACGGTGGCTACAAGTGCCACACCCGCAACAACAACCAGTGAAATAATTCCGATCTTTTCGTCCAGCTCGATACCAACATCTTGTACTTGACCACTTTCCAGATGAATCGATGGAGCTACCGAAGAAGATGCTGACGCATAGTCATCGATATCAAACGTGAGAAACATTGTTTGATATGCGCCGTCAGGATCACGGGCCACCAGCATGACGAAGCCATCCTCAGCCTCAGTAAAATAGACGTCCATTCCTGCGGCCGCCTCACCGCTCGGGGCAGTTAATGTTAACTCCACCGAATCTGCGCCACTCAATTTGGTAGACGCAAAGGTTGCCTTTCCATCACTGTCAGATGTCGTCTTTGTGATGGTCGGATACGATTCCGCACTGGAGTCGTCGCCACTTCCGCCGCCGCCACCGCCCGAAGAACCGCCGCAGCCGGCGAGAGACATTGTTGTAATGAATGTAATCAGGACAACCAAAGAGACATTCGATAATAGGCGATGTGATCGCATAACTCCCCCTTCCTATCGATATCATTTCGTGTGCAAACTGGATGCCAAGTCGAAGAATTATAAGACGCCTAACCAGTTGTAATTATTGCATAAAATTACTTGTTTTTAAAGGTCGAATCTGCCGAAATCACTTTAGCGGGTTATAATCGACCCCCTCTTTTTGTATTTTCCAAAAATAGACCAATCATATTAAACCCTTGGCCATTTTTACCCCTTTTACCCACCATTCGGTAATAAGTGACTCGGGGTCACTTTTCACCCATAGACGCATTTGGACTGTTCATTGGGATGAACGGATTTTTTCGTAAAGAGACACCGTTTTGCTATCTGCTCCGATAAATATTCAAGGGGTCATTCTTTAATATTTATCAGGAGGTCTTTATGTCTATGAAAGTGCAACAACTCGGTCAATTGATTACACAGACAATAACCGCACAGCAGCCCAATTCGACTCACGCAAGCAGCGATTGCGTTGAAACCATCTATATTGAAACGCGATCCACTAATGGTGTGATCCAGGAACGCATTGTACGGCGCTCGGGTGGATTTTGCATTCCGTCGACTGAAAGTGGGATCAAAATTTTAGATGGCCTCTTCCTTAAAAACCATATGGCCAACGATGGTCGATCTGATCTGGTTCAAAGATATAATAATCACCGCAAAGCAATTATCCTCATCGCCCAAAATGCGAATTTATCCAAGGCCGACCTTATTACACTGGTCAACGATTTTAATCGCATCTGGGCCGAACAAACAACCTCGGTTGCGAAAATCGACACCAGCACTTTTGAAGAACGTCTTTGCGGTTATCTCGAACCGATGATCAAGTCGATCTATGAAGCAGCTATCAGAAAAATCCCGGATATTATTGCTGCAGCTATTAATGCGGCGAAAAGTTCTGATTGGTCTGCCAAGGGGTTCGTCTACTATCTGGACAAGGCTAAAAGCGGTGAGTGGAAAGACAAGGGGCTCGATTATTATCTGGACAAGGCCAAGAGCAGTGAATGGAAAGACAAGGGGCTCGATTACTATCTAGGCAAGGCCAAGAGCAGTGAATGGAACGCCAAGGGGCTCGACTTCTATCTGGGCAAGGCCAAGAGCAGTGAATGGAACGACAAGGGACTTAACTACTGGAAACGTGTTGGCAAGAGTTCTGATTGGAACAAAAAGGGGTATGGATATCTCAAGAAATATGAGGAGCGGTGCCGCCTTGCCCATTGGGACGAAGTGAAAGCCGCCTATGATAGTTTCAAATCAACCATTCAAAGACAATACGATGTCTTTGTTAAGAATATTCAATCCAAACACAGCGCCTTCGAAAAACAAATCAAGGCTGATCACACGGCATTCGAAACAGAGATAAAACAAGCACACTCCAGCTTTGCTAAAACGTCGAACGATATATATAAAATGTTTGTAACGGCAGCTAACGACACAAAGACACCAACCATCCAGGAGTTGAAGAGACTGGAGGGCCAATCCATTGAAGCCGGAAGAGGACAATCGAGACTTCAGGCTGTTATAAAGAAGATCGACGGTGCACCAGCAACGCTACGTGCCCTTCGCAAAGGGCTGAGTGACGGGGTAGAAAGGGTTAGCGGCAAATTAAGCGAAAGATATCGAACACTGAGCACCGCATTCGCTGAAAAACATGCTACCTTCGAAAACCGGGCAGAGACAGGATATGATCAATTGTCGGCAGAGATGGCCGCGCTTTATCGTACGTTAGGTAACGACTTTAAGTCGGCCAACAACACAATGAGAAACACCTTTGACGAGTTTTTAAGGAAATATGACTAGTGTTGTTAGCCGTCGACGCTATTGTATAGACAGCCAGGATACGTCATGGCCTCTTGGTTGTAGATTGATGTATCATCCATATAGGTTTCCCAATCATTCATCAGATCGGTCACCTTGTTTTGGAATGTCGTTGAAGTATCCGTATCAAAAACGGTAAAGGGACAATAGCTCAGACCATCGCTATTTTTGTAGACCTGGATCTCGGTTCGCCCCAAATCACCGTGCCAATTTCCGGGATTGCCAATCTCATAACCGGCCGTCACGGTCTCGCCCTCTGCAACGGTGACATTGGTTACGTGGTCATGGAAGATCACCCAACCTGAGGCCCCTGTTGGAACGATAGCGATTGTATAATCTTCATGCTCCTCGCTATACCCAATGCTCTCTACCACCCCATCGACCAGGGAATAGATATCAACGTCTTCATCGACCAAATATTCAAATGTGGGGTTGAGTTGTGTTCCACTCAAGACACTTCCAAAGACCATCATAACATTTGACTCGATCGCCGCCGTCTTTACAAAATTGAAGGCGCCGGCCATGCCATTATCGGGATTATAGCGATCAAAATCGACACCGAGATTCTCCAGGACCGGATCACTTGATTCACCACCGCCTCCGGAGCCGCCCCCTTTAGAACAGGATAGGACCAAAACCATTAGCAATAATAGACAAGCGAGTTTCTTCATATGGGCCCATTATCTCATTTCTTTTCCTTTTTATCAACGCGCAAGGAAATTCTATTGTTGGGCTTTTATTTCCTGAACTAGGGCATCAAAATAGGTTTTAAAATAGAGAGGAAGGATCTCTCTCATTTTAGCAATCTCTGCCTCGTTCATTGGTTCAATCGTTTTATAGAATGGTGACCCTTTGGGAGGAATCTTGGAAAATTCACCATGAATCTGAAAACGTGATCCAAGGGCGCGACCAAAGATATGTTCATGAAACCTTGGCCTACGTGGAGTCAAAAGACGCCAGTTTCCCATGTCCATAAAATTGAGACGTTCAACCGGAATTCCCGATCCATTCAGCACTTCCATCATCGCCTTTCCGGCGGCCATCGAAACTGCAATATATTCCAGGGCCTGTCCTGGCTCCATGCTCATTCGATCGTCGGTATCTACTCTGGGAAAAATTGCAATATGCCCACCGTCGTTCCGATCAATTAAAAGACCTCGCGGAATTGAAACATGAAAATGTTCGGTTTCCAAGAGAAGGTCGAACGTTGTGCGCTCGGGTGGCATGAGATTATTTTCCGATCGAATCCGATGCGCCTCTGTAAATGCACGGTTGGATGAGTGCCATCCCATTCGGTCCATGTAGGTTGCAAAATCCTCCCATGCGGCAACACGTGCCTCCGGACTACCGAAATAGCGACGAACGAGATTAGCGAGATATCGCATGTCTAAAAATTTCGGTTGCTTCGTATAGTCTCCAGATGCGGCATCTCTTGGAATGTCGCCAGCGCGTTTTTTTCTGACGACCTCGCGATTCTCCGAAGAACGAAAGAGCAATCTGCCAACTCGATCGGCCAGACGTCCAACGATCTCAAGAAGTGGCAGCGGCATCAAAATACCAACGAACGCGAACTCAAATTTTTTGGCACTATCGGTGCGGCTTGTTGTTGGTGGAATGACGTCCAAATATGTATCAACTTCTCTTATCCCAACTCTCACATCAATGCCGGTGGGAATCCCTTCGGGCAATACCCCCACTCGTATCTGCGCACCGCTCGGAAGAATTGGAGCTACCCCCGGAACCTTCAATTTTAGACGAGATAAATCTAGATCGACCGCCCGAAACGTTGTTGTTGGAAGCTTGACCCTTGCTAACCTACCCATGACTCCGTCCTCTCTACCCGCGATTTATTATCGACATGGTCGTAAAATTGTTGTCCCCTTTTTTATATTATCCAAAACCGCCATGAGGCCCCTCTTTTTACCCAATAATATCATACACTTATAACCCTAAACCGGGGGGCCATTGACTTTCGTATAAAGCTCCCCATCTGTGGGATGAGGTTAAAAAATATGAAAGATTTGAAGTCAAAAAAATATCCGACGGGTGCGATCTCGACCGAGACAATCGATCGAATTCATCTCGACCGGTATCTCGAGGAGAGCGGGGCCGGTGCCCTGATCCCGATTGTGGACACCTTTGCCGAGGGGCAAGCCCTTGAGGATGAAGGACATTATATCGAGGCCCGCGAGCTCTACCAAAAGGCCCTTCGGCGTTACCCAAAAAACCCCTGGCTCCGAGACGCCCTCGAACGCGTCAAAACCATGCTCCACTAAATCTCTTTTTTGACATATATGTTCTTGTGCGTATCTTACTCGGAATGGCCTGCTTGGCCGGTACGCAATGCCTTTTACCTTCCGCAGTCTATTATATGGCCTTCGCTACTCGACGCCGAAATATGATTTGATTTTCAGTCAGGTTTCAGGATCCTCCTCTCCGTCGGCTATGAAACCTGAGAAAACCAATATCATATTTAGACGTCTCATGCGCTCGGCGATGATTTAGCGGTCGGTAGCAAGGCATTTCTCCCCGTCTTGTCACAGGCCATTCCTCGCTCAGCATGCCGAACGAGGAATTTCGAATAAGTACCAGGTGCAGTAAGTGAGCGACGAGCGGGGCTGCCGGAGATGACCTGCATCAATGGATATAATACCGCAGGCACCGGAGGGCAGGCGACGTTTGGGCCGTAACCCAAACGGAGACGTCCCCGAGGAGCTCAGCTTACGGAAGCTGGACTTATTCGAAGTTGCGAGGGAGCCTCATGCCGCGGGAGACGTGTGAGGGAGCACCTATATGAAGGACGACTATCCTCGAGGAGCTCATACGTATAAGAACATATATGTCATGTCAGAAATTGCGTGTTGACTGGGGCTAATAATTGTCGCTTGCGACTGGCCTCATAATCGACTATACCGGCAGGCATGGAGACGACGGAGAAACAGGTTGTAACACGTAAGCGGGGCGAGTTTGCCGTCTTGGCCGTTCTCTGTATATTGTCCGGCATAGTTTTGATGCTCGATAATATCGGCATCATTACTGGAATCTGGCGACTTTGGCCGATCTTTCCATTTTTTCTGGGTCTCGGTGGCATTTGGTTTTCTGGCCGAATAGAGAAACGAGACCTCTTGTCACTTGGCATTGGCACGTTCCTCACACTCTCAAGCGTTCTATTCTTTGTCCTCAATTTCACATCATGGAAACTTCTGGCAACTGCGTGGCCCGTCTTTATTGGGATTTTCGGAATCACAATTTTGATCGTCGCATATTTCGCGAAGGCTCGGCGATGGCTCGCTATCTCCGGACTCTTTTCGATATTCCTGGCCACTATTTTCTTTATGGTCTTCGCCGTAGATGCTAATCTCTGGCCAGTCTCACTCGTATTATTTGGAATTTGGATCCTCCTCATTCCGAAAAGGAGCCGTTAAGTGAAAAAAAATGTCATTATTGTCGAACCTCAATCGGCCAGCGCGAACGTCTTCAGCCTTTTTAGTTATCTTCCATTGATGGGCCCGTTATATCTCGGCACTACACTCAAAAATGCTGGCTTCAATGTCCAGGTCCTGAATGAAAATATTCTAAAACGAAAACTTCATGGCAGTGAACTTGACGCCGATTTTCTGCTTCTCAGCTGCCTAACACCAACCGTTAATCGCGGATACCAACTGGCTCGCGAATTTAAGGCAGCCAATCCAAACGGCAAGGTGATTATTGGCGGCCCCCATGTTTCTTTCTTGAAGGAAGAGGCGATGGAATATGCTGATCATGTCGTCATCGGTGAGGGAGAAAACATCATCGTTGATCTTTTAACGCATGGCAGTGATGAAATGTTTGTAGAGGGAAGTCCCGTGAAGGATATGGATTCCCTCCCCTTCGTCGACTGGACAATTCTGGCCGGACACAAGAAGGGCAACATCATGCCGATCATGACGTCCCGCGGTTGCCCCTTCGCATGCAACTTTTGTTCTGTGGCCGAAATGTTTGGGAGAAAATATCGGGCCATGTCACCCGAACGAGTCATTGAAGAGGTTAAACAAAAACATAAAAAATTCATCTTTTTTTACGATGATAACTTCACGGCCGACACCAAACGGGCCCACGCCATTATGGATGGTATGATCAAGATTGGCGTGAAGCCAAAGGCCTGGACCGCACAGGTTCGTTCCGATGTTTGCCGAGACCTCGATCTCGTTGACAAAATGTCCCGCGCGGGCTGTGACCGCGTCTACATTGGATTCGAATCGATCAATCCTGTCACGCTCAAGAAATATAAAAAATCTCAGACGCCTGAAGATGTTTTGTACGCCATTCAGACACTTCACAAAAATAATATCGCGGTTCACGGCATGTTCATGTATGGCGCCGATTCTGATGATGCTGCTGTTGTTAGGGAAACCTCCGATTTTGTTAAGAAGACTCGTGTCGACTCCGTTCAATTTATGGTTCAAACCCCATTTCCGGGGACAGAACTTTTCAGACAGATTGATGGTGATGGCCGGCTGATTCACCGCAATTGGGAATATTACGATGGTCTTCATGTCGTTTTTTGGCCCGAAAATTTTACCCCTCATTCGCTCCAGTCGCTCGCCATGGACTCGTTTGAGGGCTTTTATTCACTCACCAGTGCCGCGAATGAAGTCATAAATGTTTTTGCTGACAAAACAGTGTCGGCTTTCGGCTGGGTTTCTGAGCGAAGCAAGATTCACACCTTCTCATTTAAAAATGCCTTCCTAAAGGCGGGCGGGCGTCTAATTCTCAACAAATGGAACAGGGTTAACGAATCGTATGTCCACTACCTCGAGCAGGTCAGCAAGAACAACCCATTTCGCAGACATCTGTTGCATGGAAACCCTGAATCATCGTAGATATTACCCATGACCAACATTAAAAGTATTATTTTTGATCTGGATGGAACCCTTGTCGACACGAGTCGCGACATCAGCGCGGCCATTAATCATGTTCGAAAAAATTACGGCCTCATGGAGCTAGCCGTCCACGAGGTTATTGGATGCGTGGGAAGTGGCGTAACTAAACTGATTGAAATGGCGGTTCTCCCCGATAGTGACGTTGATCCTGACATTCTCAGAACCGAGCTCCTCAGTTACTACGGCGATCATATTCTCGAGGAATCGGTGCCCTATCCTGGCATTACGTCTCTATTGGAGGAGTTGGCTGGTAATTATCGTCTGGCCGTTGCAACAAATAAACCGCTCGCTCTCACGCTGAAAATCATCAAGGGACTCGGACTGGAGAAAGTCTTTTCTACTATTGCCGCTCCTGAAACAACTGGAAAGGGGAAACCGGACCCCGGCATGCTCGAACATATTTCAGAAAAACTTCAGATTGGCCCAACGGAGACAATAATGATTGGCGATAGCCCAGTCGACATTAATGCCGCACGAAACTTCGGCTGTACTGCATGTGCTGTCTCCTGGGGCTACAACCTTCCGGAAATCCTACACGAAACCAAGCCTGACTTCATGATTCACAGCCCAATAGACTTGTTGGACTACCTATGACGCACCCAATCGCCAAGGGAATCATCTTCATGCTGATCGCCGAGGCCGGCTTTAGCTGTATGTGGGCGTGTGTCAAGTTTAGCGGTACGCATATCCCATTCTTTCAGATCGTCTTCTTTCGAGGCTTCACCTCTGTCATCATCTTGGGAACCATGATGATTGCCAAAGGAGAGACCTTTCGCATCAAAAATAAAAAACTTTTACTCCTCCGCTGTGTTGTTGGTACGACAGCAATGATGATGGCTTTTTATGCCCTCACCAAAACATCCATTGGAAATGTTGCCACACTTCTTCATACCTCACCCGTCTTTGTCGCCTTTTTGTCGCCCATTTTCCTGAAGGAAAAACCTAATATGCATCTTTTGGTTTGGATTCTTCTGGCCTTTGTCGGCGTCATATTTATCGTCAAGCCCAACCAGGATATTTTTCATAATGTCTCCATTTTAGCCCTCATCGCCGGGTTTCTTGCTGGAGTCGCCTACATGTCGGTCCGCCAACTTCACAAGACTGAACAGACGTTGACGATCACTTTCTATTTTCTTCTCTTTGTCTCATTGGCATCGCTTCCATTTTGTCTTGTCGGATATACTCCTCCAGAAAATATTCACTGGATCGCGCTGATCGGATCTGGCGTTTTCGGTGCTGTCGCCCAACTTTTCCTCACAATGGCCTATCGCTGTGGGCCAGCTAATTTACTAACCCCATTCACGACTGCGGCCGTTGTCTTTTCGTTTCTAATTGGATGGTTTTTTTGGAGCGAAAGCCCAGATATTTACACGCTAATGGGTGCGACATTTATCGTTATCGCAATCATTATTATTTCATATAAGTTGAATCGAAAGGTGCCAATCAAAGACGATCTTCCCAAAATCGGCGAACGTTAAGATTTGATCTGCTCAAAGGCCTTGTTCAAATCCTCAATCAACATTTTGGGTTCTTCCAATCCCAGGGCAATTCGAATGCCGCCCGGCTCAATCCCCGCCTTTACCTGTTCTTCAAGCGGAATTGCTGCGTGGGTCATTGTGGAAGGGTGTTCGATTAGTGTCTTCACACAACCGAGGCTCACAGCAAGCGTGTAACAAAGCGAATGTTCGGCCAACCAATTGATTAATTGTCGCCCCTTTTGATGGCTCTCTTCGGGAGATCCATCGAGGACAAAATAGAGCACACCGCCCGGCGCAAAGTTTCCTTCGTAATCGAGCATCTGTTTTTTTGCCAATGCATGTTGGGGATAGTTCTTCAGTCCAGGATAGTGAACCTCTCGAACCTCTGAACGTTCGGTCAAATATTTGGCCAATTTTTCCGCTGTTGTCATTTGTTGACGCATCCGCGCCGACAGCGTCGGAAGACCATAAACCATAAAATTCCAGGCAATCTTGGCATTCAGGATGCCACCATAGTCTTTTCGATACATCAGAAACTTGTTGTGCCAATCGTTGGGACAAACAATGACGCCACCCATACCGGTATTAAAACCGCCGATATGTTTTGTGAGTGAAGCGACGACGATATCCGCACCCAGCTCCAGTGGCCGCTGGCAATAGGGTGACGCAAACGTGTTGTCGACAACAATGAAAATCTTATCGTCCCCTGATCGTTTTTTGTTAATACCATCTACGATCTTTCGAACCTCTCCAATATCGATAAGTTCCATCGTTGGGTTGATCGGTGTTTCAAAATAGATGATTCGCGTATTATCTTTAATCAGTCGGGTCCAGTCTTTCTCTCTGACCATATTAACGAAATCAACGTTGACACCCTGACGTGGCAACCAATTATCAAAAAGCGAATAGGTACAGCCATAAATGCTATCGTGCGAAACAATGTGATCACCCGACTTTACCAAAGTGCAGACACAAGCAGAAATGGCGGCCATGCCCGTAGCAAAAGTAACTGCTGCTTCACCCTTCTCCGCGGTAGCTAGACGATCTTCTAGCATGCCGGTTGTTGGATCGCCCAGGCGTTCATAGATATAGATTGGCTCGTCGGGCAGTCCATCGAGATTTGCAAACTGACAGAACCCTTCAGCACCTCTCTCCGCGCTCTCCAAACGAAAGGTCACTGATGAGGTCATCGGCGGCATGAGATGATGGCTATAATCCCAACGCGGCGTCACATCCTTTCCGTGAATAAAGAAGGCCTCAATATACTTTGGTTTGCTGGCAAATTTCATAGGATTTCACCTCATCGGTTATTGATCTTTTTGATTGCCCACTCTATATGCATTCGTACCAGATTATCCGATTTCTGTAAACGTCCGGATAAAAATGGAAGTGATGACTTTTCACCAATATTACCAATAGCAACCGCGACATTTCTTAAGAAGCGGTTATGGCCAATGCGATGTAGCGTTGAGTCTTTAAAAAAACGATCGAACTCCTCTTTGTTCATTTCAAGCCACGCGTGAAGCTGATCAAGAGATACCTCGGAAGGAGTATTTTGCTGATTGAATGGACAAACCTCCTGGCAAACATCGCAACCATAAACATTTCCGCCGACCATCCGGCGAAACTCATCTGGTATTTCTCTGACATGTTCGATTGTGAGATACGAGATACACCGTCCACAGTCGATCTGAAAAGGAGATCGAATGGCCTCTGTTGGACACCCCTTGACACATCGTTCACATTCTCCGCATTGACTCTCGATGGGAGAATCTGGCTCCCACTTTTGATCGGAAAGAATAATACCGAGACAAAAAAACGATCCTTTGTCCGGATGAATTAGAAGGCTGTTTTTTCCGATCCAACCAATTCCACTCCGCGCGGCAAATATTTTTTCTGCGAGTGGTTTGGAGTCGACGAGAAATCGAACGTTTTCCGTCTTATCAAACAACTTTCTCCACGCGCGAATCATCCCGTTGCGAATCCGTTTATGGTAATCACTACCCTGGGCAAAACGCGCAATACCTGGAACCTTACTGGAAAGATCGTATGGCCAAGCGGTAACGATGACCGATGCAACACCCTTAAGGTGTAATGTAGGGTCGCTTCGTTTTTTCGATGTATCACTCAGCCATTTCATTTCACCGAGCGCTTCTGCGTGAGAGCGTTCATCAATCCACTCGGCTATTTCGGGGATGGGCTCAGCCTTTGCAACACCAACCAAAACGGCACCCTCATGGAGCAACGCATTTTTTAGCTCTTTCTTTGAAACCATTTTGGGAATATATCCGGAGAGAACGTTCGACTACAACTCTATTTCAATAACATGAGAAATGACTGAGACCTCTTCCTGCTCATTGATTTCTGGTTCTGGCAGGGGAAGACGGAGGGGAATCTGGGCCGATTTGTTGCGCTCAGCCTCATCTCTAATCTTTTTGATCACTTCGGGTCTCATCTTTCATCTCCTCTACTATTATTATCGGCAATTTTTTTGAAAAGTTGCGTCCTGGATGCAAAAATGGGTGGTTTTGATCATGAAACCGTCTATATTTGATGATATTTTGGCATAAATTTGGCCTAAATCTGTAGAAATCGCCCTAATTTTCTATAAAATTGGCTGAAAATGTCGATTTTTCGCCAAAATCGATTTTTATAGCAACTTTAGGGGTTCTGCGGCCGATAATAATATATACGCAGCAAAGGAAAGGCCCTCAATCGAGGGCCATTTTTTTATCAAATATCGTTTCTTGAAGAATACTCGGCCATTGCAGATAACCGCTATTTAGTGTACAACCGCCCGGATGAATATGGAAGAGTGGGTGGGGATCCTCAGATTTCCCTTTTTAACAACCTTTTTTACGGCCATTACGTTTCTTGGGCATTCCACGTTTCTCTATTTTTTTATGCCGATCCTCTACTGGTGCTGGCAAAAGCGCTCGGCGGCCTATCTGATCGTGTTAACGATTCTTGCGGCCTATACCAACCACCTCATTAAGGGCATTTTCGCATGGGAGCGTCCCCCTGTTGATCTTTGGCTTGTTCCGGTGAGTGGTTACTCTTTTCCGAGCGGACATGCGATGATGGCTACCGTTATTTGGGGATATCTGGCCTATAGTATTCGCAATCGTTATTTTACGATCCTGATGATCACGTTGATTTTGCTTATCGCTTTTTCGCGCGTCTATCTTGGTGTTCATTATCCGCAGGATGTCATTGCGGGAATTGCGGTTGGCGCACTCTTTCTCCATATCTTCAAATGGTCACTCAAGTGGATGCAGCGCACTCTATCTCGTATCAACGATGTTGTTAAGTCTGTTCTTCTTGTCGCATTGACTATCATTTTTTCATTTCTCTCTCCTAGCATTAAGGTTGCTGGAGGCATGGGACTTCTGGCCGGAATTGGCTCAGGTTTTTTTCTGGAACCGCATTTGGCCGATTTCGATTCGAAGGGAAATTTATTATCTACGATCATCAAGCCAATTCTCGGCATGTTAATCTCCCTTGCTATCTGGCAAGGATTCGAATGGATCTTGCCAAACAATGTCAGCTTTAAATGGTTTCAATTCTTTGCGGTTGGTATCTGGGTAGCGGCGGGGGCACCTTGGCTCTTTGTTCAGCTTCGGCTCTCTCAGCGAGAAGTTTAACCGAAACGTGCTGCGACTAATTCATCGGGGATCTCCGAAGCGTTTCCTATTATGGCCTCCGCAACCAAACGACCAACCTCTGGTGAACAAGTAACACCATACCCGCCCAACCCTGCGGCCCAGTAAAAACCGGGAACCTTGGGATCTTCACCTAGAACAAACCGACGATCGGATGAAAAGGTTCGAAGGCCCGCCCACTCTGTCGCTATTCTAACATTGGCTAACCGCGGACAATAATTACCAAGCTTGTCGGCCAACATTTCACGAATGAGATGTGATGTGCTAGGAAGACCGGGCGACGCCTCTTCCTCGTCGCATGGGCCCAGGAGGAGCCCACCGGATTCTGGACGAAAATAGTATTGCCGATCAACGTCCCACACAAATGGCCAGCAAGGATCAACCGTCTCCATCTCTGTGGTATGATAAAGGTGGCGCCTGAATGGTTGAAATGGAATATCGTCGGCCCCAATCATCTTTCCTATTTCTCCTGCCCAAGCACCGGTTGCATTTACAATCTTTGAGGCCAGGTAATAACCCTCGCTTGTTGTCACAAGGAACTTACCGTTATCTTCCCTACGAATACCCAACACCGCCTGTCCTGATTTTAACTTCACACGCTTTTTCTTGAAATCTTTAATATAGGACCAGAGATATCGATTGATATCAACAACGCCATCAGTCGTCGTCCAAATAGCCTGATCAAAATCGGCATCAATCAAAAGAGGAATCCTTGCCGCTGCTTCTTTTTTTGAAATAACCCGTGACTCCAGACCACGAACCTTCGCCTCCTCCATCGCCTTTTCAATCCTTTGGCTTCGCTCCTTAGAAAAAAGGATAAGGCTGCCAACCTGCTCTACAATCGTCGACCATTGAAACGGAGGCGTCATGATAAAACCGGCCCCCTTGAACGCACAATCCGCAATAACGGAATCCTCTTCAAATTGACGCATCATCGATGCGTTTTGACTTGAGGCGTGCATGCCGGGCAAATCTTCTCTCTCCAAAACCGCAACATTCGTCACGCCACGCTCTGCCAAATGCCAGGCAACCGACGCACCCGCAAATCCTGCTCCAATAATAAGAACTTCCGCTCGATCCATAGTGCGTCAAAGATAAATTCAGACCCT
The DNA here is from genome assembly GCA_964462555.1 of uncultured Pseudomonadota bacterium. Lineage (GTDB taxonomy): Bacteria > UBA10199 > UBA10199 > CAYWXY01 > CAYWXY01. Next base: position 12,588 of record CAYWXY010000013.1, on the reverse strand, counting down.
TTATAAGTCAACATAAGAAAGGCACAAAATCCTTGCAGAGGCCCCAGCAACGCGTTATGGAGTGGCATCCTTTCCAAGGAGATGTATGGATAAAGTCAACTACAAGGCGCTCGGGTTCAAATGTGGCGTGGAGATTCATCAGCAACTCGCGACCGATAAGAAGCTCTATTGTCACTGTCCGGCTGGATGTTATTCAAAGAGTTATGATGCCGAGGTCTTGCGTCATATGCGACCCACCCTTTCCGAGATGGGCGTTTATGACGGCACCGCCTTGATGGAGTTTCGAACAAAAAAGGAAATCATCTATCGCCTGAATAAAGAGACTGTCTGTACATACGAAATGGACGACACGCCCCCTTTCCTCGTAAATCAAGACGCGCTAAACATTGCAATCGAGATAGCGCTCCTTCTCGGCTCTTCCATTGTTGACGAAATGCATATTGCCCGAAAACAATATCTCGACGGATCTATCCCGACCGGCTTTCAGCGGACGGCCATCGTTGGGATGGGAGGATCAATTCCATTTCGCGGCAAAACGATTCACATTCGACAGTTTGCGATGGAAGAGGATGCCTGTCGCGAAGTTTCTGACATTGGACATACGATTACCTATTTAACCGACCGTCTCGGAATGCCTCTGGTAGAAATTGTTACCGAACCCGACATGAAAACACCGGAAGAGGCCGCTGCTGTGGTACGCGAACTGGGTCGGTTGATGCGAATGACAGGAAAGGTTCGTCGCGGGATCGGCGCCGTTCGCCAGGACGTGAATGTTTCGATCACCGGTGGTCGTCGCGTGGAGATTAAAGGGGTTCCGCGCTACCAACATATTCCACGCTTAACTCATATTGAGGCCCTTCGTCAAAAGGCCCTTCTTGAAATTATGGAGGAAATGAAACGGCGGAAAATCACGAAGGACAATTTTAAGACGGAAGAGAAGGATATTACGGCTGAACTCAAAAGCACCCATTCTGATCTCGTTCTTGATGCCTTCAAAAAGGGCTGGATCGTTTACGGTATTCGTCTACCCAAGATGCATGACCTTCTGAAATACCAAACACAACCCGAGAAAACATTTGCCCATGAACTCTCTGGACGTGTGAAGGTCGTTGCCTGTATCGACCACATTCCCAATCTTTACCACACCGACAATTGGCCCGATTACCGTGGCTCACAGAAGGACCTCTTAAAGATCAAACGATCACTGGGTGTCACCGATAAAGACGTCGCTGTTATTGTCTGGGGACCCCGCGCCGATGTTTTGACCGCGGCTGAAGAGATTCGTGACCGAGTCATTGAAGCCCTGGACGGCGTCCCCAATGAGACCCGACAAGCTCGCTTCGATGGCACGACCGATTTTGAAAGAGTTCTCCCGGGACCCGACCGGATGTATCCCGATACCGACCATCCCCCAGTCAAGGTTGAACGTAGCCGCGTGCAAACTATCAACAAAAATCTCCCGGAAAAACCGTGGGATGTTGAATCACGATACCAAAAATGGAATTTCCCGAAGGATGCTATTGATCGACTCCCCGTCTCGCATTATAAAATTTTGATCGATCGTCTGGCTGAAGAAGTGGAACCTGAGATTCTACGAGTTGCCGCCATTACCGTCACCCAAACGATGAAGGCTCTTGAGCGCAAGGGAATTGCCACCGATAAGATTCGTGATGATGATCTTATTGAAATGTTTATGGCTTATCGTGATAAGAAAGTCTCAAGAGACGATTTTCCTGAATTGATCACAGCACAGGCCGAAAATATCGATCGACCCTTTCTAGATACGCTGAAAGATTTTACTCCAACACCTCGTTCGCCATCACAAAAGGGAAAAGGACCTGTTCGGCGTCAAAAGCGCGCCGCGCCTGCTCCAGCTTCTCAAGCGTCCCCATCTCCATCCAAAGACCGTCGTGGGTAAAGGCTGTTATCTTTTCCCCAGACTTAATCGCCGGAATATATGCGTCCGCAATAATATCTGAAAAAACTTTTTCCGGGAGCAACTGTAGGGCGCGGGGCTCAATCACCTGAATGCCGGTGTACATCATATCACCACTGCCAAATTCAGTTACCCTGTCCTCTTCGATAAAGATTGGCGTATAGGTCTCGCGCTCACCAAGTGGACGAAGGACCAGGGTTGCGATACCATCCTCTTCGTGATGAGATTTGATCAGGTCATTGAGATCCAGATCGGAGATAATATCACCATTCATAACAATAAAGGGATCGTCGCCAAAAAACTCGGAGACCTTTTTTATTCCGCCACCCGTCCCAAGGATTGGATCCTCAACGGAATAGGTGATATGCATGTCATAGTCTGAACCATCTCTAAAATGTTCTCGAATCTGGTCGCCCAGATGATGGAGGTTGATAACAACGTGTGTGATTCCCGCCCACTTCATCTGCGCCAGGGCATAGTCAATCATAGGATATCCGCCCACATCAATCATCGGCTTTGGCGTAGTATTCGTCATGGGTCTTAGGCGTGTTCCCAAACCTGCCGCCAAAATCATTCCCTTGGTTATCTCTCGCATCTATTGCCACTCCTGAATATAGGGTTTCAAAAGGTCGATTAAAGCATTGCCACCCTGACGTTCGAGCGCCTTCATGACATATCCGAGTGACCGAGGAATATATTGAAGGTAGCTTGAGTTCCCCTTCACTCGATCAATATAGATAAAGCGACCCGCGTCTTTGAGTTTCCGCTGAATCGTTACCCGATCAAAATCGAATCTGAATGACTCACTATCCAACCCACATTGATCGCAATAATATGTAATTAGATTACCGAGAAGGTCGTCGGATATCTCGATATATGAATCACGAAGGAGCGCCACAAGGTCGTAAGCCCTGGGGCCTTTTAACGCATCCTGAAAATCGATAAGATAGAGATCATTCTCCTTCACCATAATATTTCGGCTCTGAAAATCACGATGTGTAAAACCGTATTTTGCCTCCATGATTTCACCCGTGATCTTTCGTGTGAGCGTCTCAAACGTCTCTTTCACATCGATCGGCACAGGATTACCAATCCTCACTTCAATGCCATATTCAAAGAAATGGTCAAACTCCCAGTTGAGAAGCGTCTCATCGAATGATCGTTCAAAGGCCACCGAACCCATTTTTTCGGATGTCTTTTTCTGAAGATCACAGAGAAGATCGATCGCGCGCCTGTAAAATTTTTCTTTCTGGCTATCGTCGGCAATGGAGAGATCATTAAAAAGCAGGTGGTCGCCAAGATCTTCCAAGAGGAGAGCTTCGTTTTGATCATCGTAATGGACAATCTTTGGAACAGCAATCTCCAGACCCTCTAGATAGTGGGATATATTGATATAGGGGAGCTCTTTCATTTCCCCCTGATGATTCGTAATTTCCTCCGATGCGCTTGACTTTCCTTCGGGGAGTTTCATCAGAATCAATGTCTTGCCCGACTTTAATTGGATACGAAAATAGGTCCGATATGACGCATCCCCATATAACTTCGTGATGCCACTGACAGATTCCGAGACATTCCATTTCTGAACAATCTGTTCGATCATTTCATTCATCATCACCCATTAGTTAATCGTTATCGTTTGATCTGTATTGCTGGGGACATCGACAACGATGACGTAGATCATTTGTGCTCCGACCGTCAACCCAGCCGGAACCGTGAACGTCAACTGTTCTATCTCATCTCCGCTGGGGGGGGTCATCAAGGCATATGAATCAGCAAAGATCTCAACGTTGTTGATCACTACAACATTAAATGTTGGCTCAGCCGAAAAACCAAAGCCTATAATCGACACCACATCTCCCGCCGTGGCGGCCGTCGGGTTGATTCGGGCTATATAGGGGTCTGTCTGAAGAGGGACCGTTGGACTATAGGCACTCCCACCATTCCCGCCGCACGATACCGCAAGAAAGGCAATCACTATAATTAATGAAACAAGGCGTCGCATGGCGGCCATGCTATGGAAATTAGAGTGGACGGTCAATGATTTTCGCTGGATGGATCGATGATGGCCGTTGGAATCCCTTCACGTTCTAAGCGTTCCTTGATCCGAGGGTCGCGTGTCTTAAGCCACTGCTCGTAGAGGCGGATGAGATCAATATTTGTTGCCACACCGCCCGATTCACGCACCTCGATCAATACATCAATCAGTCCAACAAAATGAAAGGCCAGTTCTTCGTATAGATCGGCAAAGGTTCTTTCACGAGTAAATATTCCGGAGAGGCTTTTATAGGCACTCTCCCCCATTGAAATATAGTAGTCACGATCGACAAGTTGCCGATCGATATGCGCACCGAAAAAACCAGAGGTGTAAAGCGATACGTCGCCCAGACGTTTGAGTTCCTTGATTCGTGTTAAAGGTGTGGCCTTGAGAGCCTTGGTCAGGCGGATGGCCAGGGGGACCTCTTCAAAATGATCGCCATCCCAATCAAAGAAATTTTTGGTCCGGGCAAAACGATCGAGGAGGGAAACAAGATAGAACTGGGACATCGGCGTGATATCGAGGTTCTGATTATGGACCGCCACCTCGATCATCTCCTTGAAGAAGGGCTTAAGATCGGTTTCCGCAGATATTCTCGCATTCCGAGTCATTGCCATCTCCTCTCGTCCATAGATTTAAAGAGCAAGAAACATGCCAGCAGGCGGCTATTGAGCCGGATATATTATACCAATATTTTTAAGGGGTTACAAGAAGGGCTTTTTTAAGGGTTTGAAAAATAAGGTTAAATATCACCCATCAGGTGTGTGGCTTCTGACGCTACCTCTTTTTCGTCTTCGGGGTCTGTGGGTTTGAAGAGATCCCTAGAAACCCGTCGCATCCAGACGAGGCCACTCATTGTCTTCAGAAAGGCATTTGATGCCATCCATAAGATCGTCATGGCAAAGATGATACTCTGAGCTGTGGCAATCCCTTTATTGATGATTTCACCCGTGACGTGAGGAGAAAGAAGCTCGACAATAACATAATTGGTTGTACCCAATCCGCCGGGCGTAATTGGAACCGTTCCAACCAGGTATGATATTGGAACGCTACCGAGAACGTTTATAAATGGTGCCTCTGCGTGAAAAACGCGAACGGCCATCCACATAAAAATGACGATGGCTGCGTGGATCGGAACACGCATGAGTGCAATTCTAAAATAGTCCGATGTTTTTGCATCTTTAAAGACACAGAAGATTTTTTTCGACTTGATCCATTCGATCGTCTTAAATTTTCGCTCGATCTTAAAAATTTTGGCAATCCATCCACGCCAGAAAACAAGATGGAGAAAGGCCGCCCCGTAAGCAAAGATCGCAAAGCGTTTCACAACATAGGAGACATTGAGTCCATCAATGATCCCCTCCTGAAAAAACGAACCGATGAAGGCCAGCGTTGTGACAAGATAGAGATCGAGAAGGGCAATGAAAAAGAAGACGCCCAGAACCTCGAAGATAGGAATCTTGTGCGTTCGCTTCAGATAATAGGCAAAGGCCCCCTGGGAGGCGGGATAACTAATGAGCATAATCAGGTAGGTTATGGCCCTGGCTGGCAGTAGCTCCTTCCATGATATCGGAAAGCCGAAGCGTGTCAGCGTATGTGAAATTGTTCGGCAATCGACGATATAGAGGATCGCGAAGTAGAGGACTGAAATAACAAAGAAAAGCGGGAGGTTAGCGTGTTTAAGGGCCTCGTAGAGCTGATGGGGCTGATATTTGTTGATCAACAGGACAAAGATCAGGACTGCAATACACCACGGAACGACTTTTTTCAGGAAATTTAAGATTCTCTTCATATCATTATTTTCTTAGCAACTTTTTCCGCTCCAGCGCGACAAGTGGTTAGAAAAGTAGCTCTACGGGAGTGGAGAGAGATATATTGAGCAATTAGTGTTGTCAAGGCAATCCTCAACGGTGGAGGCGAGGGAGAAGGCAGTAGTCTTCACCGCCATATCCCCCACTCCTTCTCCCATAAAATCGCCGGCTGTGTGCAAACGCAGCCGGTTTTTTCATCTAAATCCCATTCCAACCAGATAGACTTCGATGGATGTTTTACGTGTGGCCTCGGGGCGATATTGAACCACTTTTTCAAAATGGTTTTGCAACTCTTTCTTGAAACCCGCAAACTCCTCACCCGGAAAAATCTTGGCGACAAAATGTCCACCCTTTTCTAGGACATGTCTCGCAATCTCAAGGGCTCGGTCGGCCAACTCATACGACAAGAAACTATCTCGAAACTTTACACCTGAGGTGTCAGGGGCCATATCAGAAATGACAACATTCACATGACCAAGATTCGCTTTGATTTGGGAAATCACAGATTCGTCGTAGATATCCCCCTTAACCACGACAATGTTTTCCTTTGGCGGAATCTTCACCGGAAGGAGGTCGATTCCAAAAATCTTTCCCGATTTTCCAACCAATTGTGCAGCTATCTGAAGCCATCCACCCGGAGCAGATCCGAGGTCGGCCACATGGTCCCCGGACCTGAAAATCCGATATTTTTTCTGGATCTGCTCGAGCTTAAAATAGGCCCGCGAGGCAAAGCCCTTATCCTTGGCCTTCTCGTAAAAACGGTCTTTTCTTATATACTTAACCATCACAGGGCCTATACCGCAGAGTGAGAATTTACGCAACTTTTTGGATTGGGTGCCGATAAGACTTTGCATTTAGGGCTTGCGTTTTATGAGGGACCAACCTTAAGTGGAAGGAAGCATGGGCAGCGGGCACACCATTACTTTGAGGGGGAATCCAACTCTAAGGCCCGGTGTACCTCTGGATCTTGGCCTCTCCTCTTATTTTCTCAATCGAGTCGCACCCGAACTTTCGTATCCCTTTATTTCCCCAGATTCTTTTTTATTGCCAGGCGAAGAACTTGAGTTTGACCCCTCGCTCCTTTCAGCGGGCGTTCCGATCTTCGCGATAAGTGACGCGACTGACACGTTCGTCGGTGAGGTTCCCGATTTTAGCCTTCTCTCAATCTTTCATGAAGGCAGTGATACCCCGAATCTTCCGGCAACTCGTTGGTTTGCCGGTCTTCCGGCCAAGCGCACTCACCACCCTCATGAACTTTTCGACATGTTGTGGCAACACTTTAGGCATCGCCTGAGCAATGATACGAGGAGAACACTTCGGCAATTTGCTGGTCCCTTTCCGAATCGCTTTGGACCACTTGCAGATCTCTTGATGTCTCAATCGGGAGAAATGATTTCGGCCCTTCAGACATCGCCGGTCATTAGTGAAATTGCAAGCCTCGAACCCGCCCACACCATGGAGGACATTCTCAACTTCGTGATATCTATCCCGGAGGCCGCACACTTTTTCTGGGAAAAGACACTCGTTGAATCTGAAAAGACAACCCTACTTCAAATTGAACGACCCCTTCATGATGCCGGTTTTCTCACCCTCTCGACATTTCTAAATCTTGTTGAGCCGAACGCAAAGATGCCGGTGCCCCATGCTGCCTATCCGCTACACCGAGACGCTTCAGTCTTGGCCTATCACGAATTGGAACGCATTTTTCAAGAGCCGCCGGATGGACTTGTCAAAATTGTAACGGGCTCAGAAGACGGAAACACGCATCACTTCTTTAGCCTGGACAGAGCCAGATTTCCCCTCAAAGTGTCTGAGCTTTTTTTGAGACTGAGAACTGAAATTCTTAGCCGAATTGAGGGCGTTGAAGATGAGTGGAGAGCGATTATGATCGGCAAAAGCAATATTGTCGCTCAGCAGCACTATGATGAATTGGATCTTCTCCTCAGGACGATTGGAGGCTCTCCGATCCTTTCTTCTTACTTTTTTACGTCTGTATTAAGGCATGACGACCGCATCGCACTGGCTCACGCCCTTGCCTACCTTCATGATTCCGGAATAACTCGACCCTTCGAACTTCTCTCATTTCTTTTTCGCAACTTAGCACCCGTTAACGGTGGAACCTCTGTGACCGAAATCGACGCACAGATCAAACAGCGGCTCGAACTTGATGAAGACCTGCGCTCGACGCTCGATCAAACACCATCCGAACGAGCGGTTGCTAAACATATTAACCGAATCCTGTCGCAAGCGGAGGAACTTTTATCGCCTCGGATGCTTATCAATGCCGCACTTGACGACCTGTTTAAGGTTCTTATTCGAAAGCGTGAAACTACTAACAAGGTGATTGTCATCATCTTTCTACAGCTTGTCCGGCGTTTTTCTGCTACTCGAAGGGCTCGCCTTGCTCTTTGGTTGTCTCTCTCCCCGAACAACCAACAGCGCTTTAGACGCGTTCTCCTAAAGACGAATCCCAAAGAATACCGTGAGTGGTTGCCTCTTTGGGTTCGCCTTCCACACGACACAACCCCATCTGAACAAGAAGGCTTCAGTCTTGTTTTTGGTCCCTCCGCAAAGCCCTTTGATGAAATGATCGATTACGTTCGTCGCGGGCGCGTCGCTAAGGGGCATCCGGTTCCACTCGGAAACTCTCGATTCACGTTCAACGCCGCCCTTCTTGCTGATTATTCAAGCTACCTTTTTTCTCTTGTTGTTCCACAACCTCTCAACATAGACATCGCGAGTCCTCAGTTTTTGCGGTGGGCGCAACGCCTTCATCGCTATGTCTCTCTCTCGCAGATGATCAAGCTTCGCTTTCCGCGTTCCGAAATAGAAATTCATATTCCAACGTATCTCTATGTCTGGATGTCGAACATCTACATAGAGGCTCAAGACCTCTTTCACGCATGGCGCCAAAACGCCTATCGGATTGCACGATCACGCAAACAACTCCCATTTGAGGTTCAGGCTTCAATTGGAGCGGGGATGAAGCTTCTTGAAAGTATTGACTCACTTCGCAAACATCTTCATGCAGTCATCCGTAATATTGGAAACTCTCTTCAAGTCCCATCTGACCCCAAGAAGCCAAATGAGGATCAAGATATTCGATTGATGGTCGGTAGCACACGCTCCCAGCTTCACGACGTTACAACCTTTTCGCGAACGATCAATATGGCACTTGAAAAAATGATGAAGGGTGAATTTGATGAAGAGCTGGTTGATTTGCTTACGTTTAGGAATAGTTCATTCTGGGATATTGCGGCACAGTCAATGAAACAGGCAAAATCTGTTATCGCCGCTGTTCATGGCCCTAAAAAGGAGATGAAATTTGAAACATTGGGAAATACGATTACGTTTTTGGAACAACTCGTTCCGCGGGATGCCGACACCGCAACTCTCCTCCAGCGTCTCCTTAATGAGCTCTATATCAATGGTGCAAAGTATCCCGTTTTGAGCAAATCATCGAAAATTACACTCAATGCCACAAATGCCGCCGACTTCATTCACATTCATTACAGCGATAATGGGCTTGGGATTAAACCTGAAACATTGGAGGCCATCATGTCAGGTGCCGTTGGCCAGCGCGAACATGACCACCTTCCTGGCTCAGGTGTCGGCCTCGCTACACGCATTCAGATGATACGCGATCTGGGGGGTGATATTTCCATTACCTCCATCCCCGAATCGGTCGATCCCGAACATTCGGGCATTTCAATCGACATCTCACTCCCCCTCTCCCTCTTCAAATAAAAGTTATCCACTGGTACCTGGTACCAGTGGATAAGTGTATGGCTCTTGACTTTGGGGGATTTGGACTTATCTGCATTATCCGACATATATTAAGAAATCAGGCAACTTTTCCCGATTTTTGCCGATAATAGTAATGAGTCACATCTATGCTCTTTTAAAACTAGGATTTATTGGAATTAGAGGCCTCAGAACTGGGGTCAAAAGACCTCATAATCGACTGCGAAAGAGACTCCATTCCACATAGCTCGTTATGAAACACCGAATATATTAAGTAAAATCAACGGGTTTTGTCGTCCTTAGAACTTATTGAAAAATGCTCCAGTTGGCAGGCTATTTGCTTATATAGGGAGCAGGAGGTAACAATGCCAAAACCGAGTGAAAGCACAAAGAAAGTTAATCCGATGACAGAGAGAATCACCGACTTGGTCTCTCAGATAAAAACAGGGATCACGAAGGCAGCCCCTAATGCCGGGGAAAAAGGCCTGCCGAATACACCCAAAGACCGGGTAAGTGTTGAAGGTGAGGCGTCATTTAAGAAATATGGTGATGCCGCACTCAGAAAGAATGTGGCACGTGGCCTCTTTGCCGTATCGACAGGAATCGGACTAAATCCAGTCATTGCAGCAGCGCTTACCGGGACAATGGTAGCAGCAGCCACTATGTTTATAGATGACCCATCACTCGCCCGCACGGAAAAGGGCGCCAAGATGTTGGCACAATTGATGACAAACGTCGAAGGATTCATGGGACTCGGCGCAGACAAGGTGAAGGGATAAAGGGGGAAAAATGGCGAAGTGGACAAAACAAGATTTGGTTGAGTTTTTAGAGGTGCTGATCGAGCACAATGTGCCGGTTCATAATAATCCCTATTTTAGAAAATTATTGAATCGAGATCAGAACCTTTTCATGAACCAGAGCGTCCGCGAAGGCACCGGAAACGTCGCCTATCGTCGCGTCGACTTTGATATTGATGATGTGAGCGATGCGGAATTCTGGGAAAGGGTCGATCACACAGATTATAACGATCTGATCGAAGATAATGCTGCGGTCGCCATCCTTAAGATGGCTGAGCGCTTCAATCTGATAAACTAAGGCTTGGGCAGATATAAGCCATATGGCGCCTTACTCTGGGAGGAGTAAGGCGTTTTTACGTGTTCTTAGCGAGTAAGGCGAGCTTAGAACACGTTATCCCGAGCTTGTCGAGGGATCTCCCGAGCATATTCGTGGGATTGCTTCGTCATCCGCCTAGGGCGGATTCCTCGCAATGACGTAAAAAAACAAAAAATCACGCAACAATTTCAGTCAATTACCGATAATATATATGTAAGAGACACTCTGGGGGAGTGAATCGGTTACGCGATTCGCTCCCCCATACTTTTATCTGGAAGGTGGTTTAGGGGTCTGGGGGAGACAGGATTTCCTTTTGGGGGAAATTCGGACGAACAAAATTTGACTGAAGAGGATCTTTGATAATTTAAGGGAAGATAATTAGGTCAAAGAAATGTGGGCAGGGACGGAGTCGAACCGCCGACACGGGGATTTTCAGTCCCCTGCTCTACCGACTGAGCTACCTGCCCAACCAAGTTCTTGCGAACTTAAAAAGTGACCTGGCTATCTATACCAACTATATGGACGAGTCAATTGTTAATTCTCTTGGCCCGGAGTCGAATTTTTTTTCAAGCATTCGCGCTCATCATTTCAACTTCTTTCTAGAAACTTGATAAAGGAATGTGACGCACTTGCTTGATAAATCATGCAAAAATTCAAAGAGTTAAGTTGCTCTGGGTTTATTGACGATGGTTTTAATTTGTGTTATAACTCGCAACTAAGATAGAACGTAATAATCGCATAACTAATTGAATTATAAGAACAATTGCCGCGTCACCGCGGCTTAAATTGTGTGGGAGTGAACAAGGAGGATCAATGGTGAAAAAAGGCATGGTGGGAGAATTCAGTGTAGGTGACATGGCGGTTTATCCAGCACATGGTGTTGGACAGATCGACAGCATTGAGACGAGAAAAATCTCGGGCGATGAACACAAATTTTACATCCTCAAGATTATGGACAATGGGATGACCATCATGGTCCCCACGAGCAACGTCCGGAACGTCGGTCTTCGCGAGGTTATTGGGGAGAGCGAAGTCGATATCGTCTATGATATCCTGAAGGAACGCGATATCGCTATCGACAACCAGACCTGGAATCGTCGCTACCGCGAATATATGGACAAGATTAAAACCGGCTCTATTTATGAAGTGGCCGAAGTCCTGCGCGATCTCTCAATTCTTCGATATCAGAAAGAGCTTTCCTTCGGAGAGAGAAAGATGCTCGATCTTGCTAGAAACCTGATTGTCAAAGAGCTCTCTGTTGCCCAGTGCATGGAAGAGGAAGATCTCGAAGAGATGGTCGACGAAATGTTTGAAGATATTTAACAATTGGCCTTATTTACGACTAAAACCCGTCTGCTCACAGCAGACGGGTTTTTTCTTGCCAGCCCACCACTTTTCCTCTAAGACGGCTCTACATGAAGGCATGCGCAATCATTACAGCCGCTGGCATCGGCCGGCGAATGAAGGCTGACCGCCCCAAGCAGTTTTTGGAGCTTGCAGGAAGCCCTATCCTTCTCCATACGCTTAGTGCATTTGAGAAGGCCGCATCGATTGACGCGATTGTCGTGGTTACAGAGTCCTCTTGGCTGGAACAGACCACTGATTTGATTCAGTCTTCTAACTTCAAGAAGCCCTGGTCTGTCGTTGCTGGGGGTGCCGAGCGACAAGACTCGGTTCGAAATGGTCTGAATGCCATCCCCGATGACGCAGAAATTGTTGCTATTCACGATGGCGTTCGCCCATTTATTGATCCATCGCTGATCGATGCATCTGTTAAACATGCTTCGGCAGAGGGTGGTTGCATCGTTGGTATTCCTGTTCGCGACACACTCAAGCGTGCAAATGATACGATTGTTGTAGAAACCGTTGATCGGTCCACACTTTGGGCGGCACAAACCCCGCAAACGTTTCGAACAGATATTCTTCGTCGGGCATTTGAAGCGGCCGAT
>CAYWXY010000012.1:0-30305 GCA_964462555.1 uncultured Pseudomonadota bacterium | reverse complement strand
TCCCATAACACTCGATCCAACAAGGGCCTGCAGCTCAACAAGAAGCGGTCGACTCCCTTCAAGCGATGTGACGACACAACTTCCGGCCGCCCCCTCGGGACGTTCGGCCAAGAAAAGACCTGACGGATTTTTGACCTCCATCAGACCTTTACCCGTCATCTCAAAAACGCCAATTTCACACGTCGCTCCAAAGCGATTTTTGACGGAACGAAGCAAACGAAACGGATGTCCGCGCTCCCCCTCAAAATAGAGAACCGTGTCGACCATATGCTCGAGAACCTTCGGACCGGCAATCGCTCCATCCTTCGTCACATGCCCAATGAAGACGAGCGAAGTCCCCATCCCCTTAGCCAACTGAATCAACTGTGAGGCCCCTTCACGCACCTGAGAAATGGTGCCAGGTGCCGATGCAATCTCTTGTGAATAGATCGTTTGGACAGAATCGATCGCAACAATGGCCGGTTTTATTTTTTTAATCTCTTCGATCAAAAGTTCGAGACAATTTTCTGTGAAAACTAGGATCGATTCCGAGTCTACGCCAAGACGACCTGCGCGGATCTTGATTTGCGCCGCCGACTCCTCGCCCGAAACATAGAGAATCTTGTTGAACGTCTCTGAAAGATACTTCATCGCCTGCATGACGATCGTCGACTTGCCAATCCCAGGATCACCACCAATCAATGTGGCCGAACCGGGAACCAACCCTCCCCCCATGACACGATCGAGCTCTCCGATTCCAATCGGAACATGCGAACCATCATCACTCAGTTCAATATCGGGAAGCGACTGAGGTCTTCGCAAAAGATCGGACGCCCCTTGACGACCCAATCCTTTCTTCTGCACACGTTCCTCAATCATGGTGTTCCATTCACCACAGTCGGGACACTTGCCCATCCACTTCGGCGATGTCGCCCCGCACTGCTGACAATTGTATATTGTTTTTTGTTTTGACATAATCTGAACGTATTCCGGCGGAAGAACCCGAGTCAAGTGATTGTTTATGCAAACTTCTTGCCATCATGCCTCCTAGCCCCTCCCAAACCATTCCACCCCCTCCAACCCTAGTGAAACGGGTTCGGAAGAGTTTGGATGGTTTAGGAAGGGTTAAATAGGAATTGAATCAAAATATGATGATGATTAGAAGATGTTCAGAGTGATCAATAACAAGACAGCATTATCCATGCTTTTTGACGTAATTAAGAATGTCGTGAAGTTCGTCGTCGGTCGGAACAGCGGCCTTCGATTTAACTCCCTGCTCAAGACGCTTGGTTGCGGCCCCGACAAGTTGAGACTCTCCGGCATAATAGGCCTTCGGATTAAAGCGCGAAACGTTCTCTTTTGAAACCGTTGAAGCCGCTTTGAAGAGTGACGGTCCCAGTACAAAATCGCGAAAGCGCTTAAGCAAGCCGGAACGCGGAGCTTCGGACCTCAAGCCCGCAACCTGCTGGGCCTTACGCGCACTATAGCTGTCCTTATCAGCCGCCTGCGTCTTCTGCGTAGCGAATCGACGCTGCCGATCTGGTGTCGTCACGCTCTGGCGATATCCCGTCTCACGTGTTTTGAATGCCATTACTACCTCTTCTAAGTTTCCCTTCGATGGTGGCCCAGAGGACCATCCGTCGAATAATAAAGCAAAAACCTTGCCAACTCTCACTTTTGGTGGAGACTTTTAACCACATGTAATCATTAAACATTCCTCAAATACCCCCCACCCTGGCCCAAAAATTGCGTATAATACTCCCACCAAACAGCCAAATCTGGGGCCTCCACCCCCCACCAATCCTAAGCACCGGGAGCTTAAAAAGCTCCCGGTGCTTAAATTATCGCCAATTTTGGCTTGCAATGGCTAAGGCCCTATGCTAGACAACCGCAGCTCAAATGCACGGAATTTGCGCGCAAAGTCAAATAGATAAGGAGATGGTAACAATGAAAAAGAAGACCCATCCAAAGACAAATGACATCAAAATCAAATGTGCCTGTGGCGCTGTCTACGAAACCGCATCCACATTGAAGGAAGACTACACGGTTGAAATTTGCTCCGCTTGCCACCCATTTTTTACCGGTAAGCAAAAGCTGATCGACTCCGCAGGTAAAGTTGAAAAGTTTCAGCGTAAATACGCTAAATTTAACAAGAAACAAGCTGAAAAACAGTAGCGATTTTTGGCTACCCGCCATTGTCCCCCTCAAGAAATGCGTGGGAAGCCTTACAACAACCCATTGGCGTTCTTTATGAATTCCAATGGGTTTGTTTTATAGGGAGTCCTTATGTTTTCAAAGCTCGATCAAGTTGAAAAGAGATATTCCGATCTTACCGAACAACTTTCCGATCCAAACGTCGTAAAAGATCAAAACAAATTCCGAGACCTCTCGAAGGAACATTCCGAGCTCGAAGAATTAGTGAAGACCTATCGTGAATATAAAGAGGTCTCTAAAAATATTGAAGACAACAATACGTTGGCGCAAGAAGAAAGCGATGCCGAACTTCGTCAAATGGCCAAGGATGAAATCAAGGAACTGGAAGTTCGCCAAGAGGAACTGGTAAGCAAACTCAAGATTCTCCTCCTCCCAAAGGATCCCAACGATGAAAAGAATATTATCTTGGAAATCCGGGCCGGCACCGGTGGTGATGAGGCCGCCCTCTTTGCGGCCGATCTTTTTCGAATGTATTCACGTTTCGCAGAAGAAAATAAATGGAAAGTGGAGATGACCGACGCCAACGAAACTGGGATCGGTGGCTTCAAGGAAATTTTTGCCCTCATCAGTGGAAAAAATGTCTACAGCAATCTGAAATATGAAAGTGGTGTCCACCGCGTCCAACGTGTCCCGAAAACCGAGACATCAGGCCGTGTCCACACGTCGGCCGTCACCGTTGCCGTCATGCCAGAAGCTGACGACATCGACGTTGACGTCGACGATAAAGACCTCAAGATCGACGTTTTTCGTTCTTCGGGTCCCGGCGGACAGGGTGTAAACACAACCGATTCCGCTGTTCGCATCACTCATTTACCGACAAATACCGTCGTTGTTTGCCGCGATGAACGCAGCCAGCACAAAAATAAGGCCAAGGCGATGAAGATCCTGCGCACCCGACTTTACGATGTCCAGCTGGCCAAGCAAGAGGCTGAAGCTCGCGATAGTCGTAAATCTCAGATCGGCATGGGAGATCGAAGCGAAAAAATCCGAACATACAACTTCCCACAAAACCGCGTCACCGATCATCGCATCGGTTACTCCTCTCACAATTTACCTGGAATTCTTGATGGTGCTATCAACGACATGATTCATCATCTACGAGCTCACTTCCAAGCCGAGGCCATGAAGGGAGAAGACTCCAAACCCTAATCGCAGATACGGTTTCGGTGACGATGCCCGTATCGGTTACGTCTATCGGTATTCGTTCTCATCACGCAACCGACAAACGACAGACGATACGAGCGTCGAAACCCAACCCATCTATAGTATATATGAACTGGACGATCCTAAAAACAATCGAATGGCTAACAAATTATCTTCAAGGTAAGGATGTTCCAGAGGCACGTCTCAATGCCGAACATCTCATCGCCCATTCATTAAAAATAGGCCGCATGGATCTATACCTTCAATTTGATCGTCCCCTCACGAAGAATGAGCTCGCCGAACTCAAGCCGCTCATCGAGCGACGAGCAAAGCGCGAACCTCTTCAATATATTCTCGAGACACAACCCTTTCGCAAGGTCGACATCAAGGTCCGCCCCGGCGTTTTAATTCCACGCCCAGAGACCGAAATCGTCGTTGAAGAAATCTTGAAAGTGATTCCAGCACAAGCACCGGGTGCTTATGCTAAGCACCCGGTGCTTAGCATACTTGAACTCGGCGTGGGAAGTGGCGCCATAGTGGCAGCCATCGCCAGTGAACGAGACAATGTCCAGATCACAGCAACAGAAATCTCTCCAGAGGCCCTCGCTATCGCAAAGGAAAACACAGCCCCGTACAACGAACGCATCACTCTCCTTCTAGGAGATCTTTTTGAACCGATCGGCGATCAAAGCTTTGACCTGATCGTCTCCAACCCGCCCTACATGAGGGATGACGAGTGGTCCACACTGCAACCCGAAGTCCGTGACCATGAACCTTTGACGGCACTCAAGGCGGGAAAAGATGGACTTGATTTTTATCGTCGGATCATAAATGATAGCGGAAAGCACCTGAATCCGGGGGGATTCCTTATCATGGAAATGGGAGACGGCCAGTCTGAATCGATTCAAAAAATCATTAACGAGTCACCCCACCTTAAAGATGTCGTTATTACCAAAGATCTTACCGGCAAGGATCGCGTGATTCGAGCTTTGATGAGAGGAGATAGTCATGGATAAATTTATTGTAGAGGGGCCCACCCTTTTAGAGGGAGATGTTACAATCAGTGGCGCTAAGAATGCTACACTTCCCATCCTTGCTGCAACCATCCTTGCCTCAGGCGAACACACGATTACAAATATCCCTGAGGTACGCGACGTCAATACAATGCGACGCCTCCTGGCACACATGGGAGCTAGCACATCGGATGGCAGCAAACTCAATGTCACATTCAAGGAGGTCACTACGCCGGAGGCTCCCTACGAACTCGTCAAGACGATGCGCGCTTCTTCGCTCGTTCTTGGTCCACTCGTGGCGCGTTGCGGTTACGCTCGCGTTTCCCTGCCCGGAGGATGCACGATTGGCGCACGTCCGCTCAACTTGCATACTGAAGCCCTCAAGGCGATGGGTGCAGAGATCAAACTTGAACATGGTTACATCGAGGCCAAGGCAACCAAACTGACCGGTGCCCACATCACGTTCGACAATGTCACGGTAACAGGTACCGAAAACATAATGATGGCCGCAACATTGGCCGACGGAAAAACAACGATTGAAAATGCCGCTCGCGAGCCCGAAGTCATCGACCTGGCTAACTACCTCAGAAAAATGGGTGCAAAAGTTACCGGCGATGGAACCGACACGATCGTTGTTGAAGGCGTTGAATCGCTTCATGGAACAACACATGAAATCATTCCCGATCGCATTGAGACCGGAACATTTATGATTGCAGCCGCAACCACCGGCGGCTCAATCAATATCCACAACGGCGCGCCCGAATATCTCGATGCATTGACCGATAAGCTTCGCCTCATCGGTGCCAATGTCGAAATTATGGATCGTCACATTCGCGTCCGGGGACCTCAAAAAGTTAAGGCCATCGATATCACAACGCTTCCCTATCCCGGCTTCGCCACCGATCTTCAGGCCCAGTTCATGTCACTCATGAGTATTGCAAACGGGACCAGCATCATCACCGAAACTATTTTTGAAAATCGTTTTCAACATGTGGCCGAATTAAAACGGATGGGTGCCGACATTACAATCGAGGGATCAACAGCCATTGTCAAGGGCCGGAACCAACTCGTCGGTGCACAAGTTATGGCAACCGATCTCAGGGCCAGCGCCTCACTTATCTTGGCCGCCCTCATTGCAGACGGCCAATCCGAAATCCGACGCATCTATCACATCGACCGAGGATATGAGCACATCGAAGAAAAGTTCATCAACCTCGGTGCCAAGATTAAAAGGGTAAAGGAATCAACAGCTTGACCTTATTTCCCGACTCCGGTATGTTAGGGCATACGAAGGGGGAAATAGCATGTATATCGTACCATCCATCTATATCCGAGACAATAAAACCGTGGCCTTGGCCGAGGGGGGCAACATCTACGATGCAGATCCTCTACTCTTGGCGCGATCTCTCGCATCGGTAGGAACAGAGGTCCTCTTTGTCATGGATCTCAACATCCCAGCAACGGGCCACAGTCCAAACACCGACCTCATTACCCAGATCATTAAGGAAACTGGCCTCAAGGTTCAACTCGCTGGAAATATTCGATCCACAGATATCGTCGAAAAATTCCTTTCGATTGGCGTGGAACGTGTCACGATCGGAACAATCGCCTACCAGAAACCCGATTTTCTCAAGAGGGTCTGCGAAAAGTTTCCCGGAAAAATCGCCGCCCACATTGATGTTCGAGCCAAAAAGGTTGTTATTAAGGGGTATGCCGTTGCCGCACATAAAACGGCCCTCGATTATGCTGAACAATTTGAAGATGCAGGTGTCGGAACAATTATCTATTCAGATGTTACGGAAGAAGGAACCATTACGTTGACTGACATCAAGAGCGTCAGTGATTTCATTCGGCACTCTCCCCTCCCTATTTTTCACTCCACCGATATTTCCAAGCCGGGCGATTTGGACATGATTCTTAATATGAAATCGCCACGGATTATTGGCACCATTTTTGGCAAATCGATGTATTCCGGAATTATCGACATCGCCTCGGCAATCACGCATGTAAAGGAAGAAACACCGGATGGAATGGACGAACCCACTTTAATCCCCTAAGGCTTAATTATGATTATCGCCTTCCAACCCTTTCTACCCCCTCCGATCCCATTGTAGATGGGTTTGGAAGGGGTGGAGTGGTTTAGGATGGGTTAGGAGGGAAATAATTTTATTAAAAGAGGAGTTGTTATGAATGATTGTATTTTCTGTAAAATTGCCAAAAAGGAGATACCGGCAGAAATTGTCTATGAAAGCGATACGGTTCTCGGTTTTAAGGACATCAATCCAGCCGCACCGGCGCATATCCTTTTCATCCCGAAGAAACACTATTCCACACTCAATGATATTCCCTCAGAAGGACTTTGTATCTATGAAGAGATGATGCGCGCGGCACAATCGCTAGCCAAGGAGATGGGGGTTTCTGAAAGTGGTTACAGAATTCTCACAAACGTCAATCCCGATGCCGGCCAGGAGGTTTTTCATGTCCATATGCACCTGATCGGCGGACGGAAACTGGGTAAGATGGCTTAAGTTCAGCGCTGTAGTACTTCAGTACTTTGGTTCGTTAGTTTTAAAGCACCAAAGGACTAAAGAACTAAAGCACCAAAGGACTAAAATATGATTAAATGTGTGAATCCCGCAACATTAGAAGCCTTTGCAAATGTTCCGACCACACCGCCGGCAAAGGTTATTGAGCTAGCAACAAAGGCCAGGACTGCCCATCCCGTGTGGTCTCGAATGTCATTTGCCTCGCGCGCAGAATATCTTCTTCGGGCCCGGAAATACCTCCTTAACAATATTGATGATTTCGCGAAGGCCATCACGATTGATAACGGCAAACCACTCATCGAATCATTGACCGCCGAGATCTATCCGGTTGCCGAGTTGATCTACTACTTTGCCAAAAACTCACAACGTATCCTGAAGCCCAAACGAATCAATATTGGCATCTGGCAAATGATGGGACGTTTTTCTAAATTGCACCACCATCCCCACGGCGTCGTTGGCATCATCTCACCATGGAATTATCCATTCTCGATACCTGTCGGGAGTGCCATAATGGCGCTAATGGCGGGTAACTGCGTCCTTCTCAAACCCTCATCATCGACCGCCTATGTCGGCCAAAAGATCGAGGAGCTCTTCAAGGCCGCCGGTCTTCCCGAGCACACCTTCACGCACATTCCTGGACCCTCGCGCACAGGCCAGGCCCTTCTCGATTCACCAGTGAACAAGATCTTTTTCACCGGAAGCACAGAGGTGGGTCGGCAGGTCATGAATACCTGTTCGCGTCGACTGACTCCCTGCAATATGGAACTTGGCGGAAAAGACCCATTGATCGTTTTTCCAGACGCGAATATCGAACATGCGTCAAGCGCAGCCGTTTGGGGATCGTTCACCAACGGCGGTCAGTGTTGTGCATCGGTCGAACGTATCTATGTCCATGACGATATCGCCGAATCATTCATCGAAAAGGTCGTAGAGAAAACGAATCGTCTGATCGTGGGAAATGGCCTGGAACCCGATACCGATGTTGGCCCCCTAACGACCGAGGCACAACTCAAGATCGTTGAGGAACACGTGAGGGACGCCCACTCGCGTGGCGCCACCATTCGTACCGGTGGTGAACGTGTCGAAGATCTTAAGGGTAATTTTTTCAAGCCGACTGTTCTGACGGGCATCGATCATTCCTTCGATTGTGTCCATGACGAGAGCTTTGGTCCGCTGATGCCGATCATGACATTTAATGATGAACGCAAGGTCATCCATCTCGCTAATGACACCCCTTTTGGTCTGAGTGCCTATATCTGGAGCAAAGATACCAAACACGCACGTTCCGTTGCTCAGCAACTCCATTGTGGCACGGTCGCCATCAATGAATGTGTCTATACACACGCCCTTCCACAGACACCCTGGGGTGGCATTGCCTCCAGTGGCGTCGGTCGAACGCATGGCGAAATTGGCCTTAAAGAGATGGTCTTCCCGCACCATATCCACACGAACTTCTGCACGCACTTCAAGGATATCTGGTGGTTTCATTATAATAGAAGACTTTATAAAGGTTTCAAGAAACTCACGCGTCTCATGACAGGCAGCTGGTTCGGCAAACTCCGCGCCCTCCCGACATTTATCAAAATGATGCTCAGCAAATAACCTCACTCGTAATGGCCTGCTCGGCCGGTACGCAATGCCTTCTACCTCCCACAGTCTATTATATGGCCTTCGCTACTCGACGCCGAAATATGATTTGATTTTCAAACAGGTTTCAGGATCCTCCTCTCCGTCGGCTATGAAACCTGAGAAAACCAATATCATATTTAGACGTCTCATGCGCTCGGCGATAATTTAGCGGTCGGTAGCAAGGCATTTTCTCCCCGTCTTGTCACAGGCCATTCCTCATTCGGTACGTTGAACGAGGAATTTCGAATAAGTACAGGTAAAGAGAGGGTCAAGCAAAAGGGACGCGTAGATATCAGGGTCTCCAAGACAATAGCGGAGGGCGCCCGATTTCGTCCGCGGCAGCGACCGGTCCCGGATGGCACCAGCCGGGACGACGCAGAAGGCCGCGTACGAATCCTAACGTTTGGCTGAAAACATCACTGCGGAACGGCGAGGAGAGGGTCGGCGCCGTGGTTACGTCAGCCGAAGGCTGATCCGCCTTTGGCGGAAAATCGTGGAGCACGCAGCGTGTCTTGGAACCCTGGATATCGGAGCGTCCAAAAGTTGAAGCCTTTCGGAAGCCGGACTTATTCGAAGTTCCGAGTGAATGTTTCTTTGAGGAAACGGAACTTCCCCATACCCCACAACAAATTCGAAAAATTGCCGATAATATCAAATGAAGGGGCAAATGGAGGTTCTCTATGAGTTGGCCATGTATCAGAGGTTATTGTACCGATTGGAATAAGGTGGGAAATATTGCTCTCGGTGTAGGAAAGGTCGCCGGAACAATCGTGCTTTCTCCCCTACTCATTATCGGCAGTTGTTCAGGAGCTGAACGTGTCGACATACAAACCGTTGAAGAACAGCGTATTATTGATCGCTTTGTCACCCGATCCACTCCCGACTGGTTTCAAAATCCGAATGGATCAGAGATCATCGGCCAGTCGAGTTGCGTTCTAATGAACATCAGCGGCTATCACGACAAAGCTAGGGCCCACGACGTTGTGGAGTTAAAATTAGAATCAAGGGCCTTTCTACAGGCCCTAAGTGATGCTGTCGAGAAAAAATGCGGCCCGGGACAAACAAAGGGTCTTATCAGCAGCCAACACCCCATGTATCTCAACAATCCCTACAAGGCCTATGTGGAACGTTGCTTCGAAGGCAACAAACGCGGTCTCCGCGTCTACCTCAGAGTCAAACCAAAAGATGTCATCTGCAGATAACCCTAACTGAAATATTTGACGAGGGCGAAGATGCCCGCGAGAATTAAGAGAACGATGACTGTGGAGACAATAAGGATTGGCATTTTGGGCCAACCGCCGCGTGTTTGACGTTCCCAAAAACCGAGTGGTACAAAGGCCTGGGGTCCTGTGGAACCACCCTCCTCACCCCAACGAATTGGTCCGCCATAGCCTTTCTTTTTTCCACGTTTCCCACCGAAACCCAAATGACGCGAGACCTGATCCTCTGTTTTCTGATCCGCAAACATGCCACGCGTCGCCTGCTGGCCCGTTTTGATCGCACGATCACCATGTTTATGCGCCAACGCAAGAAAACGAAAATCCTCGGCATTCAAGCCTTCCTTCAACAACTGCTTTTCTAGCGTCGACCCGGGCTCCATCTTTGCAAGAAGATCCATGAGCTTAGAGAGGACCTTGAGTCGCGCAAATTTTTGAATTTGACCATCGTTCATCGCCATATCGCCGACCAACATGGCATGCGTTCCGCCCCCCTTGGTCAGCTTTACCAGACCACGGAAGATAAATGACTTGAGCATTTTAAGATCGGCCTTCTTCCAGACCGTCCGCTTGATAAACTTGGAGAAAAAAGATTTCCACTCCGCGTCCGTTTTGAGTTTAAAATGAGGCTTCCCATCGGGCGACTGCTTTTCAACACTCTTACCCTTTTCAAAACGTTCGACGAGAAGCTTTTCGAACTCGGAAAGAATCCGCTTGATCTCCTGCGCGGCGGCCTTCGACTCCTGGGGTTGCAAAACCTTGCGACTACCGAGATAATTGACATACCCCTTCTGCTTCGCCTCGGCCATCTTCCCTTCCTTCATCTGAAAGGCCGAGTCCTGATCATTTTCCGGTGCCCCCTTTGCGCGGCCACCGCGGTGATCGCGAACCACATAGTTGGTTCCGGGAAGTTTGAAGGTCTGATAGACCCAACTGCTCTCGAGGCGTTTATTTACAGAACGTAAAAACTTTGGAATGATACTGTCAGACTGAAACCGGTCAGGAGCCTTAGGCTCTTTGCCGGGTCGCTGGGGCTGGCGACGAATCGGCTGCTTCGTGATCTGCTCGTGCATCTTCTTGATCGCATCGGTCTTAGTTCCCGCCCCCCGCTCAACACGGCCGATTTTTTGCCCATCCGGATTTCTATATTTATTATGAGCCATTGTCTCCTTTATACCGAAAAATCGAATAAATAACAACGCGTTATTCAAAGACGGTTTCGGTTTCGATACCCGTATCGTTAGTCGTTTATCGGCAGCGTGACCGTCAGACGAAAGACGATACGAGCTTCGACACCCAAACCGTTTTACGAAAGAATTTCCGAGAGGTGTTGTCGAATATGCGTAAAGGGGCTCTCTTCACTATCCTCACGCTCCTGAACAATCAGCGTAGCAGGTGGCCGGATTTTCATCCGATCCTCATTCTCTCGGACCAGATCGAGGAGTGCCTGCGCAGCCACAGGTGTTGCCTCGGCAAATGTATAGAGGAAGGAGCCCTGGGCCCCCTGAATCTTCTCAATGCCAAGCGAGGCGGCCTTGGTCTTGATCTCCATAATCTTGAGGAGATTTTTTACTACCATTGGCAGTTCACCAAATCGATCAACAAGCTCAGCCGCCATCTCATCAATTTCTTCATCCGAACTGAGTGCCGATATCCGTTTATAAAAAACAATCCGCGTTCCGTTATCTTCGACGTAATCGCTCGGCAAATAGGCCTCAACCGGAATCTGAATCTCGGTATCGATTTCGCTCCGCGTCTCCTCGCCCTTCTGCTTCTGGATTTCCCGCTCCAATAGTTCGGTATAAAGTTCATAACCAATCACACTGATATGTCCCGACTGCTCGGAGCCCAGGATGTTTCCTGCCCCGCGGATCTCCAGGTCGTGCATTGCAATCTGAAAACCGGAACCCAATTCCGTATATTTTTGAAGCGTCGCCAAGCGCTTCGCTGCAATCGGCGTGATCGCCGCCTCCTCAGGAACCAGAAGATAGGCAAAGGCCTGAATGTTCGAACGACCAACACGCCCGCGGAGCTGATAAAGCTGTGCCAGACCAAAGGTGTCGGCCCGATTGATGATCATCGTATTGACCGACGGAATATCGAGACCCGATTCAATGATCGTTGTCGAGAGTAAAAGATCATATTCCTTATGAAGAAAACCAACCATCACCTCTTCGAGCTCCTGCTCCTTCATCTGCCCATGCCCAACACAAATCCGCACATCGGGGAGCAACTTCGTCAACCGCTTTCGCATCGATTCGATCGTCTCCACACGGTTATGAACAAAGAAGACCTGACCACCGCGCCGGATCTCCTTCATCACCGCGCCCTTAATCAACCCCTCATCAAACTCAGCGACATATGTCCGGATGGCCAAACGATCAGCCGGCGGCGTATTGATCACACTAATGTCGCGCGCGCCGACCAGTGAAATATGAAGCGTTCTGGGAATCGGTGTCGCACTCATCGAGAGAACATCGACCGTCTCCTTAAGCTTCTTGACCCGCTCCTTCTGACGAACCCCAAACCGATGCTCCTCATCTATTATAAGGAGGCCCAAATCCCGAAAAGCGACATCTTTGGAGAGGAGACGATGCGTCCCAATGACAATATCGACCTTTCCGACCCCCAAATCCTCCACCAGCTTCTTCTGCTGGGACTTTGAAACAAATCTGTTTAACAATCCAATAGTTACAGGAGTCCCTTTAAAGCGTCCCTTAAACGTCTCATAGTGCTGAAAGGCCAAAATTGTGGTCGGAACCAGGAGGGCCACCTGTTTTCCATCCATCGCCGCCCGAAAGGCACCTCGGATCGCCACCTCGGTCTTTCCATAACCGACATCTCCGCAAATGAGGCGGTCCGACGGATGTGGATCGGCCATTCCCTTCAAGACCTCCTCGATCGACTGCATCTGGTCTGCTGTCTCGTCAAAGGGAAACGTAGACTCAAACTCCTCCATATGATGATCACGACCAGAGAACGCAAAACCCGGCTTCACCTGACGTGTGGCATAGAGCTTCAAGAGTTCCGAGGCCATCTTCCGAACGGCACGCTTCGCCTTGATCTTGGCCTTCTCCCAACGCGTCCCTCCCATTTTATCAAGAAGCGGATGTGCCCCCTCAGGACCCACATATTTCTGAATCTGCCCCAGACGAAAGACCGGGAGGAAAAGCTTATCCCCTCCCAGATATTCAACCTGGAGAAAGTCGTTCGTCATCCCATTGAAATCCATCTGTGTCATTCCGCGAAAGCGGCCGATGCCATGTTGAAGATGAACCAGATAGTCACCATCGGAGAGATCTTGATACGACGTAAACGACTCGGTTGGAAAACCGGTCGCCATGCGCCTGCGCTTTCGACGCTTTCCAAAGATCTCCTTTTCCGTCAAAACAACCAGGCGTTCGTCGGGCCAGAGAAAACCCTCCGAAAGTTCACCAATCACGACCTGTATATCGGTCGATAACCGTTCCGTTAGTTCACCAAAAGGACGATCGGTTGCGTGCGGCGCCATTCCCTGCCATCTCAAAAGATCGACAAAGCGATCAGCCTGAACATCGGTATGACAAACGGCAATAATGCGGTAACCTTCGCTCATCCATTCCTTCAATTGAGAAACAAATCCACCGAGGGCATCTTCCTGCCCCCCTTCGATCCATTGCCCTGTCGGCGGAATGGGTCGACGCGTGGAGAGCGTCACAGAATGCTCACCCTTCACAATTTCCGCACCAGCCTGAACAACCTCCAGACTATTTATCTTGATGCATCGTTGATCCTTCAAAAGCTTCTGCCAAACCGCATCTTCCGCATACAACTCATCGGGACGAACCGCTTTCTCGATATGTGTTGTCTCAGAGTATGATTCTGCAAGCTCCTCCCAAAATTTCTGATACGTATCCCGAACCTCAAAGGGATTCGAAACGAGAAAGATCGCATCCTTCGGGAGATAGTCCCAAAGATAAGAGGCCTTCTCATGAAAAACCGGAAGAAGCGTTTCGGTATAGGCGGGATAGATTCCGTTTTTGACCGACTCGGCATATTCACGGCGCTCGACCGGTGAGACATCCCGATCATCGGCCACGACCTTGAGGCGTTGGAGCCCCTCACTGATAATCTTTTCCGTCAGAATAACACTTCGGACCGGAATGATCGTCAGACGATCAACGCTAAACGATGTCCGCTGAGTCGTTGGATCAAAGCTTCGAATTGAGGCCACCACATCACCATCGAGCTCGATCCGAACGGGACGATCGGTCGTCGGTGACCAGACATCGATGATAAAACCGCGCGCCGCGAAATCCCCCTCTTCTTCAACAAGGGGTGAGCGGTTGTAACCGGCCGCCACCAGGCGTTCCAAAAAGGCATCCTTCTCGATCTTGAGATCGATATGGATCGGTTCCACATGGTCATAAAAAATCGACTGCGGCGGCACTTTTCGCAACAAACCGCCAATCGGTGCAACGATCAACGGTGCCTTCTCATTTTGCGTGGCATAGAGAACCGACATCCGTTCAGTCCAGGTATCCACCTGTGGAATCAAGTGACTATAGGGAAGCGCCGTTGGTGCCGGAAAGGTCTGGATCGGACCCGGGCCTGCATTTTTCGAGAAAAAGGTGATATCATCGACCAAACGCTCTGCCTCAGCATTATCGGCCGTGATCAAGACAACCGGAACCTTTCGCTCACGCCAGATCGTCCCCGCCAGATATCCAGGCGCACTCCCCTCCAGGCCGAGAAGATGATGACAATTCTCAGAGACCTTTCCACTAAATAACTTGGATATTAAACCTGTTCGAAGCGGCATAATGTCATTTGTACGGGATGTTTCAGGCAAGGTCAAGAACAGCAAATGAAACATTCTGTGCCTGACCCGCAATGTTTCAGCTGTCAAGAAGTTGGTTCAATGATGATCATTCCCAGATATTGAAGCCATGATATCCAGTACGAGCATCCGCATGTTCACGAAACTCACCAACACTGAGGGGCTGATTAAGATGGTAAATAACATCATTCCTATCGGCCGTACTGAGCCACCTGAAATATTCATGAATCATGTCCGGTTCGTATTCGTGAGATATAACTAAGGCTTCGAGATAGGCCATCACATCTTTGGCTCTCTCCAGTTTTAACCCATGAACTCTATTAAAACCGTCCCCTATCAACTCAAAAGCTTCTGACAACTCTCTTTGAATGAGCTCAACCATCGGCTCATTTGCCTCTACAAGGCGAACTGCCAAACGTCTCATCAATAGATCGGGATGGAACTTTCTATAAAAATCTACCACAAGCTCATCAAACGATCCATCTAACTCTTCCTGACTCGGCAACTCACCAACCTCCAAGAAACGATCCAAAACCACATCCCGATACCGCTTATGTGGAACAGCGAGAATTTTTTTCAATCGTCCCAAAAGCGACATCATTCCATCTTCATACTTCTCAATCGATCCGGTCATTTCCCGATAGGCCTCGGCATCGCCCCAATGACGCATGAGCGGCAACAAGGCATCTAACTGTTCATCAGCCGACATATCACCACGTCTCTTCATATGCTCTGCCAGTGCTCGAAATATCCTGCGATGAAGGGGCAACAGGGTCCCATCGCCGGCGTCCACATCAAAAATGAGAAAGCCTTTCTCATGCATTAAATCGACCAATCGACGAGCAGGGTGAGAGGACGACTTGGCCTCTTCCCGAATCTCAGCAACTTTCGCCTGGGCCGCATCAATAACCATCGCCACATCGCCATGAACAATATGGGCACCACTACCAAACGACACGGCACCATCGTTATAAAAGAAATCGCTATAATCAACTACTCGCGACACACGATCCATCGGATAACTCATCAAGCTCGTATAGTTCTCGGGCAAGTGACTGGAACCGGTATTACCAGAATGTGGTGACATCACAACCAGCGGAATACCCGCATTCTCGGCATGTTCACTTATCCACTGAACCGTCTCATCAACAATCTGAGAAATTTGGGACTTATCCAGGAGGGCCTCCATTCTCTCTGTAATCTCAATTGAATTTATTCCCAAGAGCGGAATATCCAACACAGGAACATGGGCGACAAAGAGAAGTGCCATTCCAATTCGATTACTCCCACGATGAATTTCTACAAATTGCGTCGCAACATTTTCAAAGTAGAGCGGGAGATAGAGATCATTTCCCGGATGCTCATAGACTCCAATACAACACCCACCGTCATTGCCGATCATGATATCCCTAAAGGGGCTTTTGGCAGCCAAACCAATTCGATATTCTTTCGCCGTCAAACCCTTCATCACCGGCATCGATAAAACTGCATCCACTTTACGCAAGTGAAAATCGGCGGCCCGCAGTTCCGCATCATCTTTCACACGTTCTTGTAATTTTGCATTTGTACGCAGAATCACTGCAGTAAGTATACGAATTCTCTCATGCGCGGAAAGGTCCTCATTACCCTCGACAATTTTTGGAATAGTCTCAATAAAATCGGTTGGCATAGTTTTCGACAAGGGACCCAGGCCAGCCTTCCTTAGTTGGACATACAACTCACGGCGCTCTTTCTCTTTCATCACACCCCAGATCTTCTCTAACGCAATAAAGATCTGCTTCCAGGCACTCTCGACAATTCGCGCCTCCTTCACCTCAACGTTGAGTGCATCAATGATCTCAAATCGCCTGGCAGGGACACCCTGACCCAATCGATCAACATCAATTCCGAGCGATTCCATGCGATCACGAGCGGCCACATTTTCCTCAAGCGAGGCCAGGTAGTCACCCTCTCTCCCCATCAGAAAGGCAACCGAATAACTGAGAAGATCCCGCCCAACCAACTCCTGCACACGCTTACCATACCGAGTCATAAGATTATTGGTTCGCATCGCCTCAACCGCGTCCAATGCTCGCTCGGGCAAAATACCTGACTTTTGAATCATGACATTAAAAAGGCTTGCATACCAAGGGGGCTCCCCTTCTGTCGTCACAGCATTGACCAGAGTGTTCCAGAGAAAATCGAGATCCTTTTGTCGGCCGCTTTGAACAGCATGATCAATGATAAGATTAAATGGAGCATACTGCTGCAAAAAATACCGCGCTAACTGACTGAATGGAATTATTTCCCCTTCGGGCTTCCCCTTTAAATGTCCCAAATAGAAGTGCGCCGAGGCATAGTACCCTGTATCGACCAAGTTAAAGAGAAGATCAGTAACTGAAACCAATACATCAACGCGCCAAGCCTTGGCGAGTGGCGTAACAACCTCAAGATAGCCCTCCCATAAATTACCGAGAGTGTCCATTTGAATCGCCTTCATCTGATCAACCATAACGCGAGCGGCAAGGGCATCGCTTTTCGAAAGAGATTCCACAGTGGACAGGATTGCTCCCCGTTTCCTTCGAGGTATCTTATTTCTCAATTGGTCCATCCCATCGCGAACGGCAACCAAATCTGTATCGGAACTCGACTTACCACCACCGCTCATCATCCCTCCCAGGAGAAACATCGGTAGAGAAGACTCCGGTGTCCCCATAAGCGTCGGAATCAAGATAGCCAATCCCATCGGGATCAGCTCCGCACTGAGAGACATTGCCGAAAAACGAGCAACTTGACCTTTCAAACTGTGCCATTGCGATAGAATGAATTGTCGACCGTCACTCAGGTAACGTTGAAATGGATGAGGAGAATGTTGAGATACAGCCAGAGACTCGATAGGCTCAAGAAAGGCATCCTCTGTCGTTGACGGGATTACCTGAGGAAGGCCCTGATCGAAACCTATGGGAACTGATTGGGACGAATCGAGCAGGGCATGAGCCAAGTCGCCTGGCAACAACTGGACTCCATCCAGTCGGCGCCCTGCCAATTCACGCGTTATATCAATTTTTGGATCTACAGGTTTCAGATCCACACGTAGCCGTGTGGTCAGCCCGCTTGTACCCCTACCCATCGATAGACCTCCGCTAATTTCACCCTTCCATATACTATCGACACCAACATATAAAGGTTGCTAAAAAAATGATGGTATAAGTAATTGAATTATTAGACATTTTGCAGGTTCAAACGCCTATCGTTATCCACTAAATAGAGGGGCCGACATTTCATTCGAATGAACGCTGAAAGAAAACTAATCTGCTTCTGGAGTAACGATCCTGAGGCCATTCTTATATATGATCGCCACCCGACCTCCCGACAGCTCGCCAGCCATAATATCAAACTCGCTAAGGGCATCTGTCCTAAAAAGGGTTGGCGATGTGACAGTGTCACCATCGGCATCAATAACCATGTAGTAGCCTTTGCGTATTGGAGTACCACCACCATCGGTATCAACAAATGCAACAAAGATATTTCCAGCCAAATCACCATTTTGAATAATGAAGGCTGATAAGATATCTGACCAGTCCGTCAACATCTGATAAGTATCTTGGAAAGTTGTGACCGACGACTTCACTCCCGTATTGCCGTCGATCGTGAACATTTTTCCCTTTCGGTTGTCGTCAATATCCACATACAGAACAAGCGCATCCTTATTCGCGTTCTCTAACGTCACGCACCGCGCACCCGTAGCAAGTCCTGTAGCATAGTACGTTGGCGCTCCCATTGATGAACCGGACTCATCATAGGTTCGATAATAACTATAATTTGAATTTTGAATTACTACATGATTTGAAGTGAGAACAAGGACATCTCCCTCATTGCCTACCGAACATCCAGCCAATCCAAGCGTCACATTGCTATCCATCACCCCACTATGAAGCGAGGTATTACTAATCGGATCATAGGCGTATGCCCGGGCAGCTTGTGACGTCCAGCCATACCAGCCACTTGTTCCTGTCACAATAGAGGAGAGCAAGAGAATATCTCCCGCACCCACCTCAAGCATTGAAATAAATTCCGAATCACCATCCGACTGAAACTGATATCGTGAAGAAACAGCCTCACCATCAGAATTAATACGGATATAATATCCAGGCCCAATATAACCATTCCACCAATCATGTGAATCGCCACTGTAAGCAACAACGATATTGCCGTCGCTCAGCTCGAGACCCGAAATTTTCCCCCCAACCTCGTGTTGCCCTTCACCGACTCCCACGTCATCGACAAGTGTTGGCCCATTAACATAGTCCCCATCAGAATCAAAAACGATCGACTTGAGATAGCGATTGTCGGCATTGTCCATATACATCACAATGATGCTTCCATCGGAGAGCGGAATCAGACCCTTCTTATTGGAATCAGGGATCGCCGACGCGGTTTGAACCGGCGTATAGATCTCCTTGTTCCCGGCCTCATCCTTGACGAGAACTGCAAAATAGGGACTTGTCTGGTATTCTACGAACGCATAATCAGAGGTCGTTGCCGCTGTCCAATTCATAATCAGATCATATCCACTAATCGCATCGGCCTCCACAACGCTATCAATTTCAGCGCTCGTGTCAGCCCGAACGACTTTATACTGTAGATCGTCCGCCTCGGAGACAACATCAGATGCTGCGCCCCATGAAACGAGCGTTCCCACTGGAGAGGCATTTGAAAAGGTTATTCCGGTTCCAACTGTCGGAGATATTGTGTCGCCCAGTGTATCCTCGGAGACCGTTGTGTAGTTGCGTTGATTGCCATCTGAGTCTTCAACAATGACATTGAAGTAATAGGTTTCGCCAGTATCGAGACCGGTTACCGTAACATTGACCAAACCAGCTGTTGCAGTCCCGAACTCGGTTCCATAGGTCCCGATGTTGGTCACTGAATCAAGATTATTACTTAACGAGTAAAAGACGCTATACTCTAAGTCGCCTGCTGCATCGTATTCATCCGTTGCCGCTGTCCATTCCAGATCGACCGACGTCATCGCCGCATTCTCGGCCGTAATCGACCCATCGGATATCGCCGGCGCACCGGTCGTATCCCGAAGCGTCGTCCCATCAGCAGGGTCATATATTGATTGGTTCCCTGCCTCATCCTTCACAATCACATTAAATGTATAGGCTGTATTTTGTATGAGTCCTGTCACTGTTGTTGACCTCATGTCGGCCGTGTAATCACCAAAGGCCGTTCCATTCTCTTCAATATCAGCAACCGAGTCGAGATCGGCCGTTGCCGAATAGTAGACCTTGTAGAGAAGATCGGCATCGTCAGAGACGTCATCAGTTGCGGCACTCCAACTCAAATCCATCTGCGTGGTCGTCGCATCGCTGGTTGTGATCGTTCCGTCACCGACAACCGGCGCCGTTTCATCTACATTATCCAGATCTGCTTCTTCCGTCAAAAACTCCTGTGTCAGGCCACTAAAAAAACCATATAGATTCGGCTCCCTAAACTGAATCCCCGACGTTATAATAAGGTAATAACTGGTATCATATTCTAAGGTCTGTGAAAGCGTGCACGATAGTTCATTCGAGGAACAACTAATTGTCGCTTCCGACGTGTCTAAAGAAACATTACTATCCTTCGCTGACATATTCGCATTCGATTTTGGTGTAATGTAAAACGTTGACGCATTTACGGTTGAACTATTGACCGGTGCCGTAAACGTTGCCGTAAATGATGCATTCACACTCACACGAACCGCCACACTCACCTCTCCCGCCTCAGCCCCCTCATCGCCCAAGATAGTAACAGAAACCGTCCCCGTCGATGTGCCAATCGCCGGCCCCGTTCCACACCCCGTAAGAAGCGACGCGATACTTAGGCAGATAATGATGTACAAGGACTTCATATACCCCTTCCCCCTATAGACCTGACGAGCAAGAATCGTGCCTAATCAAACCACATGTAAGTTATTGATTTCATTAGGTATCCATCCTGTAAAAGGGTCATAATTGACCCTGTGGTGGGTACAATTTGACACCCAAATTGGCCGCCCACCTATAATGATAAACCGTGCTCGCGATAAACTTGCCCTCCAAAGGGTCATATGCTAAGGGAATCGTTCATCTTTAACGATCAAACCGTCGAACGTCGTCCCGTGGACGAAGGAGACCGCAATGGCGATCAAACCTCCAATAAAGAAGAAGAAGGTGACAAAACAAACAAAGAGACCTGCCACCAAGAAAACAACAGCGGCACCTATCAAACGCGTCACCGTCCCAGCGGCGCCGCCCAAGCGACCGACCGGCACCTATATCATGTGGGGTGTTTTCGTATTTGCAATCGTTCTCGTCATTGGCCTTCTAGTCGGCTACTACCATTATACCCGCCATGAAGCCCTGGCCGAATACAAAGGGGGGCGCGTCACACGTGAAGAGTTCATCAAACGTCTTCGCCTGGAGGCCGGTAAATACGATCCACTTGTCTGGAAAGATGAAGTTCAGGCTCTCAAAATCAAAAAAGATGTCCTGAGCAAGATAGTCGAAGAACATCTCCTCCTCCAACAGGCCAAAAAACATGACATAAAACTATCTAAACAGGAGCTTCAGACGGAGCTCGACTCCTACAAAAGTGGTTATTCCGAGGCTACCTTTCAAAAAATGCTGGAGTCCAAGGGAATCGATTATAATGATTGGGTCGAAAAAAAGAAGAATAAGCATTCCATTCAGAAATTAATTTCCAAGGCTGTCGTCGACAAAATCGAGACCTCCGATGAAGAAATCAAGACCTATTTCAATGAACACAAGGAAGAATTTGCCCATCCGGAACAGGTGCGCGCTCGACACATCCTCGTCAACAATTGGGAAGATGCTGAGGCCATTGCCAAAAAACTCGACGAAGGCGGCAACTTTGCTTCCATCGCCAAAGAGCGCTCGATCAGCCCAGAACGCTGGAAAGGCGGAGATCTCGGCTATTTCGCCCGGGGCGTCTATCCAGAGGTATTCGACCGAGTCTGTTTTAATACGCCACCCGGTGAAACCTCCCAGGTTGTGAAAAGTGATTATGGCTACCATATCTTCAAGGTTATTGACAAACGCGGCCCGGTCAAAGAGAATCAGGACGAGGCCAAGCATTACATTACGACCCAGCTCAAAAAAAATAAAAGTCAGGAAGCATTTGATAAGTGGTATCAACCCATATATGTTTCAGCCAATGTCAAAATGAACGAGGATCTCCTCAAACGAATTGAGGTTAATGTTGATGAGCAAGGAACAGAAAATGAATAAATACTGGATTATCGGAATCTCTCTCATTACGCTCGCCGTCACAACGTGGGCCTCGCCCCTTTTAGCGCGAACCGTGGAAATGATTGTGGCAGTTATTAACGAAGATGCAATCACCCGTTCTGATCTAGACGCTGCCGTCAAAAAGTTCGGCCCAGAGTTTCGCAAGGAAAAGGGGTTAAGCGGTATCGCGCTCAGAAAAGAGGTCCTAAACTTTTTAATTGAAGATAAACTTATTGAGACAGAAATTGAGAAAGCAAATATCATCATAGAACCTCACGAAATCGACTCTCACACCGATCGAATTCTTCACAGCTCACGGATAACAATGGATCAATTCAAGGAAGAACTCAAAAAAAAGGGGATGAGTCTTGCCCAATATAAACTAACAATCCAAAAACGGCTGATGCGAAATAAATTTATCAGCCAGAAAATTGGACACAAGGTCTCTATTTCAGAAAGAGAGCTTAAGGAATATTTCGAAAAACATATGGACGATTTTAAGAGCCCGACATCGATCCAGCTGGCTCAGATGACCATCACATTTACACCACAAACCACGCCCGATGATTTCAAGCATATCGAAAAATTGGCTCTATCGCTCGCGCGTGCCGCAAAATCATCCAATAATTTTGAAGCATTGGCCAAACGTTACACCAAAGACAAATATCCGGTACAGGGTGGAAACTTGGGTGTTGTTAGCATCAAGGATCTTCAACCTTCCATGGCACAGGCGGTCAGCCATCTGGGACCTGGAGAAGTTACTCCACCGGTTGTCTCTGAGAAAGGAATCCACATTCTCAAGGTGATCGATCGCGCAAAAACGTCGGCCAAGGACTTTTCAAGTGTCAGGGATGAAGTACACAACGCAGTTTATAACATTAAATTACAACAGTCCCTCAAGGGCTACGCCAAGGAGCTCCGCAAAAAAGCACATGTCGAGGTCCTAAGCCTCGGAACAAGCTCATGACGACAAAACCACACATCATACTGACCATGGGGTCCCCA
Source organism: uncultured Pseudomonadota bacterium (assembly GCA_964462555.1). Lineage (GTDB taxonomy): Bacteria > UBA10199 > UBA10199 > CAYWXY01 > CAYWXY01. Next base: position 7,484 of record CAYWXY010000012.1, on the reverse strand, counting down.
AGAGGGATCGGCCCGGAGATCGCCGTTTCAGTCTATAATAAGGTCCGTGATTTCTGTGATTTAACGATCATCGGAAATGAAAACGTCTTAAGAGAAGCCGCTACACTGAAGGGTCTCCACTATGAATCCATAGCGACACATGTTATCTCTCAGCCCTATTCCGGTGACCGGAATAATCTCGCTGAAACGGGTCATTTCTCGTTTGAAATCCTCAAAACCGCAACTGAAATGGTCAAAGAAAAAAAATATGACGCCCTCGTCACCTGCCCCATCAATAAAAGTGAATGGCAGATGGCCGATGTCCCCTATACCGGACACACCGAATATCTGGCGACGGCCACCGAAACAACATCCTATGCTATGATGATGGCCTCCCCCAGGCTCAAAGTTACACTCGCAACAATCCACGAAGCCATCCGAGACATCCCTTCAAAACTTACGGCAGAGAAAATTATAACGGCAACAGAATTAACCTACCGTGCACTCAGAAATGATTTCGATATTTCTTATCCTCACATTGCCATCGCAGCGCTCAACCCGCATTGCGGTGACGGGGGACTCTTCGGAGATGAAGAGGAGAAAGTAATCAAACCGGCAATCCAGGCCCTAAAGGAACGGGACGTGCCCGTATTCGGGCCGTTTCCAGGAGATACTATTTTTGACACGGCTGCCACTGGGGAATTCGATGCCGTTATTGCCATGTACCATGACCAGGGTCTCGCCGCGGTCAAAACCTTCGACATGATGGGAACAGTCAATGTCACGCTCGGTCTACCCATCATACGAACTTCTGTCGACCACGGTACTGCAGAAGATATCGCATGGAAGGGACTGGCCGATCCAACAAATTTAGTAAACGCCATTACAATGGCAGTTGAGATTTTTATTCTTAAATCACCAGACTTCAGGAGGAACGATGAGCTCAATTAAATTTGGCACCGATGGTTGGCGCGCCATTATCGGTAAAGATTTTACCCCCGAAAATATCAGCAAAGTTATTCAGGCATTTGCCGATATCTATCCTTCCCTTAAGGGAACCGGACATTCTGTCACGATTGGATATGACCGCCGAGCCAAGTCTAAAGAAACAGCTGAACTAACAGCCAAAATCCTGACTGGGAATGGCATTCGGACCGTATTGAGCGACCAATTCTGCCCCACCCCCTGCGTCTCATGGATGGTGAAAGAAGATAGCGGCACCGCCGGCATCATGATCACGGCGAGCCACAACCCGCCAGAGTGGAATGGAATCAAATTCAAGGAAAGTTACGGCGGCGCGGCATCTCCCGACTATACGGCTCCGATTGAGGCACAGATCAAAAAGAATGACACTGAAAACCGCAAAGCAGCGATAAAGGAACTTCCGAACGACCTCCTTTCGACATTCAGTCCAAAGGAACGTTATCTCGATGCAATAAAGAATTTCGTTGATCTGAAAAAGATAGCCGAATGCAATTTCAAGGTTCTAGCTGAACCCATGTTTGGATCCGGATGCGGCTTTTTCCCGGAATTCCTTGGTTCAGCCGTTACTGAAATCCACAATGCGGCCGACACATCTTTTGGAGGTATCCAACCCGAGCCAATTCCGCCTCATATCAATGAAGCTATGCAAAAAATGAAAAGTGGAGAATTTGATATCGGTCTCGTGACTGACGGTGATGCCGATCGAATAGGCGCTATCGATGAAAAGGGAAACTTTGTCAATCCACACCAGATTTTTTCACTCATCCTGAAACACTTTGTAGAAGTCAAGGGATGGAAGGGCCGTGTCATCAAGTCGCTCACCACAACACGAATGCTCAATAATCTCTGCGAAAAATTTGGACTACCGCTTGAAACGACCCCGGTCGGCTTCAAATATATCAGTCCAAAACTGAACGAACCCGATGTTTTGATGGGCGGCGAAGAAAGCGGCGGCATTGGCATTCCGCGACATGTCTGTGAACGTGACGGCGTTCTTTGCGGCCTTCTCCTCCTCGAAATCATGGCCACACGTGGCAAAAAGATCTCGGAGCTGGTCGCTGACCTTCAGGAAGAGGCCGGCCCCTTCTTCTATCGCCGTGACGATCTTCACTTGGATGACGCCACAGTCGCCAACGCCAAGAAACGCCTGGCTGAACTCGATATTAATGAGCTTGCTGGGCGCAAGATCGTTGGAAAGACTACAATGGATGGCTGGCATTTCCTCCGCGACGACGACAGCTGGCTCTTGATCCGCGGTTCTGGAACAGAGCCACTTCTCCGAACATATGCCGAGGCCCGCACTCCTGAAGATGTTGATACATTACTCAATCTGGCAAAAGAATTTATTGGAATCTAAGACCATCGTCTATCGGTTGCGGTTTCGAGGCCCGTATCGTCATACGGTTACGGTGGCGTGTCCTTGATGATACCGCTGGACGACAACCGATACGAGCTTCGACACCTAAACCTGAAGTTCTCACCTATTTTTCATTGATTTTCCAGGAGTTGCCATGCTATGCGTAATCGGTTATGGTAAGCAACGCGATTAAAATCAAGGGTGCCCGAGAGCACAACCTCAAGAACATCGATATCACGATTCCCAAGAACAAATTGGTCGTCATCACCGGCCTCTCTGGTTCAGGAAAATCCTCCCTCGCCTTTGACACCATTTATGCCGAGGGACAGCGCCGATATGTCGAATCGCTCTCGGCCTATGCCAGACAGTTTCTGGAACAAATGAAGAAGCCCGACGTCGATCTGATTGAAGGCCTCTCCCCCGCGATCGCCATTGAACAAAAGGCGACGAGCAAAAATCCAAGATCAACAGTCGGAACGGTGACTGAGATCTACGATCATCTCCGGATTCTCTTTGCACGGATTGGAATCCCCCACTGTTATGAGTGCGGTCGACCCATCCACGCCCAAACGGTCTCACAAATGGTCGACCAAATCAAAACACTCCCCATCGGGACCAAGATCATCCTCTTGGCCTCCATTATTAAAGACCGCAAGGGTGAACATAAATCAGAGCTGGCAAAGCTCGCCAAGGCCGGCTTTGTTCGCGTCTTGGTCGACGGCAAACAACACGATCTCTCAGACGAAATCGCGCTTGACAAAAAGAAGAAACACAACATTAAACTGATCGTCGATCGATTGGTCATTGAAAAGGGATTCGAGGCCCGCCTCTCTGATTCACTTGAGCTCGCCATCGGATACGGTCAAGGTGTTGTTGAAATTCAGACCGGCAAAAAAACCATTCTCTTGAGTGAAAATTCGGCTTGCGTCGAATGCGGTATCAGCTATCCAGAACTGACTCCACAACTCTTTTCCTTTAATAGTCCTCGTGGTGCCTGTCCCGACTGTGATGGTTTGGGCACCAAAATGTATTTTGATCCCGACTTGATCATTCCAAATAAAAATTTATCTCTAAGAGAAGGTGCTGTCATTCCGTGGCACTCCACTTCGTCATCATATTATATCCAGGTCTTTCAAGCATTGTCTGACCATTATAAGTTCGACATCTACAAGCCATTCATGAAGCTTCCAGACGAAATTCAGAAGATGATTCTCAACGGATCGGGCGACGAAGAAATTAAGTTCAAGATTGATCTCCACGGACGCCGCGAGACCTATCGCGATCGTTTTGCCGGCGTCATCCCTTTCTTGGAACGAAAATTTCGAAACACCGAATCAGATTGGGTCCGCGAAGACATCAAGAAATATATGAACCTCCGTCCTTGCCCCACCTGCAAAGGAACACGCCTCAGGCGTGAAAGTCTCTTTGTCAAAGTTGGCAATCAGACTATTGCGGATGTCTGCACCCTTCCCATTAGTGACAACCGAAAATTCTTTCAAAATTTAAAATTGACCAAAAAGGAGCGCTTCATCGCCAACCGACTAATCAAGGAGATTGATGCGCGCCTAGGTTTTTTGACAAATGTAGGGCTCTCCTATCTAACGTTAGATCGTGCCTCGGCAACACTTGCGGGTGGTGAAAGCCAACGAATTCGTCTGGCCACACAAATTGGATCGGCACTCACCGGCGTTCTCTATGTCCTGGATGAACCGAGCATCGGACTCCACCCTCGCGACACAAAAAAGTTGATCTCCACACTCTTTCGACTTCGTGATCTCTCCAACACGGTCCTTGTCACCGAACATGACCGCGAAACGATTGAGTGTGCAGATCACGTCATCGATATCGGCCCCGGTGCCGGTGTCCACGGTGGCTCCATCGTTGCAACGGGCACCCCGGCCCAAATCCGGAGGAATCAGAAATCGCTCACTGGACGTTTTCTTTCAAACAAGGAAGAAATCCATGTCCCGAAAACAAGACGTCCTCGAGGCATTGATCAATTAACAATCAAGGGGGCATCGGAACATAATCTGAAGCATATCGATGTCGACATCCCAATCGGCCTTCTCTCCTGCGTTACTGGCGTCTCTGGATCTGGAAAATCGACATTGATCAACGAAACACTCTACCCCGCCCTGATGCAAAAACTCTACCACTCCAAAATTCCGGCTGGAAAAGTTGACGACATCATCGGATTGGAAATAATCGACAAGGTCATTAATATTGATCAGTCCCCCATAGGGCGAACACCCCGTTCAAATCCAGCCACATATACCGGAGTCTTGACGCATATTCGCGATCTCTTTACAGAACTCCCAGCCGCCAAGGCACGAGGCTACAAGGCCGGTCGTTTTTCCTTCAACGTCAAAGGAGGACGTTGCGAAGCCTGCGAAGGCGATGGATTTATCAAGGTTGAAATGCATTTCATGCCCGATATTTACGTCGAATGCGAGGTCTGCTGCGGAAAACGCTTCAACCGTGAAACCCTCGATATTACATACAAGGGAGCAAATATCGCCGATATTCTCTCCAAGACGATCAATCAATCCTACCGCTTTTTTGAGAATATTCCGTCGATTCGAAACAAGCTCCAGACCCTGATTGATGTCGGTCTCGGTTACCTGGAATTGGGCCAATCAGCAACCACCCTATCCGGAGGAGAAGCCCAGAGGATAAAGCTTTCCAAGGAATTGTCCAAGCGGGCGACAGGGAAAACTCTCTATATTTTGGATGAACCCACCACCGGCCTCCACTTTGCCGATGTGAAAAAATTGTTGTTTGTCTTAAATAAATTAGTGGATGCCGGCAACACAGTTGTGATAGTAGAACACAACCTGGACGTTATTAAGTGCTGTGATTATATTATCGATTTAGGTCCAGAGGGAGGTGACAAAGGCGGCTATTTGATTGCCACTGGGTCACCCGAAGATCTTATAAAAGTAAAGCGGTCGCATACGGCCAAATTTTTGAAACCCATTCTTAAAAAGGAGTCTTGAATGATCCGCCATAGAATTCTTTTCGTAGTCTTACTCATCTGTACAATTCTTCTTCCACTTGGCAGTGAAGCTGCCCGCGGAAACAACCCGTTTGACCCCGGTTCTCCGCGAACATTTACGAAGAATAAAATTCTTCCTGGCGACATTCAGGTTGAATTTTCTGTCGTAACCTTAGGGAAATATAAAAAGGACGTCGACAAGGTTTTCGATTATACTTTTAGCGAAACCGAACGAATTGCTCAGATGTTCAGTTCTGTGGGCGCCAATAGCGAAGTTGCCGAGGTTGAAGCGGCGGCTGGTAAAAACCCAGTGACGGTTGGCCCTGAGCTCCTCGCCCTCGCGAAGCATGCCAATGAAATTAAGGGATGGACACGCAAGGCCTTTAACCCCGTCAACGGCCCAGGAAAACTCAAGATCAATAAAAAGAATTCGACGCTCTACCTAACAAAGGCCGGATCCACATTGAATCTACAGGGAATCCTGGAAGGATTCATCGCTGACCTCTATATACGTGCCGCCTATCATGCCAACCTGGATGACGCATTAGTCAGCGTCAATGGTGTCACACGTTCCATGGGCAAAGATGCATTCGGCCCCTGGCAGTTAATGGTTGAAGGAAACGGATCCAAGACGGCCAAGCATGGGATGCGAATCACGATCTCGAACTATTCAGCAGCGACGGTAAAAAAAGGAACCAATGCACCCGTCGTTAATCCTAGAAACGGAAAACCGGTAACCTCCCCCTTCCACTCTGTTACGGTCCTTACAAAACAGGCGGCCACTGCTCAAGCCGTTGCAAATTCAGTCTTTGTTATGGGCGAGCAAGAGGGAGAATATCTGATTGATGCATTGGGTGTTCGCGGCATCCTTGGCTATCCTGGTGGTAAATTTGAAAAGATTGGAAATTGGTAAGAAATTGTTGACAGCGGGCCACCAAAAGAGTAGCTATCAGTAACGATTATCATTACTGATTATTATGACTCACTCATCCACACACCGATCAACCAAGCAACGTCAAGTCATTCTCGACGTCCTACAACATACAAAATCACATCCAACGGCTGACGAAGTCTATCAATTGGTTCGCAAAAAAATACCCAGAATCAGTCTTGGAACAATCTATCGTAATCTTGAAAAACTATCCGCATCGGGAACCATTACAAAAATTGAGAATGCAGGTGGACAAAATCGTTATGACGGGGACGCCGCCCCCCACTATCATGCAAGATGCTGTGAGTGTGGAAAAATCAAAGATGTGGAACTTGATCCAATTAAGGAAATCAATCAAGTGGCGTGCGAAATTGAACAATTTAATATTACAGACCATAAACTCGAATTCATTGGTCTTTGTCATCACTGTCAACATTCGAACTAGTCAATTGGGCTAGAAAGGAGCAACTCATGGATCTCAAAGGATCACAAACAGCAATCAATCTTATGACCTCATTTGCCGGTGAATCACAGGCTCGGAATCGCTACACCTATTTTGCCAGCAAAGCAAAAAAAGAAGGCTTTGTTCAGATTTCAAACATATTCACAGAGACCGCAAATCAAGAAAAGGAACATGCCAAACGTCTCTTTAAATTCATGACAGGCGGCACCTCCGAAATTATCCATTCTGCAGCATTTCCGTTTGGTCCTGTTGGAACGACAACAGAAAACCTTCAGGAAGGCGCCGACGGCGAACATTATGAGTGGACCGAGATGTACCCCGGGTTTGCGAAGATTGCCCGTGAAGAAGGCTTTAAAGATATTGCAGACGCCTTTGAGGCCATTGCCATTGCCGAAAAACAACATGAAAAACGCTATCTCGATTTAAAGTCCAATATCGAAAAGGGTCTCGTCTTTCATCGTGAAAGCGCAGTCGTTTGGCGCTGTCAAAACTGCGGTTATATTGAGACCAACACAGATGCACCAAAGACGTGCCCAGCCTGCATCCATCCACAGTCTCATTTCGAGCTACTGGGTGAAAACTGGTAATATTTTGTACCTAGGGGGAATTATGAATGAACGCACGGGTTTAATCACAATGAAGGGAAATCCACTCACCCTTTTGGGTAATGAAGTTACGCTGGGAAACCCAGCACCCAATTTTACTATTCTCGATCAGGAGCTAAAACCGGTTGATCAATCGATATTCAAGGACAAAGTGACAGTTCTGATCTCTG
>CAYWXY010000011.1:17761-30348 GCA_964462555.1 uncultured Pseudomonadota bacterium | reverse complement strand
ACAAGTGTATATTCCCCGATCAAGTCGGGGAATGACGAAGTTAAGAATCTTAACTGGCCACGACGGCCGCGACGATCGCAACACCGACACCCGATCCGTCCTTTGCACGAACCAGTTTAATCTTTTTGGCGTCTTTCCCGTGTATGTCGGCCAGCGTCTTAATCATCGTACTACGAAACCCAGGGTAACGTTCATAGAGAGTCCCGTCGATACCAATCGTATGTTTGTTCTTGAGTTCCGGATCCATCCAGGTCACAACGGCCGATATTGATGCAGCGCTGACGCGCGCCGCGCGCTTGGAAACAATTTTACAGATTCGCTTCATCAACTCACGCTCAGCAACCTTCGTATCCAGAATGCCTACACTTTCCAGATAGTTTTTGATCTTGGTCAGACCCTTTGTTCGATCAAGTTCAATGAGCGACATATGGCGTGTCAGAAAATCGCCCTTTGTAAAGCGTGATTTGCTCTTCGGAAAGAGGATCTTCTGCTTAATCAGATCCATCAGAATGTGTCGGGTCAGTTCGCCAAGATACATCCCCGAGACCATTTTTTCCATTTGTTGCTCACCGGGATTATTGGTGGCACTGTCCAATCGACGGTCATAATCATTTATCGGCAACCTGTTAAAATTGCCCCACTCCGTATTGATCACCATGCAATTATGCGCACGAAGGCCCTCACGCGGTATCTTCCGAATATTGGCGACGGCCTCACGATAACAGGCATTTGTTCCGGTCCCAAAGATAATGCCCACATCACAGTTGGGGTCCTGATACGCCTTGGCCATCATCGTCCCAACCGTATCGTTCGCCAGCGCTGTCACCCTGATATTTTTTAAATCAAATTTATTAAGAGAGCGCTTGAGCAGTTCTACAACATCTCTACCCACTACACCTGACGCCGAAAATTCTTTTGTCCAGTTGATCAGTATCCCCTTAGCGATGTTTGTTTGTTGCATGGGAAATGAGAAGGTAAAACCGAGATGACGTTTTCCATCAAAATCAATGTTATGTCTCAAGAGAAACGTCTCAATGGAGCGCGCAATAAAATTAAAGAGCTGAAGGCCGGTCCCATGCATCACAGCCTTTGGGATCATAAATTTAGAGACATATTCCTCGCGAATCCTACCCTTGGGTCCCAGTTTCACTTGAAGAACTCGAAAATTCGTTCCGCCCAGATCAAGCGCAATATAGCGTCCTTTCTCCTTTCTAGAGGGTATATCGATATAAGCAGGCAGCATCTTGAGCGAACTGGGAAGACTCTGAAGTCCACGATCCATCTCAACATGAAAATTTGCCACAATGGCCCTCAGGTCGTATAGAGAAATCTGAAATCGTCTGCGAATATCCTTAAGTTCTTCCTTGGCTATTCCTCGTCCCATCTTCCCCCCTAATATGTTCCTACTTTGGCACGTAGGATATAAGAAGCGTTAGCGGATCACGTCCTGCATTAACATTATACTGTTTCAACCCAGCAGGAATCAGCACCGTCTCACCCTTTTTTAGCGGCACTGTAAAATTGTTCCAGGCAATCTCGCCCATCCCAGCAATTGCTGTAACAACCTCAAAACGATCGCTCAGCTCTCTATCGAGACTTCCCTGAACCTCGTCTTTTTCGATTGAAAAATAGGGACAAGTCACAAGGAGATTACCCTTCGGCTGCATTTGGTGCTCTGTTGTGTCAGCATAGTTAATGACCTTGAGAGAATCCTCAATATGGAGATCTCTGGGCCTTCCATCGAGACCCACGCGCCCCCAATCGTAAAGTCGATACGTAACATCCGAGGCCTCTTGGACCTCATAGATAACGATCCCCGCCCCAAGCGCGTGAACGGTTCCTGGCGACAGATAAATGACGTCGCCCGTCTTAACAGGGATCTCGTGGAGCTCGCTCTCGAGCTGATTCGTCTTGACTCCGATCTCTACGGACTCTGGCGTGGCCCCTTTCTTGAGTCCACAGATAATCGTCGCTCCTGGCTTGGCGTCAACAACGTACCAAGCCTCCGTCTTCCCAAGATCTCCCTCATGTTTCCTTGCATATTGATCGTTTGGGTGGACCTGAATCGAGAGTTTGTCATTGGCATCAATGAATTTAAAGAGCAGTGGAAAATCGGAATATCGCGTCGCTAATTTTTTACCGAGAATCTCTTCAGGAAAATCTCGAACCAACTCTGTAATACTTTTCCCTTTGAGCGTTCCCTCTTTCACAACACTGAGCGCACTCGGGTGCCCGGAAAGTTCCCACGATTCACCGATCTTTTTATTTGATGGAAGCGGCTTATCCAAAATCTCTTTAAGTCCTTGGCCGCCCCAGACTTTTTCATGAAAGATATTTTCAAACTTAAGGGGATATAATTCCATTGTGTAACGTAGATTACCCAATCTTTAAGATGTGATCAATAGATAAAAGGATTATGGACATTCACTGGATATGCCGTCGTAAACAGCCGAATAGGTTCCCTCATATGAGTAGCCACCACCGATGTCAAACTGTGTAAAAAAGACCTTCGTCGCTCCCGCAGCAAGCGCTCCCTGAACCGCAGCTGTTACTTCATCTTCAGAGCTAAACTCAGCCTCCGTCACCCATATCGGTTTATCAAGTCCCTTTGAATCCAATAGACTTTCAAAATCCGAGACATTAAGCGTCGCGAGATCACCTGAATTTATGTAATGAATGTTTGCAATATCGAAAAAATCACCTCCACCGAGGTCAAAGATGTCTCCCCAGTACGCGATGGCGGTTGCACTATTTCCTGATGTTCCACCCTGAACGACAACACAGTCCGAACAGACCGACTTGATTGTTTCATAACTCTTTTGCAAGATTTCAACATATTGCGCCTTCGTCCCCTTGTAGAACGTCAATTCGTCACTACCCATGGAGGGTTCATTTAATATCTCCCAATATTTCACCGGGATCGTCAGGCCCGACATATCGCTTGTACTGTCACCATCATATCTCTCGACAAGATTCCCCAAAAATTCTTGGTAATCATCATAGCTACACGGAGCACAGCGTGAAATGGGAATTTCGTCTCCTATCTCGTGAGGATAGAACTGATCATTGGTAGAAACATTACAATCATCTGACGCCCGGCACGAAGACTGATCCCATGAAGCAAAAGGCCAAATGGTTCCCAGAATAGCAACATTCGCATTCTGGGCCGCAGTCACAGCCTCATCGGTTCTATCGTAACTATAGGTGTCGTTCGATGTCTCGATATATCCCCACACGAAGGGGCCAGCATGAGGCCGGGTCCATGCTCCACCGATCGTACTAATGGCACTTATTTCGGATGGGTCTCCGGTTAACCATCCAATACAGTTTTCAGATGTGCTCGTTGGGATGACAGCAGCTCGTGTTCCACCCCCAGCAGTAGCACCACTATTACCGCTACCACTTCCACAGCCCGCTATAACCAGTAAAATCACGCAAATAGCAGTATTGATATAACGGTTCATACCATTATGATATCATTTTGCATAAATGAATACAATGGAGGGGGGCGTAACTATTCGAATTCAATATCAATATCGGCATCGAGCTTTTTGCCGGCTAGGTACTCGTTGAAAAGATCATTATCAGTCTTTGGGAATTTTGTGCTAAAACCGAGCAAAACCTCGCGATCTCTGGGATTAAACTCATCGATCTCTATTTCGACATTCTTTAGTTTCATTTCAAGTGTTGGCTCTGTTGAGGGCTTAACGTCAATTTTACGTGTCTGAATGTAGAGCGCCATATTGATATCCATCTCTGGAATCTCGAGCTTCCCATCTTTCACTGAGACCTTGATCACTTTCTCCTTTATACCCATCGTAATCGTCAGTGGCTTAACCATATCCGGAACATCTATCAATTCCGTCATCATGACCGGCATATCTCTCCCTCGAAGAATCACGGAGCTTCCACTACCCGCGTAGGGAACATTAGCACTGGCCTTAAAAACAATTGGCTCGATCTGATTAAAGGCCGGGATAGAGATCACCATTTTTACATCTGTCTTGATCTCTTTCTTGGATGTCACTGCACCCATCAAGCCTGATTGAATCTCGGCTGAGGAATAAAGATCTGCACGTGCATTTGACGAAAACAAAAGCGCCAAGAGAGCAAGCCCAACAACACTGATTTGTTTTAAATTTTTCATGGTGCCGATCTTATCGGCCCCATCCCAACGAGCCAATACACGCTGCATCACAAGAATGATTCAATGCGTCATGATTATTGACAAGACACGGTATTCTGGGCTACCTCAGTAATATATGAAGGAAAAAGAACGACTTGAGCGTCGAGCCCTAGCCTTCTTTTTAAGGCTCTATTATCGCAAGTTTGAGACCAAATATCGCCTCCTTGAAAAGCGTGAACGCCCCGATTTCCTTGTAAGGGACAAGATCTCAGAGGACATTGTGGGTGTCGAGATTTCTCATATCTTCCACGACAAAAAAGAGGCCATGATGATGCTTGGCCGTAGCGCCGACCATATCCACGGCATCATTACGGCCGAAGACCATGTTAATGTTATGATGAGGGTCCTGCAAAAGAAGGCCGAAAAGGTCAAACAGTACCCATTTGACGGCCCCATTATGTTGGTCCTACGTGATTTTTCCGCCCTCTTCGACCCCCAGAGTATTATTGATTACCACCTGGGGCTTAAAGTTCCGAAGTCTGACTATTTTGAGGTTTGGTACCTCACGCGCTCTGGGACGGCCGAAAAGTGGGACCACCTAATGCAAATCCAATAATAAACTAAAAACCCCCTGCACCTTTCGGTACAGGGGGTTCGGTTCATCAAAGTCTATGTTAGTTAGCAGGGGCGAACGTTAGTTGCCTCTGGGCCTTTCTTGCCTTCGCTGACTTCGTACTCTACCTTTTGGCCTTCTTGCAAGGATTTAAATCCTTCACTCTGGACATTGCTAAAGTGAACGAAGAGATCTTCGCCACCGGCGTCCGGGCAGATGAATCCAAAACCTTTTTTGTTGTTGAACCATTTTACTGTTCCTGTTTCCACTTGCTTGCCTCCTTTAGAAGCTTCCCTCAATTTACTTAGCAGAACAACCAATAGAGGGGTCTCGGTGTCCTGGATTAAACGAGCGCAGAATTAAACATACCTAAGCCTATGAGTCAACTTAATATTTTCCGCCCCCAGTTTTGCCTGGACAGCCAACCCCATTCTGATATGGAGCCAGTTATGACTGATTGGACGAAGATTCGAGAAGATTTCCCCGTCACTCAAAACCAGATCTACTTTATTAGTGCCGGAATGTCACCCATCCCGACTCCTGTATTCAATAAAATTGTTGAAGAATATCAAAGAGTTAACGAGTATGGGGATATTTTTTGGGAGAGTGATATCGAGGCCTATACCCAACTCAGGGGACAGATTGGGGAGATGATCAATGCCCCAGCAACTGACCTTACCTTTCTTCAAAATACATCGACAGCTATGTCGATCCTTGCATTATCCCTAAAAAATGGACACCCAGATAATTTCAATATTATCTCGATGGAAGATGAATTTCCGTCAACCACCGTTCCCTTTGAATACCAAAACATCCCAGTGAAATATGTTAGACCGATTGATGCCCGGTATGAAATCGATCGGGTTTTAGAAGAAATCGACGATGAAACAGTCGCGGTTGTCACCTCTTACGTCCAATATTCTACCGGCTTTCGGCAAGACTTAAAACAACTGGGAGATGAACTAAAGAAACGCGATATTCTCTTTATTGTAAATGCCACGCAGGGATATCCCCTCTTTCCAATTGATGTTCGAGAAATGAAGATTGATGCATTGACTGCGTCACTTCACAAGTGGGGTTATACCGGCCACGTTGGAACCATCTTTTATACATCCTCTGATTTTCGGAAACGCTTCAAGACACCGATTGCCGGCTGGCTCTCTGTTGTTCCTGACGAAGGTGATATTATTTTCACAAAAAAGAATCATCCAATCACACTTCTCGATTCAGCCGATCAATATATCCAGGGATGCATCAACCTTCAAACCGTCAAGGCCTTTGGATCAGCGCTCGACTACCTAAATAAAATTGGAATTGAGAACATCAGAAAAAGGCTGTTTGAATTAACCGACTATTGCATCGAAGGACTTAAAAAGATTGGCGCGAAAATTGTGTCACCCATAGAGAATCAATCCGAACGCTCGGCCAGCATCTCTTTCAGGGTGAAGGGACAAAACAAGGAATTGGTGGCCTTCCTGGAGAAGGAAAAAATATATACATCTTACCGTAATGGCAATGTCCGAGTATCGCTCAATTTTTTCAATATGACGGACGAACTTGACACTCTCTTTCGTTTAACCCAAGAATTTATAAAATAATATTGGCGAAGGGTTTTTTATGTCTTGTTGATCATTGGCTATGATTGTGTAATAAAGAGGGCTCGACAAAGGGGGCTATATGACAAAGAAGATTGCAATATTAACCGGTGGGGGCGACTGCCCAGGACTCAACGCAGCCATTCGCGGTATCGCCAAGACGGCGATCAATGACTATGGATGGGAGGTCTTTGGCGTCCCGGACGGTTATTTTGGACTCATCGAAAAAAACATGACTCCCCTCGCCTACCGAAATGTCTCAAACATTCTCCATCTGGGCGGAACAATTCTAGGGACATCTAATAAGGCCAACCCCTTTGGCTATTTTAAAGATGGAAAAAATGCGATTGATGTCTCCGACGACGTTGTCGATTATCTTAAGGAAAATAAGATTGATGTCCTCTTCTGCATTGGCGGAGATGGAACGCTGACAATAGCCAATCAATTGAGGGAGAAATTTCCAAATATCATCGGTGTTCCAAAGACGATTGACAACGATCTCAAGGCCACCGAACAAACCTTCGGCTTTGATACGGCCTGCGGCTTTGTCACGGATGCCCTCGACCGTCTTCATACGACCGCTCAATCCCATCACCGAGTCATGGTCGTCGAGGTTATGGGCCGTTATGCTGGATGGATCGCACTAGAGGGAGGCATCGCCGGTGGCGGTGATATCGTCTTAATCCCTGAGATTCCGTTTAAATTCGACAAAATCTGTGACGACGTGAAAAATCGTTCCAAGAGGGGAAAACGCTTTAGTATTGTTGTCGTCTCCGAGGGGGCATTTCCAGAAGGGGGCAAACTGGTTGTCAATAAGACCATTGCAGACAGTCCGGACCCGATCCGCCTCGGAGGAATTGGCAAGGTTGTTGCCGATTATATTGAAGACAACACTGGGCACGAATCCCGCGTGAATGTTCTTGGGCATCTTCAGCGTGGCGGCACTCCCAGTTTCTTTGATCGTCTCCTTGCGACACGCTACGGCGTTTCGGCTGCGAGACTCGCCAAGGAGGGTCAGTTTGGAAAAATGGTAGCTCTTCGAGGAAACAAGATTGTCGCGGCAGATATTGGCGAGGCCACCGAGAGTCTTAAACTGGTATCTCCCGATGACCCCCTCGTTATCTCAGCAAAATCGGTCGGCACATCATTCGGCGTTTAATTATTTCACGCAGTTGAAGTAGTACCGAACGTGACCTTTTTCCTTCTTCAAGATAATGCCATGCGTCTCCGTCTCGAATCCTGGAAAATGATTATCAAAATCCTCATAGATCGAGAGATACGTAATAATATTCTTTGTCTTATCATTTAATTGTTCGCCGGGCATGATGATCGGAATGCCTGGAGGATATGGCACCAACATAACGGCCGGTATCCGTCCCATTGCCTCGCGGAGAGGCACTTCTTCTACATTTCCGCGAACCAGCGCTGAATAGGCCTCAGTCGGTGTGATTACCGGATCAGGCAACGTTGCAAAGACCTTGGATGTCACATGAGAGATATCTTCTTTCCTGAGCTCGGCGTGCATTTCGTCAGCTAAATCTTTCAGACGAACCGATTGATAGCGATCACCGAATTCTTCCACTAGCCCGGGATAAACTTCAGTCAGCGGCGCATTGGCATCATATAGACGCTTGAAGTCAAAAAGCTCCGCAAGCATCGATCCTGATTTTCCTTTCGTCACACCGATCGAAAAAAGAAGCAGGAACGAATAGAAGCCGGTCTTTTCGACCACGATCCCCCGAGACATTAGAAACTTTGAGATGAGGGGGGCTGGTATTCCCCACTCTTCCATTGTTCCATCAATATTGATCCCCGGTGTCACAATCGTCACCTTAATAGGATCAAGCATCATATAGTCATCTTCGATCCCCTTAAAACCATGCCATTTATCACCCGGGTGCAACACCCAGACATCCGGAGTTCTTTCCAGAATCTGGTTATCGGTCGTGTCAAATCGGTGTTTACGACCCTTTCCATTATAACGAATTTTCTCAGGTTGCCACGTTTCGAAGAACCAACTTTTTTTACTCTTCAAGTCGTCACGATATTGATTCATCTTTTTACGGAAGACGACAGCCTCATCGATCGAATCCTGGATTAAGGCTCGACCAGAAACCCCTTCCATCATTTTGCTTGCAACATCAAGTGATGCAATAATGCTATATTGCGGCGATGTTGATGTATGCATCATAAAGGCCTCATTGAAACGTTCGCGGTCGACTTTGCGTCGTCCACTCTTCACATGAACCATCGAGCCTTGAGAAAAAGAAGCTAGAAGTTTGTGAGTCGAATGCGTTGCAAAGAGAGCTGGATGATTGTCAGCATCATGCTCATCGCACATCGCATAGCGATTGGCATAAATTGGGTGAAAACGCGCATAGGCATACCAGGCCTCATCAAAGTGAAGGTTTTCCACAACATCCTTCAATTTCTCCTTAATTGTCACAACATTATATAGGAGGCCATCATATGTGGAGTTAGTGATTGTCGCCTGTTTAATTTTGACCGACTTATCCTTAACCAGCGGTGAGGCCTCGAGTTTTTTCTGGATCACATCGGCGTCAAATTCGCTTTGATGAATACCGCCGATAATTCCATAGGCATTGCGTGACGGAACCAAATAGATGGGAACAGTCCCGGTCATTGTGATCGCATGCTGCAACGACTTGTGACAATTTCGATCAATCAGAACCACATCGCCCGGCACCGCATTTCCGAACATTACGATCTTGTTCGCCGTCGACGTGCCATTCGTCACAAAATAGGTCTGCTCGGCGCCAAAGTTTTTTGCGGCCTCCGCCTCGGCTACACCATTCACACCCGCATGCTCCATAAGAGAACCAAGTTCCGGCACGGAGACTGAAAGATCGGCACGAAAGACATTTTCACCGTAAAAATCGTAAAAGATACGGCCGACCGGCGATTTCAGGAATGCCATACCCCCCATATGACCCGGCGTATGCCAGGCATACTTGTACTGCTCTGTGTAATTGACCATCGCCTTGAAAAATGGGGGCATAATTTTATCAAGGTAACGTTTGGCATACGTTGTCACCTTCCCCGCAATAAATTCCGGTGTATCTTCCATCTTCCAAACATATTCCTGAACATCTTTGAGAGTGTCGATCGTAATATCCTGAACTTTATGCTTCTCCGTAATAACAAAAATGGGGATCCGTGCATTCCGCGAGCGAATGGCATGAATAATGTCATGAAAATCTAACTCACTATCCTCTTCACCAATCTCCCAGTCAACCAAGACACAACTGATTTCCGTATGGGCCCGAATGGTATCGATACCATCCTTGGCGTCAGCGGATTCAATTACCTGAAAGTCCATATTTTCAAGATGCTCAATAATCTCGTCAAGGGCCCGCCCGCCCCCGCACGGTTTACCTAACTCGTCGTCAATGATCAGAATCGGAAAGTCGCGATGGTTATACATTATATCCTCCTATTTTTTCTTTTGTGAGCGGTGGAAGTGGTGAATCGCAATCGGTGCGAGAAACATCAAAATAACACCCATAAAGAGAAACATTTCATAAAGAACAACTTGCCTATCTGTCGTGAGTTCGGACGGAGGCAAAAAGCCAAAGACGATTGTAAAGATAGATGCGATAAGAGCTACGCCGGAGACAACCCACATACCGGCCTTTCCGCCCGGCACGCGATAAGCACGTTTCACACCGGGTTCAGTGTATCTGAGACGGATCGCCGAAATATACATCAGTCCATACATGATGAGATAGAGCTGCGTTGTTAATGCCGTCAAGATGAGGTAGGCCATACTGACCGTTGGCATCACAAGGAAGACAAGAGCGAGTAGTGTAACAATGACCGCCTGCAAAAGCATGATCCTGAGCGGCATCCCATTTTTGTTGGTTTTTCGGAAGAATTTTGGCAGATCTCCACTCTGTGCCGTGGCAAGCAAACCTTTTGACGGTCCGATAATCCACGTACTAACCGTACCAAAGGCCCCGATAACGATCATTGCTGCAAGAATCGGTGTTAACCAGTCTAAATGATATTTCTTGAAAAAGAAATCGAAGGCCTCCATCACACCGGCTACCAAACTAATCTCACTTTTTGGCACGACAACGGCAATCGAAAAGGATCCAAGAATCATCACAACCAAAATGATGACAGCGGAAAGTAAGATGGCCTTGGGATAATCCCTCTGAGGGTTCTTTACCTCTTGAGCATGGACAGCCGACATCTCCATACCCATCAGCCCCAGCAAGACACCGGTCAGAAAGACGAGATTGTTGATATTGCTCATGTCTGGAACTAAATTGTGTGCCGTAAAGCCAATCTGAGAGTCTTGACCACTGATCAGCCAATAGGCGCCAAGCGAGATAATTAAAATACCGGGAATGATGGTTCCACCGATTACACCAACTGAGCTGACAAGCCCCGCGGCACGCATCCCCAGTAGGTTCATCAGTGTTGCCCCCCAATATGTAAAGAGGATCACCGCCAACATGAAAAACTTGTTGGATGCGAGGGCGGGATCAAAGATATAGGCCAACGTCGCAGCGGCAAATGAGAGAATCGTCGGATACCAGATTACATTTTCGATCCACTGGAGCCAGATCGCGACAAACCCCCACTTTGCTCCGAGTGCCTCACGAACCCAGATATAGACACCACCCGTTTTGGGCCAGCCGGTTGCAAGCTCTGCGGAAACCAGTGCTGATGGGATAAAAAAGACAACGGCTGCTAGAACGTAGAAAAAAATGAGTGAGAGTCCATACTCGGCCATCATCGGTAAATTTTTAAGCGATGCAATAGCCGCCACGTTGATCATGGCCAGTGTAAAGACGCCTATCTTGTGACGAGAGCCGTTCCCCATGTCCCCCTCCGAAGGCGGACATATTAGCACAACGACGACTTATTACCAGCGAGATTTCATCAGGCAATCGTTATATCTTTGGAAAGGTAAACATCTTGGATGGCGTTGAGAAGCTCGACACCCTCTTTCATCGGCTTCTGAAAGGCCTTACGCCCAGAGATCAACCCCATGCCGCCCGCGCGCTTATTGATGACGGCCGTCTTGACTGCTTGCTGAAGATCATTTTTACCGGAAGGTCCACCGGAATTGATAAGGCCAATCCGCCCCATGTAACTATTGGCAATCTGGTATCGGGTGAGATCAATAGGATGATCGGTCGTTAATTTATCGTAGATAATCGGGCTGGTCTTCGCAAAATTGATCGCAGTGAAGCCACCATTATTGGTCGGTAACTTCTGTTTGACAATATCGGCCTCAATCGTCGCACCCAGATGGTCAGCCTGTCCCGTCAGATCGGCGGCAGCATGATAATCGGTCCCATCTTTCTTAAAGGCATCATTTCTGAGGTAACACCAGAGGATCGTTCCCATCCCAAGTTCGTGCGCATAATGAAACGCCTCGCTAATCTCTTCAATCTGACGGCGTGACTCCTCGGAACCAAAATAGATCGTGGCACCAATGGCGACCGCGCCCATATTATAGGCCTGGTCGACCGATGCGAAGAGGCGCTGATCAAAACTATTTGGATAGGTCATCAATTCATTATGGTTAATTTTCAAAATGAATGGAATTTTGTGGGCATATTTTCTGGAAACTGATCCAAGGACACCAAGCGTCGAGGCTACGGCATTACAGCCCCCCTCCATTGCGAGCTTGATAATATTTTCGGGATCAAAATAGATCGGATTTGGGGCAAAAGATGCCGCTGCCGTATGTTCGATCCCCTGATCAACTGGAAGGATTGAAACATAACCACTACCAGCCAGACGGCCGTGACCAAAGAGCGATTTCAAGCTTCCAAGAACACGATTGTTACGATCGGAAATCGAAAAAATACGATCGACAAAGTCGGGACCTGGCAAATGAAGCATCTCTTTCGAAATGGTTGAACAGGTGTGACCAAGCAGGCCTTCTCCCTCGTTTCCGAGAATGTCTAAAATGTTTTTCATACTTCCTCCTTAAATGTCGTAATATCTCGCCACTTCCCACGGATGCGGCACAGTCCGCATATCATTAATATCTCTCATTTTGCGGGTGATCCACTTGTCAATCAAATGAGATGGGAAGACGTCGTTACAGGTTAAATAGTTATTGTCAGTTTTAAGAGCCTTGAGCGCCTCTTCGAGTGATTCCGGAAACGATTCGATTTTTGCCAACTCCTCCTCTGGAAGATCATAAAGATTTTTTTCAAAGGGTCCATACCCTTCTGCCGTTGGATCGAGCTTTTGCTTCACGCCGTCC
>CAYWXY010000011.1:1642-17751 GCA_964462555.1 uncultured Pseudomonadota bacterium | reverse complement strand
GCAGCATAGGCGAGATATGGATTGCATGTGGCATCGATCGTTCGAAATTCAAAGCGACGCTCTTTCGGGTCCCGAACATAGGCCGGTATCCGAATCGCTGCCGACCGATTCCCCTCGGCAAAGACCGATTTTACGGGGGCCTCAAAGCCAGGAATCAAACGACGATAAGAGTTCGTGGTTGGATTCGTAAAGGCCAGAAGAGACGATGCATGTTTCAGAATTCCCCCAATGTATGACAGGGCTGTTGGGCTCAGTTTATAGAGCCCTTTTGGATCATTAAAAACATTCTCTCCCTTTTTAAGGAGGAAATGATGAACGTGCATTCCATTTCCCGCCTCACCAGGAATCAATTTTGGTAAAAAGGTGATGATTTTTCCATGCTTCTTTGCAATCCGGTGACAGATATTCTTTGCCAAAACCGTTGCATCAGCCATCCTCTCAACAGGCATGAACTTGAATTCGATTTCGGCCTGTGATGCACCAACCTCATGATGGTGATACTTCACCTCGAGACCCACTGCCTTGAAGGCCCGCACGATCTCATTTCGGATCAAAAAGAGATGATCGTTCGGTTCAGAACGAAAGTAACCGCGTTTCTTGTATAGTCGATAAACCTCTTCGCCGCCGATTGGATTTGCCAACTCTTCGCTTTCGACGCGATACGATGTCTCACGTGGCGTCATCACGCTATAGAGTTCATCGATGACGTTAAATTCGAGCTCCAGTCCTATCCGCCCCTCGTCAGCAATTCCCTCACTCCTCAACGCCTTCAGTGCCTTTTGGATGATATGGCGGAGATCCTGTGTGAATGAGGCCTGGCTCTCGACTTCCAACATATTGGAAAAGAAATAGAGTGTCTTGTTTTCTGGCTCGACCGGATCCTCAAACGCAAAATTAAGATCAGGCTTTAAAAGCATGTCCGATTTATCGACATTTGCAAAACCAAAGTTGGAGGCATCAAACCCTATCCCCTCTTCAACAATCTTCTCCGAAAAGTTTTCGACTGGAATTGTGACGTTTCGTAGGCGCCCGGCTATGTCGACAATAAAAAAAGAAATGAACTCAATCCCCTTTTTGTCAGTAAATTTTCGAGCCTCTGAAACACTTGAAAATGAGAGCATTAAGGCCTCCTCTTCTTATGACGAAAAATAGTCAAGCACACCAATCGCACTCCACATCTTGTTCTCACCCTGCTGCCAAATAATGGAGTCTGGTCCTTCCATGACGTCATCGGTGATCTCCATTCCACGATAGGCCGGGAGACAATGCATTGCCTTGGCACCTGGAGCGGCCATTTTTAAGAGCTCATCGTTGATCTGATAACCAGCGAAGGCCTTAACCTTTTGCTCCTTCTCAGCCTCTTCACCCATACTCACCCATGTATCCGTGTAGAGAATGTCCGCACCCTCGGCGGCCACCTTCGGATCAGTTGTAAATTTGAAGTCCGTCCCATCGGCCAATGCCTTCGCCCGCTCGACAGTCTTTGAATCGGGCTCATAACCCTTCGGCGTTGCCACCTGGATATTCATCCTGGCGTGAGCACATCCAAAAAGAAGTGAATCACAGACATTATTACCATCTCCAATATAGGCAAGCGTCAACCCCTCAAGATTTCCTTTTACTTCTTGAACAGTGAAAAGATCACAGATCCCCTGCGTCGGATGAGACAAATCGCTCAGGCCATTGATGACAGGAACACCAGCATACTCCGCAAAGCCTTTAACCGTATCGTGAGAATAAACGCGAGCCACCAACATATCAACATAACCGCCGAGGATTCGCGCCGTATCCTTGATTGGCTCACCGCGTTTGAGCTGAAGCTCGTTCGACGACATATAGAGTGCCTGTCCACCAAGACGCAGCGTCGCCGTCTCGAATCCGGCACGTGTGCGAGTCGATGGCTTTTCAAAAAGAATACCAACAACCTTTCGATTCAGTGAATCAACCCATTCTCCCTGTTTGAGTTTTTGCTTATTGACTCGACAACGATTCAGAATCTCGTTGAATTCATCACGTGTAATATCGTTCAATGTAAGTAGTGACTTTGCCATTTGAGAGACCTCCTTTTTATGCGAAATGGTGAAACGGACGTATCATAGTCAGATCGCTTTGAATTTCAAAGGGAAATATAAAAATCGCCGTTGACATGGCACGGGGCGACAGGCATAAATTTGCCATGCCGCGTTCACCCTTGAAACAGAACCGAACCATCGTTCTTGCGTCTCGTTCGCCTGCCAGACTTGAACTCCTGAGAGAGGCCGGCCTCACACTCAAGCGCTCATTCGCCGATATTGATGAATCGCGGCTTCCCCGGGAACATGTTACAGATTACGCGATCCGGATTGCTCGGGCCAAGGCCGACCGGGTCTCCCCCCGCTTTAAAGATGCGATCATTATTACGGCGGATACGATCATCGCATATGGCGAATCAATCTTTGGAAAGCCGGCAACAAAACTGGAGGCCCGTCAAACACTCAGAAGGCTTTCTGGTCGATGGCACGATGTATATAGCGGTATCGTTATTACTGACACCTTGAGCAAGCGATCGCATCAAAAACTTGTCAAAACACGTGTCAAATTTATGAAGCTGACCGACGATCAGATTAAATGGTATATCGGAACCGGTGAACCTCTTAAGGCGGCCGGCGCCTATTCAATCCAAAGCAAGGGTCGTGTCTTGATTGAAGCCGTCGATGGCTGTCTATCCAACGTGATTGGAATTTCGATCGCGGAGGTTTTGAAAATTCTTCAGAGAATGAAGGCTATCTAAGATCTCTTTTCGAGATTGTGCCTCATAAAACATACGCGTGATCGCCTTCACATGTGGTCGTCCCTTGTAGTATCGATTGATAAATTTCTTCATCATATGCATGAGATAACGCTCGTCACCCATCGCGTCGATGCGCTGAAGATGATCGGCAACAATGTCGTAAAGTTCAGAGTCCGTCGGGACGTCGTCCGCTGTATCGATATTGAAGAGCCACGGACGTCCTAAGGCCGCACGGCCAATCATAACGCCATCACAGCCGGTCATCTGAAACATTTTCTCGATCCCCTGACGATCGGTGAGATCGCCGTTACCAATCACCGGGATCTTGACGGCTGACTTCACATCGCCAATCAGTGACCAATCGGCCTTCTCCTTGAACATCTGTGACCGCGTCCGAGGATGGATCGTAATGACATCGGCGCCTTCGGACTCTGCAATTGTTGCAATCTCCACAGCGTTGATCGATTCCTTATCCCAACCCGCACGAATCTTGACCGAAAGAGGACCGTCATATTCCTTTCGAATCGCCTGGAGGATTTCGGCTACCAGCTTTGGAGTCTTCATCAAGGCTGAACCGGCACCTTGGGAAACCACCTTCTTCACTGGACAACCCATATTGATGTCGAGCAAATCAAAGTCCGAATCCTTAATTATTTCGACCGACTTCAAAAACCATTCTGGCTTTGAACCAAAAAGTTGCAATGCAAAGGGACGAGCATTATCGCCATTTAAAACGTAACGTTCCCATCGATTCTTCGTGTAGAGAATTGTGCCAACCGAGAGCATCTCAGAAAAAACCAGACCCGCACCGAAACGAACGGCAACTTGTCGCCAGGCATAGTCGCTATAGCCCGCAAGCGGTGCCGCCACGATATTGTGCTTCAACTCCAGTTTGCCTATCTTAAGTGTCATATTAATTCTGAAGGTTATCGAGTGGATCGGGGAGACTTGTCAGAACATCATCAATCTCTCCCGATAGCTGGACATAATATGTTTGGTACTGTCGCTGAAACCTCTCCAGATTATCTCCAGCCAACTTTGTCTCCTTGACCTTTTTAATTCTAAGGGGATTGATAAACTTACCGCCCCGTTTCATGCCGAGATGCAAATGAGGTCCGGTCGAAAGACCAGTCGACCCGACGTAACCAATGAGATCCTTCTGGCGCACCCGTTTACCAACCTTGATACCGGGATGAAATCGGGAGAGATGAAGATAATACGTTTCAAGTCCCTTTTTGTGACGGATCGCAATATATTTTCCATTGGCCCGACCATAGCCCTTTTTGATAATCGTGCCGCTTCCCATCGCCCAGACCGGTGAACCAGTCGGCGCTGCATAGTCGGTTCCAAGATGAGCCTTTAGACGGTGGGTAACCGGGTGACGGCGCCTTCCATACCGGGATGAAATTCGCGTAAACTTAACCGGGGTCTTTAGAAAGTTCCGCGCTAGCGAAAGACCTTTTTCATCATAATAGGCACCCTTCCCATTCGCGTGTTGATAGTAGGCCGCCTTTTGTTGAACAATACGACCATCGTAATTAATCATTAAAATTTGACCATATTTATAAAACTCACCATCGATGAAATATTTTTCAAAGAGGAGTGAAACGGTATCTCCCTTTCTCGGGTCAGAATGGAAATCAACATCCCATGCCAGAACATCGACAATCTTCTCGATCAGCATCGGTTCTTCGCCTACCTTCAAAAAGGCATTGTAGAGAGATGATGTCAGCTCAACATTTTTTTGGATAACCTCCCGACTAAAAGGAATCTCCCTCTTTGAGAAAAGGTATTCCCCATTGTCCGATATGGCATCAAAAACAACGGCGGGCGATGACTCATACGTAAATGAAACCAATTTGCCCGAGGGGTCGAACTCGAAGTCGACAATGTCATCAATATTACACTTCCGAACATCCCATACCTTTTTGAACCCATTGATCAAACGATAGGCGTCGCCATTTTTTAGGCCGGCATCCTTCAAGACCTTGTCGAGAGTTTCTCCCCGTTTAATAATGTGAGTGATAAAGCGTGTCTCACGCTGGTCGGAGCTTTCGAAGACGACTTCGTTGGCCTGGATAGTGGGCTCATCAAAGGGATTGATCGACAAAATACGGACAACAGCGAAGGCGGCCCACCCAAATAGAAAAAGAACAAAAAGCGCCCGATGCCACCATTTTATCTTCTTGATTTTATTAAGTTTATTTTGAATATTGAGGCTTCTAATCATACGTCCGATAATTATATCTCACTACCGGACCTCATGCAACCTCATTCAGAAAAGTTTGTCGATATATTTCCCGGAGTTGGGGAATCGTTGATGAGGAAGTCGGTGGCATTGTTATCAGTATCGGGTTCTCCGTCCACGCGTGAGAGGCTTTTTCCGGTACCACTCTTGGGCGTTGGGGACCCTTCATAAGTTGGCAGACCGTTGTCGGCTGTTTCAATTGTTAAATCGCCATACCCAATAACATCAACCAATTGACCATCTGGATCAATCAATTGAATGGCATCGGGGCCATTTTGTGGGTCGAAGTTAATGAGAAGATCGGCATTTTCAATCTGCGATGAACCATTGGAGTCTGTATCGGCAATAACAAAAAGACCATCATCGACAATGCAACCATCATCATCGATCGAAATGCTCTTATATGTCTTTCCGTCACCGCCGTTGATAAGTGCCAAATGATATCCCTTGAGACACCCTCCCACCTCACCTCGAAGTTCAATAAAGACCTCTCCATTTGTATCTGATCCGGGAACATCGTAGTAGATTTCATTGATTAGAAGATGTGAGGGGCGTGGCAAAGAAATCTCCGCCTGGGAACCCCCTTCCGAACTCCCGGAATTTGAAGGATCACCCCCCCCATCGAAAACTGATCCATCCTCAACATTTCCAATTCCACCCTCTCCAGAGATATAGAAGAGTGACTTATATGGTTCGTCAAACGCGGGAAGCGCAAGTGGGTAGCCATCTGTCGACTGAATGCCATTTGTCAGGACAACCGAATAGAATCCCGTATCAAGAGTCTCGATCGGTAAATGATAGCGAATCGCTTGTCCACCATCCTCAACAACAACTTCACCGTTGATAATCTCCTCGTCATCCTCTGGCAACGTCTCCCCCATCACCAAATAGATATTTTCGGAATCGAGGCTTTGGGGATCAACGTTTTTTGAGAATTGGATCTCAATAATAGAGTCACCCAAAAGCTCCTCTCCATCGGCGGGCCGAATCTCGGTAATCTGTAACAATTTATCCTCCAATGGTGTCATTTTTTCGATTGGCATACCGCACGACACAAGCATGAGGATAAATATAATGCTCCATCTATTCACAACGAAACTCCTTCCATTGATAGTGTCGTCCAAACCATCCGCCACTCCGCGCATCAAGTTCGCCAATCAAGCGGTCGATCTCCAGACGCACCCGTCCCAATTGATCGTCGTCCTCTCCCCTTTTAGACATATAGAGGGCTGTTAGTTCCTTCAGTCGTGTGTAAAAGAGCACCGACTGCGACAATATTTTTTCGCGCGTCATAACCTGTGAACGGATCTCCGAACTGATAGCCAGTTCATCGCGGTTAAAGACCAATTCGTCCAGATACCAGACCGCGTTAACCTCTATATTATTGTTCCGATTTAAATTTTGATCCCAGGCCGATGCTGTTGGCCCTACCATAACACCAGAACTGGCGACCGAAACAGAATCTTCAACATCAACCGTTACACCGTCGGTCACCTTTCGCTCGTAACCAAACTGAAGGCGGGGAAGCAGCGCCGCCCACTTGATCCGCTTTTTCCACTGTGTCAAATCTCGGGGTTTCAGTCTGGCATACTTGAGAACTTGACGATTCAGCTCACTCATTGACGGGGGCCATTCCGAAACACACTCGGCAAAGCGTTTTGGAATTTCTAAATTGTTATAGAATTTTTCTGTCAGGGCGTAAGCGTGGTCGATCACCGAAAGCTGAAGGATGAAAACCAGGATGGATAGAATAGTCGCTCGCTTCACATTGTTTGTACCTAGCAATTACTATACCAAACCATAGACCCTTCACTATCTCAGCAATGACGTAACCTCGGAGATCTCTCTGTTACCTTGGATGGAGATAGTGCTGCTGTGAATTCAGACGATAGTGACCAGATATTGATCATTAAGCGATTCCCAGTCTAGACACCGGAAGCTGACCTTTTCGAAGATCATCGCACACATTCGGTTTAGGTCTCGATGCTCGTATCGGTTTCGTATTACGGTTGCGATCACACACAACGACAAACAAAACCGCCATACGATACGAGCCTCGCAACCGCAACCATATTTGGCACTCGTCTTGCAAACCATCTCTATATGAAACGAATCACAATCATCTTTTTTTTGTTATGTATCACTCACTGCGGAGCGATCCCGGAACGACCGACACAATTCGGCGATACGGCAACCACATCTCAGTCAGAGAACGTAACGGACAGCCTTCATATCCGCTTTATCGATGTCGATCAAGGCGATGCGACGCTTATAACGACGTCAAGTGGCAACCAAATCCTGATTGATGCCGGAACGGCGAAAATGGGGCACGATCGTGTTCTTCCGCATATCAACGACAATCTCGAATTGATTATCGCATCCCACTACGATGCCGACCATATTGGTGGTATTCCGATGATTATGAAGGATTATATCCCCCACCAGGGGATCTTGGATCGGGGGCAACTAGAGAATATCGATACAGGAGATCTCTCCACCTACTTCATCACGACCGCTCCGTACCGTTGGTCCGCATCACCGGGGGATGAGATCATGATTGATGGCGCCACGATTGCAATTATTGGCCAAAATGGTGAATTTTCCGATGGAACGGTGATGGACATTGATTCCGACAGCGAAAATGGACATAGCCTTTCACTTCTCGTTACATATCAGGGAATTCGTTTTCTCACGTCCGGTGATCTCCCTGGGCCTAACTTTGAGAATGAATATGAACCCGTTGACCTGGAATCAATCGTGGCCAATATCGTCGGTGATATCGATATTCTGCATGTCAGTCACCACGGTTCTCACCAATCGACGAATCGATCGTTTCTTGAAATTACACAACCGGAAATTGCTATTATATCGGTTGGAGAAAATAGTTATGGACATCCATCTGAAGTTGTATTGGGAAATCTAAATGAAATAGGAGCCAATACATATATCACGGACGGAGATGTGTGTATGGAAGTCAGAGACAAAATTATGTTCACAGCCTGTGATTGAATGGGTTGAGAGGGTTTTGGAAGGAATGGGAGGAGGTCGGATGGGGAGGGTTAGGATGGGGTTTGACAAGTTTGGATATAGAAAACTGATTGTATGGCAACAAGCTAAACAAATTCGCCGAAAGACATATTTACTTACTCAAGGATTTCCCAAATCAGAAATGCGACGAATAAGCCAAATGAATGATGCTGCGCGATCTGTCAAACAAAACATCCAGGAGGGATATCGACAAAGTTCGCGAAAGAATTATATCCGTTATTTGGGAATCGCCCAGGGGTCCCTGAGTGAACTTGTTGGGGATATCGAAGATTGTTATGAGGACAAACTGATCAACCAAAAAGATTACCAACTGCTTGAGGATTTAGTCGTACGCACTGACTATCTTTTCAAACGACTCATTTTGGCTCTCAAAAAGAAAACCCTTCCTACCCCCTCCTAAACCCTCCTACCTCCTCCTATCCCTTGCTAAAGAATGCGGCCCACTTCTCTTCCGGTGGCTTCTTACCTAAGAGTGAAACCACGATCAGGAGAATAAATGCCGTCAGGGCGGCCGGAATAATAATATACTCACCCAACTCCGCACCCGGAATTCCAAAGCGTTCACTAAAATAAGCTTGAACGCTCGACATATCGAAAATAATCTTTGTCCCGATCGTTCCAACAATACCACCCAGGATCGAGGCCATACCCCCAGCTACCGTCACCCGCTTCCAGAAGAAGGCAGCGAGAATCGCAGGAGTGAGACCTGCACCAATCATCGTATAGGCCGCAAGTGCCATGGACAACACATTCTGAAACCGTGTCAAAACAACATAGGCAAGACCGCCCAAGACAACAATCGTTAAGCGGTTGATGATCACAACCGTCTTTGGTTTCATATCCTTCGCAATAAAACGTTGGATAATGTCGTGTGTTAGATTCGTAGCAGGAGCCATAAGGAATGAATTGGCCGTCGAAAAAACAATGGCAATACCGGCCGTCAAAAGCAAACAACCTGCCCATGTCGGAATACCATAACGGGCAATATCGAGAATGATTCGTTCGGCATGCCCCTCAGCACCCAGTTGTGGAAACTTCACTCGCCCGAGAATCGCAAGTGTCACAATCAAAACATCAACAACAATAATACCGATGATCCATCCAATAACCGCATGACGCGCCGTTTTCTCATTTTTGGCCGAAAAGAATTTCTGATACATCGACGGTTCACCGAGCAACAAGAGAAAGACGGGAAAAAAGACCGCAAGACCCCAGATGGCATTGTGTCCCCCCATAAACGAAAAATGAGTCTCAGGAAGCGCTGCCTTGACCGCAGCCGGCCCACCCAGATCCATCAAGAGGAGCGGTACAGCAATAACGATACCGGCTAGAATCATCAGCCCGTTTAAAAGATCGAGCGATACGATCGACTTCATTCCCGCAAGTGATGTTAGAACAATAACCATAACGGCCATGATCGCAACACCGGTCTCCCAGGGAATACCGGTTGTAAGTTCAAGGACGTAGGCACCACCCTTAAACTGATAACCAACGATTGTTGTGCAACCGATAATCAAGGCAATTGAACCTAGAACACGAGCCGCACCGTTGTAACGTTTCTCTAAAATATCAGGGAGTGTGTATTCGGCAATATGACGTACTCGGCCGGCTAATTTATAGATTAAGAGGATACCGACCCAGGCACCCACGGCCATCCAAAGTTCTGAATAACCTTGACGGTACGCAAGACCCGCGCCACCGATCAAACTTCCGGCGCCGGTCCACGTTGCGACGAGCGTCGTGATCATCATGAACGTTGAGACATTTCGCCCGCCAACCATGAAGTCCTTCTGGTTCTTGACGCGTAAACTTTTATAGAGGCTGATACCAACCATCAGTGCCAAGTAGGAAATAACTGCCCAGAAATAGATATTCATGAATCCCCCTTTTTTAGTTCCTCGGTGCTTCGGCTCCTCAGTACTCTATTCAGTTTCGAAATAGCCAATGTATGGTAGGTCTCTATAGAGTCCGACTGAATCGAGACCATAGCCGATCACAAATTTATTTGGGATCTCAAAGCCAAGGTAGTCGACCGTGCTCCGGTCTGCACCCATATCCTTTTTATAGAGAAGTGAACAGACCTTGAGTGATTTGGGATTTTGCTGTCCGAGATGCCCACGCAGATATTTGAGTGTCCGACCGCTATCGATAATATCCTCGACGATCATAACATTTTGATCGTGAATGGGCTGTGTTAGATCAAACTCCATCCGAACGATGCCGGTACTTTCGTCGTTTTCGTAGCTGGCGACTCGAATAAAGTCACAACGAACCGGAACATTCAATTTCCGGACAAGGTCGGCCATGAAGATGAAAGAGCCCTTCAGAACACCAATGACGGTAATTTCCTCGCCCTTGTAGTCCTGATTGATTGTTTCGGCTAACTCACTGATTCGACTCTGGATCTCTTCCTCTGAATAGAGTTTGTGGATCTCTTTGGTCACGGCCCATTCCTCCTAAGTAGCTGTTTTTGATATAATTTCAGTTACTTATGGGAAACAGGGTCAGCTGTCAAACGATTTCTCTTTGGATGATTGTTTCCTTAAGTGAGAAGTACGGATTTTTAGACGTGGTTCATTCCGCGGAGGATAATTTCGAGAAGATTACGTTCATGCTTCATTTTGGCGCACCAAAGGTGGGCATCCAATTCGGCCTGATGGGCCTTCTCCTGAAGGTTAAGAACATCTTTAACCTTGGGGACCGGCTCATTTAAGATATTGGATGGACGCGCGAGCCGCTGGAAAATTTGTAGGGGGCTAATTTTGCCGATTCGTCCGAGTCCCATAATGTCCTATAATATATAACCTCCCCGCCAAATGTCAACCCCTCTGAGCCAGAATCTAACGGGAGTTGAGGCCGGTGAGTTTGTAGAGGATTTCGCGTTCGGAGCGGCGGAGCAATCTCCATTCACCTGGTTTGAGAGCACCCAGCTTGATCGGCCCAACGGCTAATCGTTTGAGCTTTTGCGTTCGATGACCAATGGCATCAACCATGTTTCGAAGCTGGCGATTTTTCCCCTCTGTAATCCGAAACTCAAGCCACACGCCCGCATCCGTTTTAGATATAATCCTAACCTTCGCAGGCGCATACGTAATGCCACGATATCGAACACCCTTTCGGAGTTTTTCCAATCTTTCCTCGGTCGGCTCCCCTTGAATCTTCACCTGATAGATTTTGATGATCTCGTGACGGGGATGCGTCAGCCGATTGAGAAGCTCGCCATCATTTGTGAGGAGTAAAAGACCTTCAGAATCAAAATCGAGACGGCCAACCGAATTAACTTTATCTTTATATTGTCTCAGATCATTCCAGATCGTAGGTCGACCCTCAGGATCACTCTTGGTCACCAATTTACGCTTTGGTTTATGATAGATGATATAAATCTTCTCTTGCGGAGGACGAACCTTTTTTCCCTTCCAAGTGATCGTCTCCTGAAAAGGGTCGGCCATCGTACCCATCGTCGTAACGATATGGCCGCCAACCTTCACTTCGCCAGCCGAAATCGCCTTCTCGGCGGCACGACGCGAAAGTTTAGTCGACGCGGCTAGGATCTTGTGGAGGCGTTGTTTCATCGGTTGCTGGTGCAGAGTCTACAGGATTTTCCGCTGGGGCAGGTGCAGATTCACCTTCTGGAGCAACAGCACCCTCGGGCAATGCCTCTCCTCCCTCTTTCGGAACGGCCTGAATCTCTTCCTTTGCTTTAGGAAATATTTCTTTCTCAAGCTTTCTTAAACGTTTAACAGATTCTTCGAGATTCTGGATTGTGCGACCATCTTCGGCCATCTTGTCTGGATCTGGTTTGTATGCCGAGACCATCTCTTTGTATTCTTCAACAACCTGACCGACACCATTAAGTTCAACATCGTCACCCTCTTGCCGGCTCAAACCACCAACGCGATCACGCACATCGAGATCTTCAACATCCCTGAGCGTTGGAAGGTCCTTCAAACTAGTCAGACTGAACATTTCCAAAAAATCTTTGGTTGTTGCGTAGAGCAGCGGGTGCCCAACATCGTCACTTTTACCAACGATACGAACCAGCCCCTTTTCAAGGAGAGTCTTCAAGACACCACCTGTGTCCACACCTCGAATATTTTCGATCTCGGAACGCATGATCGGTTGGCGGTAGGCGACAATCGACAGTGTCTCCAATGCCGGCTGTGAGAGCCGGACCGGTTTCGGAACGTTCAATTTCTTAATCCAATCGGCAGCTGTCGGCTTCGTACGAAACTGATATCCTCCAGCCACTTCAAGAATGCGAATACCCCGGGATTCATTTTCTTCATAATCCTTTTGAACCTCTTCTAAGAGTTCTCGGATTTCCTTCTTTTTAAGCTCACACTCTTCAAGGACCATCGTTATTAAATCGATCGTCACCGGCTCTTCCGATACAAAGATCAACGATTCAATGACTGCCTTAATTTCACTCCGCTCCATCACTCCTCCATTTGCTACCGCGTCGTATCCTCGTCGACGAGTTGCAATGCATCATCTTGACTCACATCTTCCATTTTTCCTGTAATATAAAGTTTCTGAAATTGACCTGCCTGAAAGACCTTGATCATATTCAGCTTGGCCATTTCCAGAAGTGCCAGAAACGTTACAACGAGGTCGTACCGGTCGAAATCCTCGGGCAAAAGCCCCTCGATCGGCATGGTTTGATCCCTTTTAACCATTTCCAATAACTCAAAAATCCGCTCATTGACGCTGATCCGATCAATCGTTACCTCTCGGACACGATCGTCCGGAATCTTCTTAAGTAACTTTTGAAAGGCCTCGAGAAGTTTAAAAACATTTTCTTCCTTCAAGACCTCTGCACGACTTGGCATCGCCTCCGGTGCCTGCATGCGATAGTCATCGCGATTGAGCAACGTCCGCTGAGTCAGTGTTTGTGACGCCTCTTTGTATCGCTGATATTCCATCAGGCGGCGCATCAAGTCTTCTCTGGGATCCTCTTCGATGGCCTCGGCATCCCCCTGTTCGTCGATCGGTAGAAGCATCTTCGATTTGATCTGCATCAACTCGGCAGCCATCAGGAGATATTCACCGGCAACATTAACATCGAGCTCTTTCATAGCGTCGAGAAACTTGAGATACTCCTCCGTGATCAATGCCATTGGAATATCGGTGATCTCAAGATCATTCTTTCGAATCAGATAGAGAAGCAGATCGAGCGGCCCCTCAAAGACATCCAGGTTGACTTTGTATTCATCCGGCAATACCGCCGTTTTTTGTTCAACAGTATCAGTAGTCAATTTTCATCGCCTTTCGTACCTCCTCCATCGTCCTCTTGGCCACGACTTCGGCCTTCTTGCTCCCATCATTCATCACATCCCAAACGTCACTGGGGCGTTTTTCAAGCTCACGACGTCTATCGCGGATCGGCTCCCAATAGTCATTCATTGCGGCCACTAACTTCTTCTTGCAATCGACGCAGCCTATTTCAGCTGAACGACAACCACTCTCACACCACTCAACATCTTCAGGCGTTGAGTAGAGCTTGTGATAGTCATGAATAATGCAGACATCGGGATCCCCAGGATCGCTTCGGCGCTGGCGTTGCGGGTCTGTCACAGCCGGCATGATCTTTTTGGTCATTGTCTCCGCATCGTCGGACATAAAAATGCAATTTCCATAACTCTTACTCATTTTCCTCTGATCTAAACCGGGAACCTTTGGAACCTTTGTCAGGAGTGCCTTTGGCTCGACCAAGACATTCTTCTTATAGAGATGGTTGAACCGACGAACAACTTCGCGCGAGAGTTCCACATGTGCCACCTGATCTTCACCCACAGGAACAAACGACGCCATATACATGATGATGTCGGCGGTCTGTAGAAGAGGATAGCCCAGGAAGCCATACGTTGAGAGATCCTTCTCCTTCAACTGTTCACGCATCTCCTTATATGATGGGACGCGATTTAGCCACCCAAGTGGCGTTATCATAGACAGCAAAAGATGAAGTTCGGCATGTTCAAGAAGACGTGATTGGATGAAGACGGTCGACTTCTTGGGGTCGATCCCGGCCGAAAGCCAATCAAGCGCCATCTCATAGACAGATTCCTTGATGTCGCCCGGCGTAGCATATTCGGTCGTCAGCGCATGCCAGTCGGCGACAAAGTAAAACGCATCGTATTTTTCCTGAAGGTCGATCCAATTCTTGATGACACCATGATAGTGCCCCAGGTGAAGTCGGCCGGTTGGCCGCATGCCGCTTAGTACGCTCCCCTTCTTTGTCATTGTTAAATGCCTCACTCTAGTATGCGGGTAAGATCATCTGCGCCAAAAATCTTACCGGAATGAAAATGAGTCTCAAACCACCAGTGACCAAAAGGACCAAGAGAATGATCA
This sequence comes from uncultured Pseudomonadota bacterium, assembly GCA_964462555.1. Lineage (GTDB taxonomy): Bacteria > UBA10199 > UBA10199 > CAYWXY01 > CAYWXY01. The sequence continues at coordinate 3,334 of CAYWXY010000011.1, read as the reverse complement.
TCCCGTAACGGGCCACCGCATCAAATTTAGGGACAGCCTCCGCTGGCAATAGGCCGCGAATCACGCCGCCCCCGTCTAATGGATATATCGGAATCAGATTGAAAAAAGCAAGGGCTAGATTCAGGATCACACCCATCTGTGTCACGGTATAGATCGTCTGAATCGCCGTGGCATGCATCGAACCTGGCTCAACAAACCCAGCCAACTTCGGTACGGCCAAAACAACTCCCCAGTTGAGAGCGGCAAAGAGAAAGGCGATTGAAAAATTGACGAACGGCCCTGCAATCGAGATCCAGAGTGTATCTTTTCTGGGATCCCTTAGGTTGAAGGGATTAACGGGAACCGGTTTGCCCCAGCCAATGAGAGGCATCCCCGTGAAAATCGCCATCGCTGGAAGAAGAACGGTTCCGATCGGATCCATATGACGGATTGGGTTCAGCGTAATCCGTCCGAGGAGCCTTGCCGTTGGGTCACCGTAACGATTGGCCATCCAACCATGCGCCGCCTCGTGACATGAAAGCGAAAAAAGGAGCAAGGGATAGAAGAGCAAGAAAAATGGTAACCGATCAAGCATTATGGAATCCTTCACTATATTGGCCTTACGTACCAGGCACCTGGGATTATCCGCTCTACCGAAAAGGGGTCCCTTTGTCAATGAGTTAAAAAATATCATTAAAATTTACATATTTAGCCATATTTCCTAAAATTAACTTTAAGGGACTATCGGATCAAAAAGCGAGCAACTTTCTCGGGGCCTGACCGATACCCTTTTGACAGCAGCGGGCAAACAACTCATGAGAGGATTGAGATGGTCGCCCGTACACCCAAGGGCCCACCAAGGGGCCGCATCCAGATACCTGGTCAGATTTCAACAAGTCTTAAGAATGTTACCAGACCCACGCAAATCACGGCAACATCAGTTGGTCCCGATACGTTTACGCTAAGCCAACATAGCCATCCCGATGTTCGATTTGGTGTTACGCCCATCGGAGATTTTGGTTCAAGGATTCCTCGGTTTTTGAGTACAACAAATATCTGTCATATCCGTTGGAGTGACGTCCCCGAGGCTCTCGAGGGAAGTCGAAGACATAACAACGCCCCTATCGGACAAAGTGTCGACGCATCGAATCTTGCAGCGGTTTTGCAGAGTACCACTGCATTATACAAACCTGATGTCCCCACTTTTCTAGATGTTCGCGAACTGACTGCTGTAGATGGCTCTCTATTTAACTCCTTGATCCGTGCAGCCCGTGCTCAACGCTGGAATGCACCCATTTTCCTGACTCAAAGAGCCGGACACATTGATGGCTTTTGGCATCCAACCGCTGCAGCCGGAGAAAATCCAGCACTCATCATTGATATCGGCGCACTCGAAAGGAGATCTCTTCCCTATGTCTTCGAACAAATAACGACCGGGGATTCATTGGATCATTTGAAAGAAACACCCATTCTGATTCGTCTTCATGGAAATCTCAGTCGGCTCTCCGCTGCTGAACGTGGCCAATTGAAACACATCATTCATGCTGGACTCTTTCTCTGTCGCAACGCAGGATTTCGTTATGTTGGTGTCGGCACTTCTTCTCGAGATTTTATCGCTGAGTTAAATCATCGTGATATTCGATTCGAAGATTCGTATCGTTCGGCGTCAAACTATAGGCCACCTTTTTTGCCAACCCAGTTTAACGTCAGACC
>CAYWXY010000011.1:603-1632 GCA_964462555.1 uncultured Pseudomonadota bacterium | reverse complement strand
AAGGGGCTATGCCGCTTCGAAGTCTTCCGGATACAGCATTTTCTCACTTTCAACCCACAACGACCAGCATTGGGCAAATACCAACATCCGAACAATACCTGGCGCGTCGCGGGATCACACCCGACGGTTATCGATATGGACTCCCGGTCGTTGGCACGCACACATATTCACCCGTGGGCGCACTTAATGGACTTCTCCTCGGCCAACCACAAACGCTTCTTATCGGATCGTTCGGTGCTCTCTTAACACTCCAAATGACACCGACCGACTGTATTTATGGTACCGATATCACAACATCAGTCCCCATCTTGGGAGACATTGCTGAACCTCTCCTCACGGAGGCTGCGAATCACCACATCGTAAGTATCCTCAAGCGATTTCCACTTTTCTTTACACTAGACATAAACCTCAGCGACATTACGCGCCGGTTTCAGAAGTGGGCAGAACGTCTTGTAGGACACTTCGCGGCTCACGAGTATGACCGGGTTGTTATCCGAACAGCATCAAAACAAGTTATCGCGGCCAGTGATTCACCTCCGAATGAGACAGATTATACAGATTATTATGTTCAACATGGTCAACCGATTGTTCGACCCGACAGCGCATTTAGCGTTGCAATCGACATGACAACAGCCGAACTTTCAGTATGGGATGCTCTTGAAGATCCAGTGGCGGGCACAAATATTCATATACAAAATAAAACGAATGGACGGACCGCACTCCTCTATCATGTATATCAGGATAGGATTCTCGGTCTCGACATCGACGCCGCCGCAATCGAATCAACCGATAGACTGATCGATATCTTGTTTCACTTCATGTCGAGACATTCCATGGTCGAACGACGTGGACGAATGGTGAAGGGCAAACTGAAACCTCTCCCTTATCCCATAAGAGTAACGCTCAGCAATCCCCTCGTTCCTGAGGTCATACGCGACCAATTCGAATCCTGGGATGCAACGCTCACGGAGAATGGCGGACCCGGAATAACGATAATCACACCGGCTCGACAGTTTACACTGGGACATA
>CAYWXY010000011.1:0-567 GCA_964462555.1 uncultured Pseudomonadota bacterium | reverse complement strand
CCGCCTGGATCAATCGGCAGAATTCGGTCGGTTTTCCGCCTACTACCAAGACGACTTCGGTCTTCTTCAGGATCAAGCCCTGGTTCCCCACGCCGCCGAACATCTCTCCCCATATCAGATTAACGATCCGCTAGGTGATCAACCCGACATCCGGGAGATTCGTGGTTTTGGAACGATCCATCCTGACGCCCAAAATTCGCTTCTTCCCAAGGCATACACCCACGCTGCCCTTCAGAGATTATTTGAAAAATTCGGATTGGATGAACATGGAGATCTGGAACTTCTGTCTCACTATGTGAATGGTAGTCTCTTTCCAGAATTCGAGATAGAAAACTCAGAGGCTCTTCGCATATCTCTTTTTTACGAAGCAGCCAATCAGCCCGACCTCTCGACGGCGTCCCCCCCACTCGGCTTTCTCTTTCTGGCGAGCAGTCCAAAACAATACCCACGTATCAACCCGCAGCTCCTCCAGCGTATCTATCAACGTCATTCCATGATGATAGATGAGATATCATCATGTGGGGAGGGAGGTTTCGACCAGTATGATCTCGTCTTCAGATTCGAAAT
>CAYWXY010000010.1:0-31500 GCA_964462555.1 uncultured Pseudomonadota bacterium | reverse complement strand
TGACTGTTCTTAGGATCATGCTTCTCGGCGCCGTCTTTTATGGAACAGTTAAAACCGCGGTTCTCGCGTGGGGATTCGGTGACATCGGCGTTGGCACAATGGCCTGGTTAAATATCATTGCCATCATCTTGCTCGGCAAACCGGCACTCAAGTGTCTCAAAGACTATGAAGCACAGAAAAAGGCCGGCATTGACCCCGTCTTTGATCCAGAGAAACTCGGGATCAAAGACGCCGATTTTTGGAACAACAATAGACAAGAAAAGACTGAAACAAATGAATTTACTGCTCAAGAAGTCCAAATCGGCAAAATCGCCACCGAAATTGAATAACTAATAGGTTCTTAGATAGAATCTGCCGCCCGTCTTTCTGGCAAGGCGTCGCATGTTCGCAACATGCGCTTCATCGCGTTCACCAATGTAGACAACGTTGATCTTGATGCCTCTACTGTTGGCAAATTTAATATTATTGGTCAACCCATTGCTCCTGTCTCTACCATAACCACCAAGGCCAAAACTATCACCAGTGTCACCACCATCACTAATCAACGTTAAACTCTTTCCATTCGGCATGTTCCCAAGAACGTAACTGAGACTGCTCCAAAGGGGTGTTCCACCTTGCGCTGAATGAGGGATACCCTCAATCACACCCTTAGAACCACTGAAGCTATATTTTTTTGCCCCTCGAGGAAAATTGTGCGTCAGAACAACATCCCAAACATCGGTCATTGAAGCACTCGCATCGATTAAGTAAACGGGCGTTCTTGAAATATTGAGAGCCCGCTTGGTTATAACACGTCTGGCCGCCGATTGACCTTTTCTCCCGGGAAAGATAACGACTCGTCGATCACTCTCTAGCGACTTACCTGTCGGCTTCGCCTCGCCCAACGACATGACCGCCATTTCGGGAATCGGTTTACCTGCAGCCTTAAAGGCCCTTCTCAAATAGTTTTTGGTCGCCCGCGCTCTTGTCTTTCCCAATCTGTAATTATATTGATCGCCTCCACGATAATCACAATGCCCCTCAATCAGAATGGCACCACCATGATGCTTCGCAACAAAATTGTCCAAGGCACCCTTAGCATCAGGGCGAATCACTGATTTTGCCGTATCAAAATGAATCTCTGGATATCGTACAGATCTTTTCCCATACCATTTCATCGTAAGTCCGCGAGCCGGAGCCCTTTGCACTGGCTCTACAATCTTAATGCACGGCTTATACGCAAAAAGCATTGTTACCTGGCGCATTGCACGAAGCATCAGAGGATCATATTTTGTAATAGGTTCAATCGTCATATAGCGCGGAGAAGCGGGTTCAACTCTTTTCTCTTTTTGTAGTCGCCCACCCTTAGCTCTATATTCACTATACTTCACAATGAATTGTCCATCGCAACGACGATCGACCCATCGATGCTTCACCAATCGGTTATCCTCATTTCGGTCACGGAAGGTCAAGGTGCAGAGCGGTGCCGTATCAGTCTCTTCAATCTTAAGGCGTACGCGCTGCTTGTCAGGTAATTCGATTTTATGGGTGCCTGTTTTGAACTCGTAGCAGTTATTGATTGTAATCGGCTTGCCTGTGCGGACCATTTCTTCCTCCACTCTCAAAAGCCCGCTACAGCTGAATTAACCAGTGCTAGATAGTGCAAATATCAGCCCATTTCAAGAAAATAATTTATTCAGTTCGGATGTAGAATTTCCCACCGGTGCCCTTGGCAAGTTGACGCATATTTGAGGCATGGCTCTCATTGGGCTCACCCAAATAGACCACATTGATCGCTACTCCCTTGTCAGACGCCAACTTGATAATTTTAGACATTTTCCGCGCCGACTCATTAGCACCCGCATCATCAGCACCATCACTGATCAGTGTTAATGTCGCTTTATCATTCATCTGATTGATAACGGTCTCCAGGCTACTCCAAAGTGGCGTGCCACAATCAGCCCTCAAAGGTATTCCGACGTGAACATGCTGGCAATTATTGAAGCTATATATCTTGGCAGCTTTCGGAAATTGATGTCCTTTAACAATGTCCCACACATCCTGCATTGAGCCGCTGGCATCGATCAAATAGGCCTCCGTTTTTGAAATCTTCAGAGCCCGCTCCGTCACAACACGCTTGGCCGCCTTTTGTCCTCTAGCGCCACCAACAATGACCGCGCGACGATCGGCCTCCAACGACTCACCTGTTGGTTTGGCCTCACCTATCGACATCACAATTATTTCGGGAACCTTTTTCTTGGCCACCTTAAATGCCTTGGTCAAATATTTTTTTGTGGCCTGAGCCCGTCTTTTACCCAGGGCCAAATTATAATCTTCATCACCTCTATGATCACAATGCCCTTCAATCAAAATACCACCACCCCGATGTCTCCTAACAAAATTATCGAGGACCTTTTTATCTTCAGGACGAATCACCGATTTCGCTGTGCCAAAATGAATTTCGGGATATAACCGTGACGAAGTCCCTCCTCGGCTCCTTATTCTACCTCTCCTTGGGCTTGGCGCCAAAGTTCCAACCCTGCGACACGGTTCATAGGAAAATCTTCGGTTGATCTGACGCATTGCATGCGACATCACCGGATCACCACGAAAAAATGCAGCCGCAATATCGTCATCAGAAGGAGCATCATCATACGTCAGGAGATCTAGCGCTGGCGGTGTTTTGGTCTTCTTGCCAGTTACCTTGGTCCGCTTATCAATCCGAACGCCGTCACATCCCTTATCAATCCACGTATGCTCCACGCGTTGTCCATATTCATTCTCTGTCCGAAAGGTTAGTGTACATTTGGAATCCTTATCTGTTCCCTGGATTTTTAAGCGAGCACGATCCTTGTCCGGCAATGCAACCTTATGCCTTCCGGTTTTAAATTGGTAACAATTATTTATAGTTATCGATTTTGGCTTTTTGCCCACGGTCAACCTCCGCAATAACGCCCTTCGATTTAATTATCGGCAAAAGCCACATCATTGTTTCTCATTATTTATAAAATGCGTTCCCTATTAGAAACGCTGGAGAAATGGATGGTCGTCGTCTCTGAGATTGGATAATCAATAGGTTAGCTAGAAAAGATATTAATCGGTCCGAATGTAGAATTTGCCGCCAGTTCCCTTGGCAAGGTCACGCATATGGATACTATGGATCTCATCCGGTTCACCGACATAGACAACATTGATTGTAATATTCTTGTCAGTCGCAAGCTTTACCGCCTCATTCAAATCCTGTGTCTGCTCGAGCTCATCGTGCCTTCTTTTTCTTCGCCCGAGACGCGACCTTCCAGAACGACCAGTGTCGGCACCATCGCTGATAAGCGTGAGTGACCCCTTTTCGTTCATCTGAAGAAGAACCGTTTGAAGGCTATCCCAAAGCGGAGTACCACAACCTGTTCTCTCAGGCATCCCCTCGCGAACGCGTCGACATTCATTAAAGCTATAGAGCATCGAACCCTTGGGAAACTTGTGTGATTTCACGATATCCCAGACGTCCGCCATCGATCCACTGGCATCAATTAAGTAGACACCCGTCTTTGAAAAATCAAGCGCCCGCTTTGTCACGATGCGTTTGGCCGCCCATTGTCCCTTGGCCCCAGAAATAATCAAAGCCCGACGATCAGCATCCAACGATACCCCTGTCGACTTCGTCTCACCCAGCGACATCACAACCATCTCCGGAACATTTTTTCCAGCAGACTTAAACGCCTTCACCAAATATTGTTTCGTCGCCTTTGCGCGTCTCTTCCCTAATTCGAAATTATATTGATCGTCGCCCCGATGATCACAGTGGCCCTCAATTAGAATCGCGCCGCGGAGATGCCCTGCAACAAAGTCATCTAATGTCTTCCTGCCCTCTGGGCGAATCGCCGACTTCGCTGTATCAAAATGAATCTCGGGATATTGTTTTGGCCTCTTGGTATACCTCACTTGAAGACCGCCCTTTGAACCCAGACCACTCATACCCATCGGCAGTCGAGACATTCTGGGCACAGGCATTTGCGGGGGTGGTTCTGGCGGCTTTACACATGGCCGATATGAAAAATTTCTCACAATCTGACGCATGGCCTTTTGCATCACCGCATCGCCAAATCGATTGAACCCCATCCCCTTATAAGGGCGTCCATAACCCATCATATATCGATAATCTGTTTTGGGTGGCTCTTTGGTTTTTTTGCCCGTCGTCTTTGTCTTCTTATCTATCCGCCGACCATCACACCCCTTATCTATCCACGTATGATCCACGCGTTGGCCATACGCATTTTCCGTTCGAAATGTCAGTCTACAAGTCGGATTTTTCTGGGAACCCTTAATCTTTAGACGAGCATCAACCTTGTCGGGAAGGATGATGTCATGCGTCCCAGTCTTGAATTGATAACAATGATTGATGGTAATAGATTTGACCCTTTTACCCATAATAGACCTCCCTGTCCCAACCCTGCTATATAGTTATCGTCCAATCTCTCAAAAAGTTGCTCGAAATTAGAAAAACAGAGGTTTTTCACGTTATTATTCAACAGGTTACAAGGGCAGAAACGTCACCTGTTAGAAGCGGAGGGTGTACGAGAGGTAGAAGTTGGGATCCCAACCATTGGTTGTGGAGAAGCCAATGTCGAGTTCGCCATAATTGGGGAGGAAAACCAGTTTTCCACCACTCTTAAACTGAAGAAAGGGATTCACGCCACCATTAACACTCGCACCAAGACCACCACTTGCAAAGGCCATGAGATGGTTCGTCAGTCCCACAGAAATTTCGGGATCAACCGTCATTGCTGATTTAAATTTTGAAAGATACTGTCGAACACTCAGGTCCATACGAAGGCGAAGTCGATGATAGAATTGATGACTATATCCAACGCCTGCACTCAATGCCGGCTCATCGCCAAAGACGCTCAGTCCCACAAGGCCTTGCCAACCAATATTCGCATCCGCGGCACGTATATACGTTATCTCCGGAGGCCTTTCACCATAATGAGGTTTGAAAATCTTGCCTCCCGGGTTTAATCCAAACCATTCCTTCCCAAACTCCATAAAAAGCGGATAAAGAGTGGCCTGTCCCTCCCTATCAACCTTAACATCTATATAAAGAAGTCCTTCAATATCTCGCGCAGCCCTAACCTCTCGCCCAAAGGCATCGGCCATCATCTGGGCAAAATTTGTCCCATTCATCCAGTCTTCTGGAATACCACCCACACTACATGCGTTGACAATAATCTGGGCATCTTGTGACCCAAAAAAATCATGAAATGCTTCTTTCATTCGCAACGCGAAATTCAGATTTATATAGTCAACGTAATCGTCCTCATCACGTCCGAGATCAATTTGATGCTTCTGCCCATGATTGGTTAACATCAAAACATCCGGAATGCCGTATTCCCTTCGAACCATCCATGGAAGATTCTTGAAATTTTCCCAGGTGTCGATCTCTAAAACAATCACCCTGACACGAGAATCTCGTTTAAAAAATTTTCCCCAGTAAAGGGCATCGTTATGGTCATAGCCGGCAACCATTGCCAAAATGAGAGGTTTATCCTCGTCTAAAAATGGATTCTTAATGAGATCCACCATATGCTGAAGAACTGAGGGATGGTAACGACCAAAACGAAGGATCTTGAATTTTTTAGCTAAAAGATTAGCCCCCTTTGGGCCAATTGACTTATCGGCTGCAATAATGTCATGAATACGGGCTTGTGAACCCCTTTTATCCAGAAGGTTAACATACTTAAGCAGTTGATCTGGAGACAATTCATCCGAACCACCCAAAAATTTGTAAAGTTCTGAATATGCCTCTTCGGGACGCCCCTTGATTCGCTCAAACTCCTTACAAAATTGGGAAACAGTCCGCCTCTCCTCCTGATCCGTTTCGTTATAAAGATAGACAAGCATTCTCATCTGATCAATCGTAAGAAATGGCGCAATCTCCAAGAGGAGATCAACTGTACGATTAACCCCCTCCGAACTTTTTGCCCAACGCCGCGCAACCTGAGAAAAAAGTCGCACTAGGGCAGCAGCCCTCGTGTCATCGGTTTCAGAGCTCGCAACCCGACCCAGTAGGGGATAATAAACCTGCGGCGAAAGAACGCTGGCGTTAAACCATTCAACGACAGAGAGAATTTCTGGCCGTTTTTCATATTTAGTCAAAAAATCAAAATAGTAGGCAATCTCTCTTAAGGCCCTTGGGTGACAGACACACTGACCAACAAACCGATGACTCAGATCTGTCAGTGTGGTCACAACTTGATCATGAGCCCTCTCCTCCACGCTCCCCCTCTTCCCTTCAGCCAGACGATCGACCACCGAAAAGGCATCTTTCATTCGATCAATCACCGAATAGTGAAACTCTCCATGGGGAATCAAATGCATGCGGACAAATCTGTTCATCAGCTCAAAAATTACCATAGAACTCTGATCTTCACGAAGTATTGGCTCATAATAGAAAATATGACTCTGAATGAGCCCATCGGCCTGACTCGTCACATAGGCCAGATCGGGGTCACCATCGCCGTCAAAGTCGCCGAATCTAAAATCGACAAATGTTTTGTCACGAAAATAATCCTTGTGATCAAGACGAGCTATCAAATGTGGATTTTCCAGATGACCGGATATTAACATCTTATTCTGCTGATAGCGGTTACGCCTCACGGATTTAATTGCAAGTGATGGAATCGGAAATGGATCAAAATAATTAAATAATAAGCCATACTCAAAGGATTCCTTTGCATAGAGACCTACGAAAGTTCTATGTCCCATGAGATCCATATTGGCATCTCCTATGGACGTCCCCTCTTTAAAATGACCAGATTTCACCTCGACCCTAAAATGGTGATTCTCGTCAGAGCGTTCAATGTTTGGATTGTTTATCTTTTTGAGATCTATCTTACTCATGGGCACTTCCTCAAAAGTGCCCTCCCAGCATTTTTATTATCGGCAAAAAAAGGGCAAATGTTGCGTGATTTTGCGAATTTAGTGAGCAACTTTCTCCCCACTTTTGCCGATAATAAAGGGTGTGAATAGGGACGGTTTTAAACAAAAACCGTATAATTTCGAGGGGTTGGAAAAATGGGTGGTCCAAAAATACCAAAAAGGCTCTATCTCGAGTCATTTGTTAAGAATCTCTGGAGCAATGCCTCTCAGCCCATCGTTGAAGCAGGCAGAGCACTTGAATCTCTTGGGATCATCGAAGACTTCAATCGGCACGAGATAGAGATCATTGAGGATCAGATCAACAACCTCAGTTTTAATCACTTCGTCCAAACATATAAACAATATTTTCCAAATGAATCAGGCGAAGCCTTCCGCTTTGCCAAACGTTTCTTTTCAGAGATCAAGGTTAGCCCAGATGGTGTCATTGATACACTGGAAGAATTCAAGGATCTAACTCGCGTTTCAAAAGAGGTTATCAGCAATATTATCCAAAAGGTGGTCGAAAAAAGTGGTGACATCGAGACATGGCTCACAATGGAGCCCAAACTTTTTAAACAACTCTACCGTATGTTTCATTATGAGGGTGAGGCCTTAGAACTCATGCAACATCTCGACCTCACTCCACTCTCAGACATTGAGGTCCTGGATCACCTCCTATCCCTTGGAAAAAACAAAGACGAGAAATACCACCTGGTTGCGCTGCTAGAGGGCATCTATTATAAGCGCTTTCGAAATTTACTTAACTATCCCGAGACACATTCCCTCTTTGATCCTGCCGCGATCGCTCTCATCGAAAACTATCCTACGCCCGATGTCATTTCATCGAGTCTCTTTGTCTCGCTTGTCAATGCGGTCGATGACTCTGAAGATATGAGAAAAGTCCTCTTTGGAGAAAAGAGATCACCGATCATTGATGCTTTTTATCAAAAAGATGAACGAGCAATCGGGTTCATCTGCAAAAAACTGGTAAATCATGGCCACCCGATCGGCATGGCATTGACCCTCGATATCTTGAGGGGGAATATGCGAAATAAGTATGTAAGGCGATATCTTGAAGACAGCTTAGACAGTTCCTGGGTGACCTATTATAATTTTGTGATCGATATTGTCCTAAATGACAAGATCCCTGAGACCATTCCACCATCTGAATGGGACACCTATCTTACATTCAAGGCCGAATGTGAACGACTCCTGAAGGAACGCTTTACATCAAACGATGCCTACTCAGGGTCAATTGTATACAACCTGTTAAACATGGAAGAGAATGGGGTAATCAGACTCATTGAGCGATGGAGAGCAGAAGACCCCAAGTTCAAGGGAATCAACTACCACAATGTTGTTTCGTTCCTCAAAGAGATTACCAGGATAGGCACAATAAAGGATCGAATGGACGACATCCCCTTTAAAGATAAACTAAATCCCGAGGAGTGGGTCAAGCGCCTGACAGAATTATCAAATGAAGGAACAATTGTTGGGCTCACTGCGCTCAATCATCTTGGGCGAAAAATAGAAATAACCAATTTAAAAGGCCTTACACTTAAGACCGCCCTCGATCACTTCGATTACTATCTCAACAGCACATCAATATCATCCGTGGTGCCAAGCAGAAGAGAAGATGCTTCGCATCGATATGTTGGCAAATTAATTATCAACGTTCTTCTTCAAATGCAAAAACTATTGAACTCTTATCCGGATAGAGATTTCACTGCTGTTTTTCAGGCGGCCGAGTCGTTGGCAAAGAGTCCATCGATCCGCCAGTTAATTAAAGACTACTATAGTATCGGTTGGAACCTTGCAGAAATCTTGGAATCCTTTGACAAACGGGGAAAACACGGCCTCCGTCCCTTCCATCTTCTAAAGGACCTGGCAATCAAGGGACCTGATTGCGGCAAAGCTTGGTCCAACATGCTCAAGGCCGATACTCGCTACCAAAATAAGGATAAGCACTTCAGGGAACGAATGGATGCCTTTATTGAAATTGCCACGGAGCCATCAGCTGACCTGGTCTACCATTCAACCATTCGGCTCTTGGACTATTTGGACCATACAGCCAACAAGACGGCCAACTCAAATGATATCCGCTGGCTTAAGACGCGCCTCAAACACATGGATATTCGAGCGATCGATCACCATATTACGACCGAAGACAAAGGTGCCACGTTCTTACTCGCCGAACTGGCTGTTCTCGGAAATAGAAAGGCTCTCGACTCACTCATTCAGCGATTCAAGAATGGAGATCTAAAGGCATACGAGTGTTTATTGAACCTTAACAAGAGAACGGACTTTAAAGAGACCCAACGACTTTACGAAAAGATCATTAAACTCTATTTTAAGACCAAAGATCCCATGGTTCGGCATTCTAGCTATGAACTAATCCTTAATGCTGCCCAGCTGAATCGTAATGGCGCGTGGTTTGCGCTTCTCGATTTGGCCGTCGACGATCTCTATCAGGAAAAACTAGAAAACTCTGTAGCCATTGGATGGCTGGTGGCCTTTGATGAGGATGTCTCAAAAGAGAGATGGTACGCTCGCGAGGAATTTGATCGGTCTCTCGGTGCATACATATCTAGCAAGCCACCTCATCTCTACCCTCTGGGCTACGGTCTCATCCGTTGCCTTGCTCGACTCTCCATGGATAATTTCAAACATTCGTTTCGGGCGATCAAACGCTTTGATGAGCGATTGGCCGACTATATTAAGAAGCTCAATCCGAAGCGCGTCGACATCACCAACGATAAACCGATAGTCAAAATGAATATCGAACGACTCGGTGAACTTCGATTCCTCACGGGATTCACAACAGCACTTTTCGGCGATGGGAACAATACAAAAATGAAGAAAGGTCTCTTTGTCCAATCGGCCTACGCATATGCCGACTATCTCACCGAACGAGAGGACGAAGATTTCAAGGGAGAACAACTGGGACCCCTGTCATTTGAGGCCGCAAAGGGTAAACAGCCCTCTGTCAAAGAACTATACAACGAAGCGATGATGCCAGGAATTGAGGCTGAAGCACGATCCCAAAAGATTCGAATGTTGGTCATGCTCTCAGAAAGTCAGGCCAAGGCAAAACATATGCTTGAGAAAACATTACAGGATTGCTTCAACAATATCATCCACCCCACTCCATTCCTGGATCAGAACTTTCTCTTTCAGATGATTCACGAAATCACCGCAGCAATTACTGAAACCGGATATTCAAAAGATTTGATTGACTCAGAAATAGAACCGGGGATCCAAGATATCCGCGAACTCCACCCCATCCATACCCCCTGGTGTGATTCAATTACCAACTTGATCTCACATAATTAGATATCATCTTTATCAAATTCCGCACCGATCATTATTCTTCCGATCAGGATTGTGATTAGGATTACGATGATGATCTATGATTCAACGAAGTTTGTAGAGCATCTTCACAATTTGAAGCAAGTAATCTTGAATCTCTAAGCCCTTGGATTCATCGATATAACCATAAATTTCTGCTATATCCATGATTGATGAAACCTCAGCGGCGGAAGCTCGAGCTATACCAAAAAACCGTTGTCTATCTTTCAGTGACCGACGTCCATTACCTTCAGCGATATTTAAGACAACGCTACTCGCTGCCCGTTTCAACTGATCAATAAGATATGAAGACCCCCTTGGCCAAGCTTGCGTTATCGCTGGCACATTCTTTGCCACATCGAGTGCTAAAGCATAACATTTCAATTTCTTGTGATTGAACATACTACCTCCTTCTATGGTTTTTAATTTTTTAACTCTTCACGGAATCAGAGAGTTAAAAAATTCAAAACCAAGGAAAAGAGGTAAAAATGAACCACAAAAAATTGAAATGCTACTGCCTGCTTCTCGAAACCGCAAAGAATGTGCCAGCGATCTTACGATCACTTCCCAGGGGGAACGCCTATATCGAAGATCAGCTGAAACGGGCACTATCTAGCGCTATACTTAATTTGGCTGAGGGTAACGGGCGAACAAGCAGAAAAGAAAGGAATCGCTTCTTTGATATTTCTCTGGCCTCTCTATCCGAGGTCTCAGCGGCCATCGACATCATTGCCGCATATGGCTACATGCCCGCTAACCTAGAATCAATTTTCCAGGAAAATCTGAGAAGATCTTACTCAATGATATTTAAACTCAAAAAATAATCTATACTCTAAGTCTAGATCTAAGTCTTAATCCACAATCTACATTCTATATCATTCGCAGTTTTGGTATGTAACGAATGGCAAGAGATTCTTTTCTTTACCAGACGCCGTCAAATACGAACACGACATGAAATAGGAACGTGGACAGCTATCCAGATCACTGCTGATCGCCTCGCAACTGACGCTTAACTTTTGAATGAGTTTGAATATCTCTTCACTCAGCGCAACTTTTGTATGAAGTTTTGAATTTGTCTTTTTTGAAACGGCGCGACTATCCAACCACTCCGACGCATTTCGAAACGCCTTCGCAATCTTGACGATCGGCACCTCTTCACGAAGCCAACGAATCATCTGCACACGTTCCTCAGTTGAAAGACGCATCGTGCCGGTCGATCGAATGAAGTCGATCCGCGCAGCATCATTGACCTGATGATCATAGGCCCACTCAATTCTTCCGACCTTGTTATTGGCCTCACTCCGACTACAACCCGGTCCCATAGAACCCTCCTACTTTTGTTCCTCTCAATAGTCGTATAATATTTATGCATGGAATATGCAAATAGAAAGTGACTGAACCCGTCAATTATCACCCATCAGGGAGTTAAAAGATACCACAAATCCGACATCTTCGAATAATGTGAAAGCTATTATATGAATATATTCAATGGGTTACAAAAGTGACTCCCTTAGATCCCTTGGCCCAGAACTTGCGACCAAAATCATCCTAAGGGAGGGGTCCCATGAAGGTTTTTATATCCATATTTTCGATACTAATCATAGCATGCTTTGCATCATGTGGCGGAGGAAGCGGCGGTGGAGGTGGTGCTACTGACACCTCTGTCAGCATCAATAGCCTCGACGGCACAACGATCGAGCCCAACACCGAATTCAAATACACGGCGGCCAGCGCCATCGACAGCTCGACTGTTAGTGATAGCAGCCTCTATATTGAGTCGACCTCATCCAGCTCGTCAATTAGCGCCAAGGAGGTCACAGACGGAAGTTGCACACCTTCGAGCGCCCTATCGGGAACTGTTACTGTCGACTCTTCAACCGTTCTCAAGTTAACGCTCGATGCATCACCATCCAATGGCAGTTATATTTTCGGCATCAACGTCACACTCAGTGATGAAAGTACAGTCTGTCAGTCAGGAACATTTACGGTCGATGACGGAACGAGTACAGGATTTACTGGCGAACTTGATACCGATTTCGCAAGTGGCACCGGTTATGTATCAATGGGTTTCTCGGGAACAACGAATGTTCAATACATAACCAAAGCAAAGATTATCCAAGACAGCTCCGAAAACCTGTATGAGGTTATGCCCATCGCCGACGATTCATTTACATGGAAGGTTACGTCCGCAGGTGTGAGCGATACAGCTTATGGAACAAATGGTCTTTTTACCTGGTCCTCTTTAATAACATTAGGTACAGGTTTGGTCTATGATGCAATTGTTTACGATGCGACGTGGAGCATCTATGCTTTTTTTGTCACAGACGAATTAGAAAGCCAACAGTGGAACATAGGAAAGCTCGCCAATGATGGATCAGATGGTGATTCCTCTTTTGGAACAAATGGCATATCTGTGTACGATCCAGGGATCGGCGGTTACCCAAATAGCATTGATACCGACAGCTCTGGAAATATCTATGTCGCAGGGGCTTCATCGCCAGACGAACCTGGAAATTACGATAACCCAACAATGATAAAACTTGATACCAGCGGTGATCTTGTATCTGGTTTCGGTTCGAGTGGAGTTGTTAAGTATACAGCTCTCAACATAACACATCATGGAGAATTTTTAAAAATCGATGTTCAAAGTGACGGATCAATCATTCTACTTACGAACTTGAGTGAAGAAGACACAGACACATATGCCTATATCTTCAAATATGATTCTGCGGGATCACTCGATACATCATTCAGTTCGGATGGCATTGCAAGCTACTCATCGATATTAAGCCCTTTTGACATGATTCTTGATGATAGTGGAAATATCTATATCACTGGAGCACTCGGGAGCGGTATTCTAGCTGTCCTCAAATTCGACTCAAATGGTGCACTAGACACAACCTTCGGAACAAACGGCCTCTTTCAATCATCTGACGCCACGATTGGTGTAAACCTCGCACTATTGGACGATCTCTTACTCGTATCGGGAGTAAGCATGACCAGCTTTGATGAAAGCGGAACAATGACCGCCGGGCATATTCTGGCCATCGATTCCTCTGCAGGAACGTTGGACACCGACTATTTTACAGACGGTATCTATTCATCAACCTCGCTTGTTCCGATTGATCTGCTTCCCGACTCGACAAACGCCAAGCTCTATAGCGCCGGAGTAAATATCGACGCAAACCAAATGGTCATTATGAAGTTTAAATAGGTGACGTTTCCGCCCTCACAACTCATTGTATTTAAAGGCATTCTGAGCAGTTTTTTAATTATTGCACCTATCTATTTGTGGAAAAATTAACACGCAACTATTTTCAACGATAGCCGACAAGACCCTCACTATGGATAAATGTCAGACACGTCTACCTATTCTGCCCGATGACATTCAATATTCGTCACTCAGCAAGGCTACAACCCCTTACCAACAAGAGTTGGTCCAGACAATTTTTGAACTGGAACAACTGCATGACGGCACCCCAGAGCTGACTCTCGATGGAGCTGTTCGCGCCTATCTGGCTCTTCACATGTGCGAAGATGGTGATGGGTATGACATTGATTGTCTAGACCAAACCTACGAAAGTGCCTCAGATCAACTCGTTGATCCTGAGGCCATTAAGAACAACATAACTTCTCAGGCGATTGATGCCATCGACAATTCAGAATTCATCGATTGGATATGGCAAGCCACCGAAGAAACACCAGTTTTTCAGCAACTACTTTTTATGGACGAAGAGTGTCTTAAACAGCTCGTTCGCCTATCAAAATATTATAAGAAAGGTTACTTTAGCCAAAACGACACCGAAGGAAATCCGATCCATTCGATCAAGGGTCAGTTTAATAATCTAGTCAGTCGATATGCATGGAATGGGTGGATGCCCTTTGATACATGTAAACAACAGCACACACCAGATGTCGATGCTGTCACTCTAATGCTCGCCAGACTCAGCATGCACATTGTTATGGAACTGGTCGACTATGAGGTCTATTACAAACCGAAACTTCAAGAATCGTTTACAAAAAGTGATGTTGAGAATTTCCTCAAGAGCGGTAACGCTCGGATAACCCTGAAATTCTTTCAATTATGGCACCAAATCGGGAAAAAGGCCGAGGATCTAAAACCCTATCTCTATGAATCTCTCTCCTTCGCAGTCTTCGACACTGCACTCGGCACCCTGCTTGAGTACCGAGGAAAAGAATCGACCAATATGCTTATTGATCTGGCACTTAATGGCAGTTTCAATGTTCAGCAGACCGTTATCGACTTCATTCGATACTCAGCTAATCACGAAGCTCTTCTAAAAAAAGCCAACGAACTGATAGCTTCGGGCGACGCTTACAAGCAACTCATCGGAAAAAAGATCAAAGAGTCGATAAACATGATTCCACCGATGGTTCGATCCAATCGAACGAAATTCAGCGCACACTATGCCGCTTTTCGTAATGAAGTGGAAAACCGCCTATTCGTCGGAGTCTACACCTCAAGCTTCTTGCGCTTTCCTAGCCAACTGAAGGCCATTGCAAACGAGCTCAAACAACTGATTAACAAAGGTGTAGAAAACCCAAAAATCACGATCGTTGGAGGCTCATACGGAGCAGAAGCATACAGCCTAATGATCCTTCTCGATAATGACTTTCACAAAAATCCTACATCGTGGAATGGAGAGAACCCACTCGACACCGTTGAAATTACAACAACCGATATTGATCCCTGGGCACTCCACTACGCCAAGCGCGGACAATATGTTTCACACCCAGCTCTTGCCTTTACCGACTTCTACATGCTTGGTGAAATGGCCAAATTGCTCAACGTACCATTGAGCCGCTATTTCAATACATCTAAGGATGGTCGAACCTACACAGTCAAAGATTCATTAAAGACTAAACTAAAAACCAAAATGCTCGACATCCTAAATCCTGAAACGTATCTTGCTGAAAATGGTCAGCCCAACATCGTTATTTACAATATGGTCGACAGCCATCTGGGAAGTCGTGAACTGGCAAAGGCTGGGGCACACAAAATTGCTCCCCTTCCAACTCACGCACTCTTTGTTGTTCCAAGACTTACCGAGACACGCACCGAACTCCTGAAATTAATGACACCAGGAACTGAAACCGCACCATCTTACATCTTCTACCCAAAATAATATTATAAATTCCGAAGAAAAACTGGATCCTCCGATCAAGTCGGAGGATGACGAAGAAATATTACGGACAGCCGGGAGTAGAGAGAGCTTCCATCGTAATTGTCGCAGCTCCATTACAGGGGATAGCACCATAACCAACAAGATTAACAACACCCGTCATATATGTTTTTGATACCGCATTTAGGATAAAGCCTGCTGCGATTGTCGCCTGAAAGGTGTAGGGGGGCGTCGGCAAAACCATCGTTGACGTACCAAGAACCATGCTCGGTGGATTCCCAGTGCCATATATATTCGTTCCACCATTGTTCGGCAAGACAACCATTCCCGAAGAGGTGTCGAGTGTGAGATGAAGTGGATCACTCTCAACATAAAAAACATCAACCGTTCCCGACGCAGGCAACGGAAAACTGATCGGATATCCTCCGCATGAAAAACGCGCCCCACTCAATGCTCCAAGTTCCTTCGCAAAGAGCATGGATTGTAGGATCCTCCAGGCTGATGAATTCAAGTGTAATCGGATACTCTGCCGTACACCCTTGATTGTTATCCCATTCCAATTTACCGGTAATTTCCGACGTCGATGTCGCCGCAAACTCCCACTCATTATAACCCCACGACGGACCCTCATCGGTCTCCACCGGAAATGAATAGAGCGGCCTGACAAAGTTACCATATAATGAGCCTCGATAAAAGAAGACATACGAACCACATGGCCGACAAGCCATTATTGGCCACCGACATTGTCAGTTGGCCCTCACTGGTCATCGACAAGGCTTCAGATGGACAACCCACCCCCTCCAAATACGCAGTGCTCAACTCCATCTCAAAGCTCCAGATACCGGGATGCGGAATCACCGATGGTGTTCCCCAGATCGGTGGCAACGCAGCATAGATCGCCGACGTCATAAAGACACCAACATCCTCATCATCAAGATCTAGGGTAATCAAATCATCATCACCCGGCTCCCCCGGAAATTCGACATCTCCCTTGAAGGTCTCACCTGAAGCAATCTCTTCGGCACCAGCTACACTGATCTCAGTCGCATCTCCCGTATCGAGATCATACGTCTTAAGCCCAGGCGCACCAATTGTATCGTCCGAATTGTTAATGATTGTAAGGACACCGGTTGGACTATTGAATTTGATTCCTGCAAAGATCTCCTGCGACGACGACATCAGACGCCAATCGTCATCACCCAGCTCGGTCTCTACTGCCTCTTCCTCGGCACTGGCATATTCGGTATCATCACCTGAACCACCAGACGTCGTCGCTGATCCACACGACAAAAGAAAAGCCAACGCCAACGAAAGCAATATTGCAACCCATACACTCAGTTTCATCATGATCACATCCTATTCTGACAGGGCCTCATAAAGAGCAGTAATCTCTGCCGCTGTCAATGCATCGCTATAGATCCGAACATCATCAATCGTCCCATTAAAGACGTGAAACTCTCCATCAACCGCAAAGCGCCCGTAACCAATAGACAACATACCAATCTCCGGAGCACTCAGAAAGTAACTTGAGGAGGAATCGCCAAAGTTGTAATCACGATCGGTAATCTCAACACCATTCAAGTATCCCGTATTACCTGAATCTGTAACAACGACTACAAAGTGATACCACTGACCCGCAGTCAAATTCTCCCCCGAATCAAAACACGAAATGGGCTCAATGTCGTCCGTTGTAACGGTGTAGAAGAGTTCCGTATTATCATTCCAGATCCCTTGGTGTCCGATCTCAATAATAAGGCCATTGACTGTTACCTCACCGCGAGCAGGGCCAATATAAAAAATCGGTAAAATAAGTCCTGTATCTCCAACATCCCCTTCATACTTAAACCACAAAGAAACACTTCCTGTAGCCAAACCAGTAATAGCGCTTGGCGGAGGATTATCCTCGTCCGGAATAATAATCCCATCATCACTTCCATCGAAATAGATGGCTTGACCCGATAGACCGTCTACCCACGAACCATCGACCAATGTTCCGTCGTAACTATTCCCGGAGGAATCGCCGATCGTACTCCCCGAACCCTCATCAAATTTATAGTGGGCAATCAGATTTTCATCACTCTCTTCGACGGCCGCGCGACTTCCATCATCATCGTCATCCACTGTCGATGTCCCACTAGAAGAACCACAGGCCACAAGCGTTCCCACGGCAAAAAAAGCCACCAAAAGCATTACATGCTTCATATCCATGAAGCCCCCTTCTCCATAGGAGTCTTCACGATTCGTGCCAAAGGAGATAAAGTTTAAGTTATTGATTTTATTGAATTATTTAAATCGACGTTTAGTGAAAAATGGGTCAAAAGTTACCCCAGACGGGTGTTTTTTTACTGACTGACATAATCGGCAGAGCAACATGGTGTCGATTCAATGATATGGCGGGTCAACAACATTTGACAACGGAGCCTCACGCGACCCTTCTTAATATCACCGGCGCAGACAACGTTGTCTTGTTTGTCCAAGAGTAAAAAACTGTTGGGATGGGCCGATATTCCTAGATATTCTTTATCACCCATTGAAACTGTATAGATTCCCTCCATCCCTGCCGGCATGGCCACGCCAAAAACCTTCTCCCATTTGGGCGGAGCACCTTTACGAACAATGAGAGAATCACTATAATTACAATTATGCTTTTCAAGACCTGGGAGTTTTCGAACCGGCTCCCTCTTTTTATATATACCCGTCGGATCCTTCTTGGCCGGCTTCAAAAGCAATATCTTATTCTCCGGATCAATCGAAATATTATGCCGCGCATATTCTAGTATTACCTCATATTCTTGGAGAAGATATTGAGAGCGACCGGGAAAATCATCCTCGAAAAGCCGCATTGGTATTTTGTATTCATTCGGTTTAATTGCGTGACAATGGAACGTGCCATTTTGTAGACCAAATCTTCCACAAGCACGTTTACATGTATGACAACCGTTTTCGTCGAGCATCGTCGGCGTCGCCTCAGAGGCAGACAAAAATGACGGCAGACAGAGGGAAACCAACACCACTAGGGTCAAAATTGTTTTCATTTCAAGAAGATAACATGGGGACCGCCGAATGACAATAGGGAGCGTGTAGGACAAGGTAACTATTGCTATTTCGGACCCATCCCATTAATATAGCCGCGTTTCACAAGGAGGGGATTATGACTGACTATAAAGCATTGGCCGATGAATATCTCGGCAAAGCCCGCGTAGCCGCTGCGATCTTTAACGAACTGAACCAAGAAGATGTCGACCGAATCATCGAAGCCGTCTATAAGGCCGCTCTCAAAAATCGGGTAAAGCTCGCCAAGATGGCCTGCGAAGAAACAGGTCTGGGTGTCTGGCAAGACAAGGTCACTAAGAATGTCGTTGGCAGCGCATTGGTCTATGAAAGCATCAAAGACGAAAAGAGCGCCGGTGTTATCTCGACGAGTGAATTAACAGGAATCACGGAGATCGCACAACCACTCGGTCCGATCCTGGGTGTCATCCCTGTTACCAATCCGACATCAACCGTCATCTTTAAATGTCTCATTGCAATGAAATCAAGAAATCCAATCATTATCAGCCCTCATCCAAGGGCTCTCAAATGCTCCGGAGAAACAGCCAAAATCTGTTATGAGGCTGCACTCAAGGCCGGCGCCCCCGACGACTGCATCCAGTGGCTGAAGGAATGTTCCCTCGACCTGACGCATGACTTAATGTCACATCCAAAACTTGCACTCTTGCTTGCCACCGGTGGGCCAAGCCTGGTCAAGGCTGCCTATAGTTCTGGCACACCCGCATATGGTGTGGGGTCAGGCAACGTTCCGGTTTTGATCGAAAAGAGCGCCGACATTCCATTCGCTATCGAAAGTATCATTGCCTCCAAAACATTTGATAATGGAACCGTCTGCGCCAGCGAACAGGCCGTCGTTGTCGAACATGATGTTGCCGATGCTGCCCAGAAAGAGTTCCAGCGGCAAGGATGCTATTTTCTAGAGAAGGATGAAATAGAGAAACTCGAAAAGATCGTTATCAGCCCAAAGACCGGACTAATGAGTCCGGCGATTGTTGGACAGCCTGTCAAAAAGATTGCGGAGCTCGCAGGACTCAATGTTCCCGAGGGAACAAAAATACTATTGGTTAGACAAACAGACATCGGCAAAGACCATCCCTTTTCGGGTGAAATTCTTGCACCGATCCTTGCCTACTACACGACCAAAGATTTCCCTGAAGCCCTTAAGGTTTGCATTGATCTGAATTATCGGGGTGGCATCGGCCATACCGCTAGCATCTATTCTAACGAAAATAGCAAAATCGATGAATTTGCCAACTTAATGAACGCTGGACGTGTCGTCGTCAACACGCCTTCATCCCAGGGTGGAGTCGGCGGCATCTTTAACACGCTCCAGACGTCATTCACACTCGGGTGCGGAGCCGGAGGCAAAAACATTACGACAGAAAACATCTCATCAAAACATCTGATCAACATTAAGAAACTGTGTAGACGTCGCGACAATACTAAGCTGGCGAAATTTTCGCAGGAGAATTTTTTCGACGATTCCATCGATGTCGACATCCTATTAGATGAGTATCACAAAAACATATAAGCGAGGTGCATATGTTAACAACAAATCTGAATCAAGAAACGAATACACTTACTTGTGAGTTCAAGGGCCACTTTGACGGTCTAAAAACCAAAGAGGTCGAGACCACCCTGCACGAAAAGATTGCAGAGGCCACGGAGACCACGCAGGGTCTCAACATCACATTCGACCTTGGAAATGTTGATTACATCGCCTCTGCATTCATTGGTTTATGTATTGCCGTTGCCAAGGAGGTGGGAGAGGAACATTTCTCGATAACAAATACCAATCCACTTCTTAAGAAAACATTCAAGATTGCAGGGCTAGAAGACGTCCTCCGCGTTTCTTAGTCAATTTTTTTCGTCATCACTACGATATTCCGATCGGCTTTTCGGCGATAATGCATTGTATCGACCATATGCTTTACCAATAAAATACCCCGACCATGAACCGACATCTCATCCAGTGAAATATTGGGATCTGAAGGAGTAAAAGCCAGGGGATCAAAGGGCCTCCCGTCATCGACCATCTCAATCCGAATCTCTTTTGAACCAATCATGGCCTCGATTTCAATACGACCCTCCACACCTTTTTCAAAGCCATAACTGACACAATTCGTAAAAAGCTCTTCTAAGACCAGATTGATTTCATTGGTTGACTCTTTCGACAGATGATTCTCAGACCCAAAGAGAGACAAGCGTTCCGCAAATTTGGAAATTTCGCTCAAATCATTTTTTAGAACCATTTTCACTGTTGTCCCATCCCCTTCAACAGGCTTATATCTCAAATCCAGAATGGTAATATCGTCATCACGCTCTTTTTTATGAACAAATAGACTTAAACCATCCATAACGCTATTCACAAGCATCCGCGCACTGGCCAATTTATTTTCCTGGAGCAATTTGAGAAGACGCTCTTCCGTGAACATCTCTCTACGATCGTTAAAGGCCTCTATCACACCATCGGTATAAAGAAAGAGCAGGTCCCCCGGCTTCATCTGGTAGATCTCCTTCTTATAGACCGCCTTTTCAACCGCTCCGGGAGCGGTACCATAAAAGGTTTCCAGAGAGTGCACTTCTCCACTATTTTCAATAAGTACAGGGGGGTGATGACCGGCATTGGAAAAGGTGAAGAGGCCACTACTCAAATCTAGAACACCGCAAAAAACGGTAACAAATGCACCCGTATCATTATTAAAATAGATCTCTTTATTCAGGCGTTTAAAGATATCAACAATATCGCTTCCACCCTTAGCCAAGGCCTTGATCAACGTCTTGGTCACAGCCATGAGAAGTGCTGCCGGGACGCCCTTGTCCGAAACATCGCCGATCACGACATAGAGTTTGTCAGGGGCACAGAAAAAGAAATCATAAAAATCTCCGCCAACCTCACGCGCCGGCTCCAAAATCGCCGCTACGTCAAAACGGTCATCATCGATAAACTTAGGAATCAATCTGGGCACCAAGGACATCTGAATACTGCGCGCGATCCGAAGCTCGCTTAACATTTTTTCTTTTACGGCTGTCGTCTCGGTCAGTTGTTTGATATGACTCTTGAGCGAATCCCTCATCGCCGCAAATGATTCGGCAAGGCGTCCCACCTCATCACCCGACCTTATCTCCGGCGGCTCAAAGTCAAGATTTCCTCGGACTATCTCTTGTGTCTTTTCGTCTAAATTTCTGAGCGAACCCGTTAGAGAATTAGCGGCAAAATACGTGACGATAAATAGAAGAGCAATGCCTCCAATCGCCATAACAACGATCATCTCATCATAGTCATGGAGATCGGAAACCAATTCTTCACGCGGGAAATCAACGCCGAGAAACCAATCTCCGGCGGAAAGAGGCGTATAGATCAACATATTTTTACTGGAATCAATAAAACGTTTGTAGGAAACATACCCAGCCTTGCCCTCTTCCATCTCCTTAGTCGCGTCCCTAAGACGTTGATTTTCATATTCCCGGGCCATATTAAAGAGATCCTGCCCCACCAACGTCTTATCCTCAGGATGAGTAAGTATTTTCCCGTCCCGAGAAATCAAAAAACCGTAACCGGTCTTTCCAAACTTTACGGATGAGATAAATTGTTGTAACCACTCAAAGGACAGATCAACCTGCGCAACCCCCTGAAAAATCCTTTTTCCCCCAACAATCTTGTAGAAAGGAAAGGAATAGGTGGCCAACTGCCGCTTCGACCCTCCCCAATCCCAATAGGGCTTACTCCAAACAGGAGCATTCGCCTTCTTAGCCCCCTCATACCAATCCTCTTTGAAATAATCATACTTCTCACTGCCCAGATATTTACACTTTATCTCTTCGTTTCCCTTGAAACAGTATGGAGCAAAAAAGTGCCGTCCCTTCTCATACATGTCGGGCTCAAAGGAAACCCCCACACCAAGGATACGTTGATTATTTCCGACAATCTTCCTGAGAATCCGGTTCAACTCCCCCTCATTATAATTACCATCTTCCAAAAAACTGACGATCGTTTGGGGAACCTGCTCCACCGACTGAAGAATACCCTCAATCTTGTCGACGGCAATTCGGGTCAACGAAGCTGCATCCCGGTCGATCATCTTCTTGATATAACGCCGGGAAACAGCATAATCATAACCTAGAATGAGAATAAGAACGACAGAAGAGCTGGTCAGGATATAGAAGATAAGTTTGAAGGTGATGCCCCGGTTTTTAAGCATGGGGCATCATAGCCTATCAACGAATATCAGCCAATTGATTTTTTCCTACCACCTATTGTCGTAACCTTCAGGTGGCCACGGATCTGAGCTTGGCGCTGAACAACCCCTTGAAGACAAGGTCTCTGTAACGCTAAAACCGATATCGGAACAGGTTACAGACCTCTCCTCACCACCGTCCCCCGTCTCACCACTTGGACAACTAGAAGGCGGAGATGTGTCATATTCCGAAACCGTACATCCACTGTCGGGGCGCTCTTTAATCGTCTTATAACCGGACTTGTTCAACACAAGACTACCTAGCATCTTCATTGCGTAGCCGGCATACGATGACGCATCACTTACTGTGGTGGGATTCATATATTCTCGATAACTTGTTCCAAACATGTCAGTATGATTATTAAAGATTTGAACCAAGTCTGAAGGCTTAATACCACCAGGGCCTTTATCCTGTACCCTGGATAGAGCAATAATCTCCTTTGCACGACTGACATACCTATTCCCCTCACTCACATACTGATTAATCGCAACCTGTTTTGCCTCTGCTCCCTTTATCTTCAGATCAGCAACTGCCTTCTGCGTACACTCGGCATCACCCTTTGCCTCACATTGATAGAGAATCTTAAGCCCTTCGTATGCCGCCGCCTCGGCGGGGTCCTTGGCATTGGTTTCCATCCCAGCCAAAACTTTTATTCCGCGATCAAGATTTAATGTATCAACAACGTAGTAGGCCCTCCCATCATCCGCGACATAGAGCTCTGGCGAAGAAAAGAGGCCATAATTGTATTGTTTCTGAAGATGTCCCTTTGGAGATTTATTAAGATCAACAAGGATTGGATTCTTTCCCGCAACACAGCCATACTGAGTATCCTCGGGATAGCGATGAAGATCATACATCCCAGACCATCCTTTATCGGTAACCAGTCCCGTACCCTTTAGATGTTCCAGTGTACGTTGGTAAACCGCACTATCAAAACAAATACTAAATCCAGACATAACAAACTCCTTTCGTTTAAAAACAATGTTACAGACGACCACCAGGCCCAACCAAGTCATTAATTGTTTCGCTAGGCGTTTTACTTGGCGTATAGCAACCACCGGATGAAAGCCAATGAGTCGCATCAAAACCAATATCGGAACAACCGACACTCTGCAGTTCACCTGAATATCCGCTTTGTCCATCAGAACAAGAGGGTTTAATTGGATCGAAATACTTGTTTCCCATACAACCACTTGCTACAGGCCGTTCGTTAATCGTCTTAAAGCCAGAATCGTCCAAAAGAATCTCTTCCAACAACATCTCTGCGTTCCTCAAAAAACTTTTAGCCTCACTTAATGTCGTCGGCGTGGCATTTATCTCAGAACTATACTTCCACAAAATGCTTTGCAGGTCCTTTGGATTGATGCCCCCAGGACCCTTATCCTGTTCTACTGACAAGGCAATTACTCGCTTGGCCCGTTCTATATATTGTTTTCCCTTAACAATGGCCTGATTCATCTGCATTTTTTCTGTTTCAGCTATCTCATTTTGAGCAGCAATTTTTTGAACCTGCAAACCAGCCACGACCTTTCCTGAACAGGTATAATCATTTTTTTGTTCACACTGGTAAAGGAGCTTCAGCCCATTTACAGCAACTTTATCAATCGGATCGTTCGCCTCAACATCTTGCCCCATTACAATCTTCACCCCCCGCAGCATACTTTCGGGATAAACGATCCGATATGCTTTCCCTCCATCTCCCACATAGAGACCCTCTTTCGACCCCTGTTTTATAAAAGGTCCCTTGGGAATCTGCTTCAGCTCAACAACAATGGGATTCTTACCCTGGACACACCCATATTGCGTTTGGGGATGATCTTTAAGCGATTGGGTCTCATAGGAAAGATCATTCGCGACAAGACCGACGCTCTTGAGGTGGTTGAGCGCTCGTTGATAGACCGCACTATCAAAACAAATATTAAACTCAGACATAACCGCTCCTTTCATTAATTGAATGGCAAAGCACCTATCATTCCACCGACAATGCACGAATTCGAGGGGGTCCACCCTTCGTTTGTAACGTGCTCAATAAGCTCTCTCTCCGATATGTCGTAGCCAGGAGTACTTTTCACACAAACACCGTCCGTTCGATATTCACCCCTTCCAAGGTGCACCTTTTCCCATACCCACTCCTCACATGCACCACCCCCGTTAAATTTTGAAAGCGCTAAGTGAATCTGCATTAGAACCTTAAGTGTTTTTCGAGCAGCACAATACCGTGTTCTCACATCGCCACTCTCAGCTAACCTTCGATATTCTAAAACTTTTTTGGCAGCACTGCTGAATTTGTTTCGAAATATCGGCTCATCACTCTTAATTTCTTCGATCTTTTCTTCAATACTGAGTTCGAGCATTGGAAGCAATTCTGGGGCTAAAATATTATTTGCAATTTCAATTTTTATATTTACGAGCTCAAGATTTTTTTGAACGTCAGCAATATTTTTCGGGTTCTTAATTATCTGGCTATCTATGCTTGATGTTCTACTTTGAAGCGCAGAATGATTTTTTATTGCTGCTCTCCTATCCTCATAATATGACTCATGCGCCCTAAGTGTATGTAGGCCCTCCTCAAACTCTTCCTGTCGCTTAATTTCATCAAAGGCCCTAGTTATTCCAGAGTAATTACAAATTGTGGACGAATCGTTATCATAGCAGGCCTTAGAAGACTCTACTCCCCCAAGAAGGATTTGGTCATAGCTATTTAGCGGGCTTGTTAATTCTTGATTTCCAAACAAACCAGCTATAATGAAGGCTGCCATTTTTTTAGATCCTGTGAACACCGATTCTCCCGTAGACCCATCGATAAGTTTCCCATTTTCAGAAAATCTCAAAATTCCATTTAAGGCTTTTGGTTCATTGCCCATTTTGTAAGTAAATAGAATTTTCCCGTCACCTTCCTCTGGGCCGATGTAAACGGGCGTGTCATCAATCCCATACTTCTCAAATGATTGTTGCAATGCCGCTGTTTCCTGCTCAAAGCCACAACGACCGATTACTTTTAAAAATTCACCCAAATTCACACTTGTCGATTTCATCATTCCTCCTTTTTTCGATAGCTATAAGCAGGAACTGTGCCAAAATAGGCCACTAGAGCCATTTTCAACTATCCATCCGTAATCTCTTGACTATTTAGCAGTCGTCCAAGAAATCCTTATAAATGGCGTGTTGGAATTGCATTTAGTACGTAGGAATGTTCGTAGGAATTGAGGCCAAATTGTTTATTGCCCCAAAGTTGTTTTTCCAGAATACCGTATTCTACTGCACTATATTCGTTTAAACATGGACTGGCACACAAATTGCTATATTGTGCGGAGATGGTTACGGGACTGGGTCACTGTTCTAATAAAAAAAGAGGGGCATTATGAAAAAGAGGATTTTGTTTTTCACAATTTTAGTTCTGACGGTAGCTTTTATGCACCCGCATTCTGGAGCTTACGCCAATGATCTAACAAAAATTAAGAATGAATACGAAAAATTTTTCCCAACGGATAAGGCCGCCTCAAAGAACATTGCATGGCTCGATCTGGATCGCATTTCATATAGCGATGACGTTATCAACGCATCCAAGGATATCCGAGACAACTTCGAAAATGTTGTCCTTTTTGGGATTGGAGGTTCAAGCTTAGGGGCCGAGGCACTTCAGTGGTCATTGGCTCATGGATCATTATACAACAATCTCCCCAAACAGATCAGAAATGGCCCCAAGTTCTTTTTTGCAGGGAACAACGCTAGCCCTGAGACAATCAACAATCTCCTGAAAATCATCCATCCAAAAAACACACTCCTCATCGTCGTATCCAAATCCGGAACAACGGCAGAAACGATTGGGTCGTTTTTGCCGGTCTTCGACCTATTTAAGAAGTCTTTAGGCCAAAAGAATGTGGGAAACCATGTTGTTGCTATCACAGGTCATTCCGAAAAAAGCATTTTACGAAAAATGGATAAGGCCTACCGATTCAGATACCTATTCAACATTGAAGATGGAGTTGGCGGTCGTTTTTCAGTCCTGTCGCCAGTTGGTCTCTTGCCAGCTGCAATCTTGGGAATAGACGTTAGAGAACTACTACGGGGAGCTTCGAACGCCAGAGACACAACACTGAATGATCGAAAGCACAGTGATATTTCATCGATCATCGCAACAAAGGCAATCGAAGCCATGTCAGAAAACAAGAACATCATCGTTTTCTTTCCGTTTGATGAACGCCTAACGGTTTTTTCAAAATGGTTTCGTCAACTTTGGGCAGAATCTCTAGGGAAAACGAGAAAAGATGGAAAAAGGGTCGGCTCAACACCGCTGGCACTTATTGGATCGACAGACAATCATTCTGTTCAACAGCTCATTCTAGACGGCCCCAGAGATAAATTCGTCATTTTAATCGGTGTTAAAGAAAATCCCAACGATATCAAAATTGAGACCCTACATTCTAAACAGTATAAAAATATATCTTACCTGAATAATATTGGGCTGAGTGAACTCCTAATAATCATGGCAGACGCCACCGAAAAGACTTACAGGAACAATCATATCCCGTACTATAGATTCGATCTTCCAAAAATCAACGCATACAATATTGGACAGATGATTACGCATTTGGAACTCGCGACATCATTCACAGGCGAACTCCTAGGGATCAATCCTTACAACCAGCCTGCCGTCTCGGCCGGAAAGAAATATGTGAAGGAGATGATACATGATAGGGAAGATTAAAGAGACTTTTGGTGTCTATCCCCCAAGCAGTAACCCAGAATCAAACCCCAAAATCATCAAGAAAAAGTATCGCTATTGGCGATGGAGAATGTTTTACAGCATGTATATCGGTTATGTCGTCTTTTATTTCACAAGAAAAAACATCTCAGCTGTGCTTCCAATTTTCAGCAAAGAATTAGGGATCTCGATTATTGATTTGGGGATTCTTGGGTCCATTTTTTATATCACATACGGAATTGGAAAATTCTTAAGCGGACTACTCGCAGACCGTTCAAATATTCGAACCTTTATGGCCACAGGTCTCTTTTTTGCATCCGTTATCAATATTATCTTCGGCTTCTTAGATACACTATGGCTCCTAGCCTTCTTTTGGGGCCTAAATGGCGCATTTCAGTCGATGGGCTTCCCCCCCGTCGCAAGGGGCCTTGTTCATTGGTTCAGCTCCGAAGAGAGAGGAACAAAATGGACGCTTTGGTCATCATCCCACACAGCCGGAACTTTTTTTATAGGACTGATCGTAGCATTCTTATTAAAATATGTTGGTTGGCAGAGCGCATTCTATATACCTGGAATTATCGGAATATTCACGTC
Source organism: uncultured Pseudomonadota bacterium (assembly GCA_964462555.1). GTDB lineage: Bacteria > UBA10199 > UBA10199 > CAYWXY01 > CAYWXY01. The sequence continues at coordinate 3,528 of CAYWXY010000010.1, read as the reverse complement.
GTTATTTCTCCTAAACAGATTAAGAGACCGTCCCATTGCTGAAGACCTACCACCCATTGAGAAGTTTCATAATCAAGAAGCCCCAGTCTCTGCGTCAGAAGATTTAACCCACTTTCAGATCCTGAAAAAATATGTGTTTGGCAATCCATACATATGGTCGCTATGCATTGCCTACATATTTGTCTATCTCATCCGATTTGGAACGCTCGATTGGGCCACAAAATTTATGTACGATGTTCGCGGTATCGACAAGGTTCGAGTCGCAATCATGTGGTCGATCATGCCCCTCTTTGGAATGCCAGGCGGCATCGTCGCCGGATACCTCTCAGATAAACTCTTTAACGGACGGTGCACACCTATCAATATCATCTATTTATTGCTTTTAGCGGGAAGTATTTTTGGGTTCTATCAAGTCGCAGGTATGGAAAATTTCTATTTAACATGCTTCTTTTTGGCATGTATCGGGTTCTTTGTTGACGGCCCACAGAACTTGGTAGGAGGCGTCCAGGTGTCTCGCGTTACAGCCTCACAATCCGTCTCCGCCGCATGCGGTCTGGCAGGTCTCTTTGGTTACATTGGCGCCATCATCTCCGGCGTCGGCCTTGCGTTTGTCACTGAAAAATTTGGGTGGGCCGCAATGTACGGTGTCTGCATCGCCAGCTGCTTTATTGCCGCTATCTTGGTCTCGCTCACATGGAAGAAGGAAAAAAGTCATCATGCGAAGTTATGATTCTTTGCCTCATTGATATATTGATGATATTTCTGCGGCAAATTATTAAAGAGTCTTTGCTCCGTCCCATCTGAAATAGCCTGTCTTAAGGCATCTAAATATTGTCTGACCTTTTTTGAAAATCTTTCAATTTGAGATAATGGAGATAGCTCTCCAACGATATGCTTTGTAGCAGACTCAACGGACCAATCGTTAAGATATAGAGCCTTATAGCAAATGCCTCTAATATGATTAGTTAGCGTCTTCGTGCTTCTCTGATAACCCAAGGCCTTTTCACTGTCGATGATCACAAACTGATTTTCTCTTAAGACCAGAATTTCCATTTTTTCGATTTCATCGGCCCAGGATAAGTCCTTTCCACTAATAGAAGATCTAATCTGAATTTCATGAGGCAAGTCCGAAACTTCGATAACCTTTTTATCATCAAATGACGCATTGTCCGCTGCAACCCGAATAGTCGAGATCAATTCACCAACATTGAAATTCTGATAATCATGAGATTTCACAGCGGCCATCGCTTGAGAAGAAATTTTCATCGTCCTATTCATCTCCTCAGACCACTGTTTTAGAAAATGTTCAGCCATCATCGGAATATCGCTCTTTCTTTCTCGAAGGGACGGTATATTTATCGTTCCTCTAACCTTTATTCGTCTCAATAAATCCTTTCTAAATCTCCCCTCATCAACTTCCCTGAGAAGGGGCAAATTTGCAGCAAAAACGAACCTTACGCTGGATTTAATCGGCCTCCCCTTACCTGCAGCCGGATTGAACGGTCGACCCTCAAGAGGTAACAACAGAAGGGCCTGGGCCTGGAGAGGCAGGGATGTCACTTCATCCAAAAATAGGGTTGCACCATCATACTCCTCCAATAAACCTGGGAGCCCCTCCTTTGGAATTCCCTGAATCCCGCTATCTTTTCCGTAACCAAAGAGCTTTCCGAGAACAATCAGGGCATCCGACGATGCGAATTCAGCACAATTGAATTCGCCGAACTCTTTATCCGAGCGTTCGCTTAATGCATGAATAGACCTTGCCACACCCGTTTTACCTGAACCGGTCTCTCCATAGATTAAAACAGGATCGCTATCGCGTGAACGCACAAAAATATCACGAACAGTTCTTGAAAACTCCGGACTATCTCCAAGGATGATGGTTCCCCTTAATTCTTTCAACTTCGGATTTCGGGTCTCAATTTCAGTGAGTTTATCCACCAAACCATTCAGCTCTTTTCGGATGGGTGGATCAGCCTTTTCCATCTCCTTATAAACCTCTTTTAACTGAATATTATCTTCATCCAGCTCTGCCATCTTTGAACTTAGCAAATATTCTTTGTCCTTTAAATCCACCCTCATCTCTTCAAACGATGAAGCAAGCGCACTGATCTCATCAGACCCAGCGTCTTCCACGGGCAAATCTGCGCCCTGCTTCAATCCCCGGATCGACGACATCAAACATTTTAACGGATTTGTAATTTTTCGAGCCAAGAGATAGGCAACAAAAACACTTAGGATAATCGAGACAAATATCGCCATTAGATTTTTGAAAAATGTTTTTTTAATGATCAAATCGATCTGATTCAATGAAATGCCAACCTGAACCAATCCCCAATTCCTATTACCAACGGCGATCGGGTCCAAGACTTCAACCATGGAATCATCTAAACTATCCCCCACATAGAAAGTATTTTTTAAAATATTTTCAGAGACATTACTACCTTCGTCTCTATGACTGCTATCGGTTACATATTTTCCTCTACTGATCACCTTCGCATATACAATATCTGATCGTCTCGCAAAATCATCTGTATACATTGGAAGAAGATCGCTTCTCTCCTCAATAATTGCATTCGTGCACCCCGTTTCGAACGAATCTAAATCCCAGAGATATTCATTTGTCTTGTTTTTGATTTTTCCCTGAAGCTCAACAACTGTCGAGGTTGTAAATATAGCCAAAACAATCACAGACATTGAGACAAACGCAAAAATCATCTTAACCTTCAGACTTGAAGAGATCTTTTTCCTGAAAATCAAGGCCAACACAACCAATACTATTACCAATACAATGATCGGAGCTACTATCAAAGCCGCACCCTTGCTGATATACGCAGTGATTGCCTTGTCAAACTCCACGGGAGCCGCTTTATATTGAATAGAATTGTCGACTTTTGGAAGGCCCTCTAGCTGTTTATATCTTTTTCTAATCGGGTCATAGTCCGAATCGGCAGCCGAAACAAATTTCTTGATATTCATTTTCTGGAGCTGGTCGTCATTAAAATCCAGATGAAACTGGAGCAGATCCGACCTTAATTTTTCAACAAGATCTCTTGGGAGATCTTTCCTATACGATAGTGGACCAATCGGTATCAATTCCGACTTCGCAATAATGTTTAATCTATTCTGCGTTGCGGGCTCCAAATTATCCACAAAGAACGAGCCAACGCCCGCTGCGTCGGCTGAACCATTCAATACGGCATTAATCGCAACATCATGATGTCTGCTAAATATGGTCGACCCAAAGAAATTTTCAGGATCTGTTATCCCAGCATCTGCCAACAGTGTTCTTGGATATAGATAACCCGTCGTCGACTGGGGATCTGTGAAAGAGAATCGCATCCCCTCCAAATCCTTCAGGTCATCAATCCCGCTATTCTTCCTTGTTATGATATACGACCGATAATTCTTGGAACCAATCCCCTTTTTGACCTCACGCACCTCACCCACAAGAACATCCGCATTCGCCTTCTTGCTAAGTTCTGTATATAGAAATGAACTCCCCTCTATCACATCGACTTCACCATT
>CAYWXY010000009.1:19771-33356 GCA_964462555.1 uncultured Pseudomonadota bacterium | reverse complement strand
CACAGAGAACCTAACGAAATGGGTCGCAAAGAGTGATCTCTTGATTGGTGCGGTCTTGGTTGCCGGTGACAAGGCGCCAAAGGTTGTCACGAAAAAGATGATTCAAGGGATGGAACCGGGATCTGTTATTGTTGATGTGGCCATCGATCAGGGTGGTTGCATGGAAACTGCTAAGCCGACGACACATAAGGCACCGACTTTCCTCAAGTACAACATTATTCACTACTGCGTCCCCAACATGCCGGCCCTGACACCTAAAACGTCGACAGAGGCACTTACTTCGGCGACTTTCCCATATATCCTGAAGCTGGCATCGCATGGTCCTGAGAAGATCATGGAGACAGAACCGATTCTTGCCAAGGGTCTTCAGATCCGTGGCGGAAAGGTCGTTCATCCTGTAGTAAAAAATCTTTTCAAGAGTTTGTCGTAGTCGCAAAGAATGAGGGACGAAGGATGTTACTCACGATTGATGTCGGAAATACAAGCACAGCGATCGGAATATACGAAGCCTCAAAACTCCTAGGCCACTGGCGAACAGAGACAAATAAAAAATCAACAGCAGATGAAATGGCGCTCACCCTTCGTAAGCTCTTCGAGATGGGAGGGTATCAGTTCGACCAGATCGATGGGATAGCAATTTCAAGCGTTGTTCCTTCTGCCAACCATGCCTATCAAAGCATGGCCAGTCGTTATTTCCACCTTGAACCCCTGATTGCCGATTATACAAACGTTGGAATCGAGATCCAATATCCAAACCCCCAGGAGATCGGTGCCGACCGCCTGGTTAATGCGGCAGAGGCATTTAGGGAATATCAACGAGCATGCATTATCGTCGACTTTGGTACGGCCACGACGCTTGATTATGTCAATGAAGCGGGGGCCTATATCGGAGGGACGATCGCACCCGGGATTATGATTGCTAACGAGGCGCTCTACAGGTGGACATCCAAACTGCCGAGGGTCGATGTTGTAAAGTGTGATCGTGTTCTCGCGAATTCAACCGTTGGCGCCATCCAGTCGGGCGTCTATCATGGCTATAAAGGTCTAGTCAAACACCTGATTGATGAGATGAGGAAAGAGGTTGGCGGAAAACCGACCATTGTTGCAACGGGTGGACTGGCCTCGCTGGTTGTTGAGGATATGGATATTCCTATCAAGCGTTTTCTGACGCTCGACGGCCTTAAGACAATTTTTGACCGAAACGGTTGATCGTTTGTCCCCTTGCCTCGGCCACCCAATTCATCTATACTCCCCTACCATGATTTCAGTACTTGTTGGCGGCTTCGCCTTTTTTTTCCTGGGACTTCAGTCCTTAAGACGGTCCCTGCAGCTTATTGCAGGGGATCGCATTCGAATATCGCTAAAAAATATATCCAACCGACGCCTAAAAGCCTTTTCATTCGGTTTTTTTACAACGCTGGTTCTTCAGAGCAGCTCGGAGACAACAGCGATGCTCATCAGTCTGGCCGGGACAGGCATGTTGACGCTTCCACAAGCATTGGCTGTCACATTGGGGGCAGACATTGGTGCCACACTGATCACACTTCTCTTTTCGGCCTGGAGAATTATTGATTGGGCGTTGATTATTGTCGCCGTTGGTGTGGCCATTCGTTTACTAGCCAAAAAACATCGTACCAAGAATACAGGTTGGGTCATTCTGGGGTTTGGTATTGTTCTCTTTGGCATTCAGTTGATATCAGAGGGGATTGCTCCACTTTCGTCGACGACCATCCCTGACCATATCGTCACGTTCATCGCCACTCATCCCTTCATAGTACTGCTGGTCAGCACTCTCTTCACGGCTATCATTCGTTCCAGTGTCGCAACGATCGGCATCACCATTGCCTTATCTTTTTCAGGTGTGATCCATTTTTCGGCTGCAGTCCCTATCGTTCTTGGCGCCAACATTGGAACTTGCTTTAGCGGACTCTTTGAAAGTCGAACAATGGGGACCGATGGCCGCCGCGTGGCCATTGCACACATTATGGTAAAAATTATTGGTGTAGCCATCGCCTTTCTCTTCATCTCTGATATCATCTATTTCGTTGAATGGATAACGCGATCGATTGCAGCCGTCACGCCAGGCCTTGTTCCCGTTGACGCCATCAAAATTTCCACGACGCATGTCTTCTTTAATGTTGCCATCGCCGCCCTTTTCCTTCCGTTCATCCCGCTCGGCGTTTCACTCACCAAGAAAATTGTGCCGGAGCGAGCCCCAGAAAATGAGCCCTTTGGTCCCAAATATTTGGAAAAGAAATCTCTGGATACGCCTGTATTGGCCTTTGCCCAGGTGAAGCATGAGATCTTACGTGTCGCGGGACATGCCTTTGATCTCTTCAAGGATTGTTTGACAATGTTCGAAGAGGATAAAAATGTTCCGGAACTGATCAATAACATCCAGGACCGAGACGACAAGATCGATATCCTCGATAAGGCTATACGCTTCTATCTGGCGCAACTCTCACAGGAACAACTCTCAGACAGACAAAGTCAGTTGCAGTACACACTCTTTCATATCGCTGGAAATCTGGAAGAAATTGGGGATATTATCTCCAAGGATCTATCAATGCTCGCGAAAAAGAAGTGGAAGAAGAAGGTTATCTTTTCGGATGAGGGATGGAAGGAGCTCCGGCACTTTCATGGCATTGTGCTCGATAATTTTAATATCACTATTTCGGCTATCGCCACTCCCCACCCCGAACTTCATCAGAAAATTCTGAGACACCAAAAGAAGATTTATCAATTGGAAGAGGAATACGAACAGGCCCACATCAACCGACTTCACGAGGGCCTCAAGGAATCCTTTGAGACAAGTTCCATACACCTCGACCTGCTCGGAAATCTACGGCGAGTCAATGGTCAGTTAACCTACATTGCAAAGATAGTATCTGAGAAATAGTGACTAGATTAGACTAAATGCTTTTTTGGGTCTGCTTGGTGCGCTCTGTCATCTTGCCCAGGCGATGGATATATTTATCCTTTGTACCGATCTTCTTCTGGACGCGACGCTTGTTCACACCCTTTTTGGTCGCCTTCATGGTCTCGAGGAGTCCATCTTTGACCTTACCCACGCGAACCGTCTCTTTTTCGATGAAACTAAGACGATCTTTTAAGACATCCTTGACCTTGGCCTTAAACGCCGCTTCAAAGGCCTTCTTAGCCTCGGGCGATGTGCGCTTGACTTTTTTCTCTTTAAACCCTGGATTTTCCTTAAGAAAATCGTTCCATGTGTACTTCTGATTTAACGACATAATTCACCTCTTTTATAGTCCTTGCTTTTCCGCCGAAGGCGGATCCCCCGCCAGCCATCCCACTGATGTATCAGAAGGCGGGCTGGGCCTCTGGCGGAAGCAGGGGCGCAATATATCCAAGAACGGCCCTATGTCAAGGGATTTGTTGGCGCTATTCCACGATCTCCCCGATGAACCGGGATGGATCGAAGGGTTCCAGGTCATCCAGGGTCTCTCCTACACCAATATAACTGATCGGGAGGCCCAGTTGGTCGGCTATGGCCAATATGACGCCTCCCTTGGCCGTACCGTCCATTTTGGCAACAATGGCACCGGTTAGACCGAGGGCCTCATTGAAGGTTTTGGCCTGATTGAGGCCATTTTGACCCACTGTTGCATCGAGAAGGAGGAGTGTCTCATGCGGCGCTCCATCCAGGGCCTTTCCCGATACACGCTTTATCTTCGTCAGTTCCTCCATAAGATTCTTATTGGTATGGAGTCGTCCCGCTGTATCCAAGATCACGACATCGACCCCCTTCGATATTGCCGATTGAATACCATCAAAGGCAACGGCCGCAGGATCCGAATCGGGTTGTTGGGCTACTACCGGAACCCCAAGACGATCGCCCCAGACCTTGAGTTGATCGATGGCCGCCGCCCGAAAGGTGTCGGCCGCAACCAACATCACACTCTTTCCCTGGGCCTTCAATTGATGCGTGAGCTTTGCGATCGTCGTCGTCTTACCCACCCCATTGACTCCCACCATCATAATCACCGTGGGTTTTTTCTCAAGATTCAGCTGATGAACCTTAAAGGTCTCGGTTACGATATGGCGGAGCTGCTCCTTTAAGACATCCATCGTCTTGGCATTTTTTACAGAGGTAATGATCTTTTCGGTTGTCTCAAGCCCGACATCGGAGGAGAGAAGAATCTCCTCAAACTCGTCCCAGAATTCAGGCGTTAATTCCCGGCGTTTAAAAAAGGACTTCAGCTTGCTTGAAAACTTCGACTTCGGCGCATCAAATCGCAATGCATCTTTATCTTCTTTTGAGGATTTACGAAAGAGTCCCATGGTAACCACTTAGGCGGCGGCCTCTCCCTCATGTTTCTTGTCAGTGAGCGCAATGGAGATGACGCGTGAAGTGCCGCGCTCTTCCATCGTCACACCATAGAGGGTGTCGGCCAGTTCCATCGTCCGCTTGTTATGCGTAATGAGAATAAACTGTGACAACTTGGTCATTTCACGGATCATCTCATTAAAACGATCGATATTGGCATCATCGAGTGGAGCATCGACCTCATCGAGGAGACAGAATGGTGACGGATGATGGAGGAAGATCGAAAAGATCAGGGCCACGGCCGTGAGCGCCTTTTCTCCACCTGATAGAAGCGTGATACTTTGAAGCTTCTTCCCTGGCGGTTGCGCGATAATGTCGACACCACTCTCCAAAATATTCTGTTCATCGGTCAGCACCAGCCTGGCCTTGCCGCCCTCAAAGAGTTTTGGAAAGAGTTTCTGAAAGCGCTCATTAACCGAGTCGAAGGCCTCTTGAAAACGAACACGACTGGTGCGATTAATCTTATGAATGGCTTTCTGAAGATCTTCCAGCGACCGGGTAAGGTCATCATGTTGTGACTGCAAAAAGTCGTGACGAACCTTGAGCTCTTCATATTCGTGAATTGCATCGACGTTAACTGAACCAATCTTGCTAACCTTTTCTTTAAGTTCGTCTACACGCTGACTTGACGTTTCGAGATCCATCTCTTCCGTCGCCAGGTACTCGCGATATGCGCTTGCGAGATCAACGCGATATCGATCAAAGATCTCACGACACATGTAATTGAGCTTTTCCTGCTTCTGCGTATAGTCGAGCTCAATCTCGTGCATCTCCTTCATTTGATGATCGTGTGCCTTTCGGAGATCACGTATTGACGCCTCTCGTTCACGGACAGCCATCAGATCCTGATCATAACGTGTCTTCAACTCAACATGTTTGGATTTCAATTCATCAATCGTTGCAATATGAAATGTCAGGGCCTTCCCTTTGCAGTCGACACTAAACTGATTGGCCCTAATCGTCTCTTTGGCCTGAACGATTTCCAATTCTCTAAAAGCAATCCCACCCATCGATTCTGCAATGGCCTGAATGTGTCTGGCAATTTCTCGATCAAAGGCCTCTGCCTTTTCTCTCTCGGTTTTAACCTGAATATTGAGCTCCGTTCGCTTCTGGATCATATCTTGTAGGCGATTACGAAGCTCTGCCTCTTCTGTTTGATGCGCACGAACATCGTCCTCAAGCCGTTTCTTTCGTTCGGATGCCTCCGTATATTCTGTTTCGCTATGTTCCCATTCCCTCTTTACGGCTGACTGTTCTTCAGCCAACGACGCCACCTCGAGCGTAAGTTTGTCACGCTGAGCACGGTAGTAGGTAAGCTCTCTCTCAAGATGGTGAAGATCTTTCTCCTGATTGACGAGCTTTATTTCCTCGTGATGAGCCTCATGTTCAAGCTTTTCAATATTGGTCTCAAGCCCCTTCACGCGATCTTTCAATTTATGAAGCATCTGTTCTTCGACCTGAAGTTCGGAATTGAGATGAGAGACAGACTCGGTCAATTCTTTGATTTCACGGCGATGGACCATCAATTGTTCAGAGGTATTTCCTCCAGCGCCGCCCGTGACTGCGCCGGCTGGGTCAACGACTTCACCACCCAGCGTCACAAATGTCTGATTCGAACCACCCTGTTTCCAGATATTAAGGGCCTTATTGAGGTCCTCTACCAAAACAACATCTTGGAAGAGATAATCGACGATCTTGTGATAATCGTCGCTGTATCTGACATAATTCTTTAGAGGTCCAATGACACCCTCTTCTTCTACGGTATCCGTAGATGATTCGGCACGCAGGCCAACCGGAACAAACGTTGATCGACCACTGACTGCGGTCTTTAGATAGTCAATGGCTTCGACGCCAACCTCGTGGGATTTCACAACGACATATTGAAGTTTTTCACCCAAAACCGCACCGACGGCCGATTCATACTCTGGCTCTGTCTCGACGATCTCATTGATTGTGCCGACCACGCCTTCTAATTGTTCAGCCTCTTCACGGTGTTTCAAAACGGCACGCACGCCCTCTTGGTATCCCTCGTAATTACGGTTGAGCTCTTCTAGGGAGTGCAGGCGGGAACGTTTCTGACTTAGTTCTTCTTTTAGACGTTCCACTTTTTCCTGAACCGTCGTCATCTCTTCTTTCTGCTTCTTAAGTGTCTCCTCAGCTGCACCGCTTTCCTCTTCAAGTGTCAACCTCAGCTGCTTTGTCCCGGTAACGTCACCGCTTCTTGAACTAACCTTTTCCTCAATCTCTTTGATCTGATCATCAATGTTGTCGATTTCAGTTTGATCTTTTGTGATCCAACCACCGATTTCACCCTCGCGACGCTTGGCCTGATCAAAATGAGACTGCATCGCCGAAACTTTTTCAACGCACTCAAAGAGATTGCGACGACTATCTTCCAGCGCCTCAACCAATTGATGATGACGATCACGAAGTTCGTCCAGCACGCCATCGATCGACCCCAACTCTTCATCCGCTGCGAGGGTCTTCAGATCAGCAGAAACCTTTTCATTGTTTGCAGCAAGAAGTTCTTCGCGAGAGTGCGTCATCTTTTGCGTCAACTCCCCGATCTCTGCGTACCAGCGCTGCATCTGAGCAGTCAACGTGTCGACGTCTCTCGTTTTATATGAAACATCCGCCTCAAGAAGTTGAATTTCGTTTTGTCTTTCGTAAATTTTTTCCTGAAGATCATCAATTTCAATCTCTAGGCCATTGAGCTGTACCCGCGTCGACTCAATGTCGGCCTCTTCGCCCGACAATCTTGAGCCACCGGCCACTTCGGTTTCTTTAATTTGGCTTAGACGATTTTTTAGATTATCGATATCGTTTTTGAACTGCTCATAATTGTGAGCCGAAACGGTCATCTCGAGACCCTTGAGCTCATCGGTATAACGCGTAAAACGCTCGGCCTTCTTGGCCTGGCGATAGAGAGAATTAATTTGTCGTGTCAATTCAGTCAGGATATCCGCGATGCGGGCCAGATTGGTCTTTGTCGACTCCATCTTTCTAAGCGCTGCATCCTTGCGTGCCTTGAATTTGGAAATACCGGCGGCCTCTTCGATCATGTGTCGGCGGTCTTCCGGTTTCGCGGTAATGATTTGTCCGATCATTCCCTGTTCGACAATGGCATAGGCCTTAGTTCCAACGCCGGTTCCCAAAAAGAGATCAACGATATCTTTCAGGCGACAAGGGGCCTTGTTTATATAATATTCGCTTTCACCCGAACGGTAGAGGCGACGTCCAACTGTGATCTCCGAGTAGTCAGCATACTCGGCTGGCGCCCGACCATCCGCGTTATCAAATGTCAGAAAGACGGAGGCCATTCCCATCGCGGGGCGGGTCTCGGTTCCATTAAAAATAACATCGCCCATATTCGAACCGCGGAGATGTTTGGCCGACTGTTCACCCATGACCCAACGAATCGCATCGACAACGTTACTCTTTCCGCACCCGTTTGGGCCGACAATACCTGTAACACCATCAACAAAATTGATATTGGTTCGATCGACGAATGACTTAAAACCGACTAATTCTAATGATTTCAAACGCATATCTTGTTATCTCACCCCTATATTGTAACCTCACGATATATTTGGAAATTTTAGGAAAACGTTATGCGATTTTAGCACGAGTGAGCGAAAAATGTCAAAGTAAATTAGTTATTTAGATGAAGATTAAGAGTGAGAGCTCAGGGGCCAAATATGGCCCCGGAGACTCTAGATTGATAGATTTCAGACCTAGATCTAGATCAAGATTGTCAGATTATTATTTCTTTAATTTGAATATCATTGAGTAAGCCCTCACTAGTATTTCCCTAAAATTCATTTCCGTTCTGGCAGCAACATAACCATATGCTACGATGATATCTATTGCCGCAGATGTCTCAGATATTGAAGCAAGTGATATATCAAAAAAACGATTTCTCTCCTTAGGGCTCCTTCTTCCGTTTCCCTCCGCAAGGTTTAGGATTGCACTGGATAAGGCTCGCTTAATCTGATCCTCAATATATGCATTTCCTCGGGGAAGCTTATTAAGAATCGATGGCACGTTCCTTGCTGCCTCAAGTAACAGGTTGTAACATTTCAATTTCTTGTGATTCATGAATTGACCTCCTTTGTCTGGGTGGAGACTTTATTGCCTCCTCAAATAGGTGGGGAGGCAATAAAGTCTCCACCCACGAAAGGAGTAATAAATGCTTAATCACAAGAAATTGAAATGCTACGAACTGGCCTTGAATATCGCAAGGAACGTGCCATCGATCACGAGAACGTGGCCGAGAGGAACGTCATATCTTATTGATCAACTGAGAAGGGCAGTGAGTAGTATTGCTCTGAACATTGCCGAGGGTAATGGCCGACGATTACCCAAGGAACGAAGACGATTTTTCTCTATAGCCAGGGCATCTGCAGCAGAAACTTCTTCGATAATGGATATTGCTGAAGCCCTGAAGTACATCGATAATCCGACCTATGAAATAATTCAGGACCAACTCCTTCAAATCATCAAAATACTATATAAATTACGATAATCTCTGGTCAAAAAATCATAATCATAGTCACAGTCCCAATCATAATCAAAATCAGATTGGCCTGGGTTACAAGATGAAACGAATGGTAGATACTCCACAAACTCCGTTAATCTTGAATTTTAGTCGTAGTCCCAATCATGATCTTAATCAAAACCAAAATCGGCATCTGGCTTGTTATGACAAACAATGAGCGAAAAATGTCAAAGTAAATTAGTTATTTAGATGAAGATTAAGAGTGAGATGCAGATTCAGAGCTCAGGGGCCAAATAGGCCACAACTGGATCATTTTAATAGCTGTACTCGCTGGAGATTTGTTTGTATGGGACCTTTTCGAACTCAAGAGAAACGCCTATTTTCTGAGCCTCTCGAGAGAGTCGTCGCTGAGAATCCATATAGGCACTATTGAGGTGGACTCCAGCCTCCTGGTCGGTCATGACGCCAAATGTGATTTTGGTCTTCTCGACGCCGCCTCGTTCAGCCAACACAACGTCCATGCGGGCCATTCCATACTTATAGATCACCCAGGTGGTAAAGGTCCGCGTCTTTGGATTATACCAGGGTGTTTCTGTCGCCTTGTCGCCTTGGAGAGAAGCAAAATGTTGAGCCTCCCTGACTGTCAAATTAAGATCCTGCCTTGAAAAGAGAACGTTCAGCGTATCTTTCATGACATTTGTATCGGACAAATAGACCGTCGCCATTCTTCCGTCATCGCTATGTCTATTCTCACCCATGACTTCCCCGCTTTTCGCTCGAAACAATTCGGGGTGGGTGTGCATCAGATAAAATGAACCATGATGTTCACTACTCACAGAGTGCATGTCACCCAGCGTCAAATTGGCGTAGATCGATTTCCCCTTATATGAAATTGTTACACCAACTTCTCGATAGGCCCCCATCTGTCCGAGAAATCTTGCCGCAACAAGTGCATGACCTACATTCTTGAAGTGGCGATGACTATAATTACCAAAGTAGGTCTCCAAAACGAGCGCCTTCTCCTCGGCAGTTGCCTCTTCCATAAAACGACGGAACTGCCCTTTCGCCTTATCCTTATTCAAGTTATCGACACATTTCCGAATGGACTCCTGTGCTGATCGATATCCATCAACCGGTTCCTTTGAGAAAAAGAGATTAACCATTTTTACCACGTTGGATCTTTCCGTGGCCGTTGGATAACCAAAGATTGGACGACCCGCATGGGAGTTCATAATCATCTTCGCGGCACGATAGATTGTCTCAATGTGTTCCTCATAAATCTTTTCCCCCGAATAAGGATTTCTCCTTTCCGATCGCACATTCTTCATCTCATCGGGATAGAGTTCCTCGGCTGCTTTGACAACCTTCTCCATATATTCTATCACTCGACCACGAATTCCCTTTGAGGTCGTGACAAACGAGAGTTGGTTATTGAAGCGTTCCAGAACCTGATAGATCGTCTCTTCCAGTTCCGATGGTTTGTATCGTCTGGATTGTCCCTTTACGTTCTTAAATCCTCTCACCCATTCAAAAATGGATCGTAATTCACCGTCAATAAGGGCATAGCGTGCTGCTTTTCCTGGTCCTCGCGGTAATGGTAACTCTTGGCCATACTTTGGATCCTTTTCGAAGGTTTCAAGATAGTGCCGCTCCAAGAGATTCCTTACCTTCTGGCGAACCCCAAAACTATCCGGAAAATTTTGAAGACCATTACCACCACCCTCGGCCAATGCTCTTAATTCCCGCACGACCGACTCGCGGTTCCAGCCTACAATGTTCGAAAATTCGATCGGAGATTTTTCAACAAGAGAAGCCAGTCCCTCGAAACTTTTCGCAGCAGAAACATCATCTATAAATTTTTTCCCAATTAATGCCTCAAGATATTTTCTCTGTATTTCTGAGACGCCTTTCGGCACTTCTGTTGTAATCTCAAAACCGGTGGGAACCTGTTTCATCAACTGGTTTGTTTGTTCAACCATTAGATATTCCAGACGCTCCTGAATTCCCCATAGTCTTGGAATAAAAAGTGAAAGGTGGCCCTCTCCCTTCATCGCCTGGCCGACAGCCTCATGGAGTTGGCGAACAGTACTATTATTCATCAGGCCGAGTGTGTGCAAAAGGTCCTCTGGAGATTTTGCCTCCGTAAAGACATGGAGGATCTCATTTTTAACCGGCTCCGATACAGCCTCTAAACTTTTTACCAGTGGGGATTTTTCCCTGAAGACCAACAAACAACGTTGAAATCTGAGCTGAACCGCAACAACGTCACCAGGCGTCAAGGTGTGCCATTCGTTCTCGACCATTTTTTCGCCATTAATGGTGGATGGCCGATCCTTAATTCGACTTGGCAATCTAATATCACGAACCTGCACCCCATCACCGACACGTCTGAACTCCAGATGTTCACGAGAAACCGAACCCAGTTCTTGAGGAAGATCTTCACGTCCGATCACGCGACTCTCTCCATCGGCCAATCTGTCGATATTAAGAACCCTTTTAACATCACCCTCATAGCGAGCAACGATTTCAGCTTCCGGTTCCGCCTCTACTCCCATCTTAAAAACGGGCTCAACCTTTGGATGATGAAAGACAAATTCGGTATACCCTACACGAATGACATCACCCTCTTGAATCTGCATTCTCTGTCCGGAACGCAAACGCTCACCATTTAGAAACGTTCCGTTCCGACTACCGACATCCTCCAGATAATATTTTCCTCCTTCATGTTGGATCACGGCATGACGCCTTGAGACAAAGGCATCCTTGATCTGAAACATCCCCGGCGCAGATGACGATTCAACAGAACCTCTATTGCCGATTAACACTCGATCATCGACCCAGTTTCTCGGGAGCTTAAACTCAATCCCCTTGACCTGAACATCAAACGTGCCCGTCGAAATGGGATCGCCCACCTTCATCGACCTCTCTGTCGGCCTCGTCACGACTTTCTCTGGTGGAACAGTCGGTATCTTGGCCGGAATGGTAACTTTGGGTTTTGGTGTACCATTCATTCCTGGCACCCATATCGTTAGTTCCGCCTCACCAATCGTGACACGGTGTCTTCCCCCCTCTAAATGAACCTCACCTGGAGTTCCCGTTTTAACTGGTCGTCCATTGATCGTCATCTTGGCGTTACCGATACTGACTAAAGAATAACGCCCATTTTTCACAAAAAGCTTGGCCTCTAGAGGATCGAGACCTTTAATCGATATCTTAATCTTCGTATCGGAGCCAATGTAGGCTGATCCGTTTTTCTGAAGTGACGTCTTCACATCGTAAAAGCGGGATTTCTTGCCCCGGCTCACAAAGATATATCCTGGACGACTCGGATCGTCGGTCATTACGGTTCCATCCAGATGGAAGCCCTCCTTCACCAATAGATCCGACAATTCGGCCGATACCACTTCTGTCTTCCCCGTCCTCTGGAGATATCGTATATGTTCGACGAGCGTCTTGACATTCCTACGAAAGGCCATTGAGTGTTCGTAACAGATCTCTTGGGTACCACCGTCGAATTCTCCGGTCATTCTTTTCATTCGCAATTCAAGCTGTAGGTCACGCCAGGGATCCTTTGAAATCTCGCCTTTATATCCGCGCTCTCTATAAATCTTTTCAAGATCTGACGTCGTTTGCCTAGCGGTTACCCCCCGCGTCTTTCCCTTTCTTCCAAGGCCAAGGATTCGAAGGGCACCCACTCCTCCCAGGAATGACAGATTGTCTCCCATCCTTCCGAGATGCTCCACCGCCGCCTCTGGTGAGATCAACCCTGTGGCAAGGAGCAGAGAGGCCGCCGAAGCCGCGGCTACTTTTTTGGGGTTGTTCTCTGTCCATTCGGCGGCATTTTTGACTGCAGCTTTTGCCGCCAACTTGGCTCTCACTATTTTCGGTGAGAGGATATGTTGTTCCATCACGCTATTTTGAATGGGATCCAAAACGACAAAACCTTTGGGTATCGGTTCCGTTTTAAATCCTTGTGATATATATAGCGCTTCCTTTAGGCGCAGCTCATGTTGTGTTGCTGAACGTACACGCCGTACACGTCGAGCACCACCCGGCGTATGGCCTTTATTGAGCATGTGGATCAATGTCAGATGCATCGCCGATTCGGCATTCCAAAATTCCTGCGGCATTTCACCGATACCGGCTGTGGCCAGGCCTATCTGTGAACCATGAAGAAGATGATAGGAGGCAATGAGTTTTAACGCATCATCAGCCAGACCACTGGCCATCGTATGTGATGCTCCAAAGAGTGCAGAGATGCTTCGCATCTGTTTGACGGTGAGAGCCTTATCCAACAACTTTCCACCGTCCTGGAGAAGACCCCGTGCTGCCTTTGCTTCATAACCGGTCAGTTTCCCGACAATCCCGGCACCACGAAGGGCGCCAAAGGTCACGACATCGATCGCCCAGCGTTCCAGTATATCAACACCACTCGTTGGGATATCTCCCAGCAAAACCGAGCTTCCTAGTTGATGGATTAGTGAAAAGGTTGTGGCGCTCGCCAGAAACGATCCCAAGGATCCCTTAATACCGAGTACCGTTGCAGCACCGGCCGAATAATAGGCCGCAACTGCCACTAATGGAATCGTAAGATAGGCCATTCCAACGGCATTGGAGACATCGGCAATGGCCATCTGATCATGGAGCGACGCGATTTGACCGGCAATACGATCACGATTTTGCCGGATCTTTGAAAGTCTTGTTCCGGCGTTAATGTTGTGACTCTCGAGGAAGATCTT
>CAYWXY010000009.1:0-19754 GCA_964462555.1 uncultured Pseudomonadota bacterium | reverse complement strand
GAAGCCTGTCCATAGGCCTTGGCCGGCCCTATCATTTCTCTATCCAAATTTTGCGCCATTTTTTTGAGACCCTGAACCGATTTTAAATATCCGGCGATCTCAATCACAGCCGCAAAGGAGTTTTCTTTATCGGTTGCTAATGTTGATAGCTCTCTCTCGGCCTCAAGTAGATCGCTGAAGCTATTCACCCGAATCAGATTATGAATTCCCTTACGCAACTCAGGACGAATATACATCAATGTCGACTGAAGGGCCGATACCGTCTCTGGCACATCATGTTTCTGATATTCCTCCCAAGCATTCTCCCAACCCGATGCTGCTATCGTATCTGTATTTACATCATTCCCATCCACATCTACTACGTTCAACGCTGGAAACTGATCTGTATTGTTTGTAAAAAATTCTCTCAGTTTTCGGCGAACCAATTCATCTTTATTGATCATGGCCTTAAGCGCACGTGTTGCAGAATCATATTCAGCTTCAGCCCTTTGAATAATCCTCTTCCGTGTGCGAGAGAGTTCAGCCCCTTTTTTCCTTACGGACGCGGATTCATCGTAGTCTGTATCACCCATGCCATCGCAATCATTATCCAGGCCGTCACAGGGACCTTGGTAGTCATAATAGGTTCCGTTGATCAACCCCTCGATCCTCATCTGTTGGGTGAAGTGGGCTCTAAATTGCTTTTTATCCATAACAAGAGCGCTCTTCAAACCATCCAGAAGACCCTTCCTCTGTTTGTCGCCAACTAGTCGCGCAATTCCACCGAGAACTTTTGCTGTACGATCTCCCCCCTCACTTTGAGACATCGTTTTTGAACGAAGCGCCTTTCCGATTTTGCTTAAACGACCTGTCAGGATTTCAAGATTCTTTTTTCCAAGACCTTCTTCGGTCACAACACCTTCGCCCACTAGAAACGCAAGAACCACTTCGGGATTTTCTTTGAAGATTGTTGGCGTGTCGGGAGACGTAAGAAGCCCCTCAACTTGGCTCATCCCAACCACAGAACTAAGAACGGGGTCCGGAATCTCTCGAATTTGTGACAGCCGCTTCTCGTCAATGGCCTGAACGATACCCATCGCCGCAAGAAGTGTTCCGCTATGCTTTGCCATCAGACCCAAATCGATTGGATACTCAGGATCACCCGCTAAACTTTGTTCGATTTGATAAAGGCCAAGGGCACGCTCATTATCTAATCCTTTTCCTGCTGTTTTTAATGAAGTGAGAAGTGTCGCTAGGGCTTGATCTTTGGGGGATAGAGGTCCTTCCGTCTGAACAATGCCGGAGGCAGAGGCCCATAGGCCAACAAGACTCTCGGAAAATTGTTGTGTCGCTTCCTGTAATCCTTCAAGATCTGGGAAACCTGTCTGGAAACTATTTTCAGCGAGATCCAATTTTTCTTTCGCCGATCTAAAGAGGGGGTGGTTCTTTAATTCGTTCGGCAATGTGCTAAACGTCTCGCCGAGCATTTTATGATTACCCACAAAGGCAAGACTGCGGTTGAAATCGATTGCAACAGCACTGAGAAGCGCAATGTTTTGCTTGTCAGGTGATAAAACGACTTTCTCAAGTGATTTTAGATAGGCCTGTCCTAGCGCCGTTGTTCGCTTACCAAGTGTTGAGGCAGAAATTTTTGGATCGCCAACAATGTGGTCTGCATGAAGCTTGATCAACATCCTTCCCGACTCTATTAAACTGATCATCTGCGTTAGCTGATTCTCGGCCTCCTGAATTTCGGCGGTAGTCGATTCTGAAGATGCAACCACTTGGCCCAGCTTCGAAATCCGCGTGCCGATAGCATCGCTATTCCACTCCATACCTAAAGCCTTTGCGTCGTCATCCAGGACTTGAGAGACCCGAAGTGCCTTCAGCGCATCGCTCTTCAGGCATTTTTTGGCGACTTCTTTCACCTTACCTGCAAGTTGAATGGCCTTTTGTGCCGTAGACTTTATTGTTGAAAATAATTGAGGGGCGCCTTTTTCGGAACGAACATCAACACTCGATGATGGTGTTTGGCCTACATTGCTCTCGGGAATGGATTGGCCTTGACCGGCTATTTGATCCAAAAAATCTTCTGGTCGTTCACCGGAGACCTGCGGTCTTGATTGACCTGTAATTTTGGGATTGGACCCCACCTCTGTCACCCCTTAATCTTCTCTCGCCCTTAAAAAACCGACCACTATTGGCCCCTATACTTTATCGGACGCAGAAAGGGGTAGAGTTGCGTCTTTCTGGGATTATTATATCTAATTAACACCAATAATATCATGTAGTTATCTTGCTGTTCGAACTTTTTCGGAGGAATCGGGGCCGAACATCAGCAACAGGCCGGAAATGTCACCTAATTATCGATAAATATACAATAAATATTCGAATTCCTGCAGGCTATTTTACACCCACGACAACGCCATATGGCGTCCCATTTGGGAGATCGAGGAGGAAGACTTCACCACATCCCGCATCCTCGAGCCACTTTTTAATTTCATGATAACCATAGTCGCGGCCTTCGGTATGGAGAAGCATGTGGAGAGAAAAGACAGAACCGTTTGTTGGAAGGGTTAGATCCTCATTTAGGATATGATCTTTGACCAAAATTTGTCCACCTGGATTTAGGGCATCGACCGCTTTTTTCATGAGTATCGCATTGTTCTCTTCGTTCAACATATGGATGATGTTGGAGGCGAGGATTAAATCATTGTTCTGAGGGAGGAGATCTTTAGTAAAATCTCCTTCAACCAGATTTACTCGATCTTTGATTTCGGAATAACGATCAACATTTTTCCGAGTGACCTTCAAGGCATCGGGAAGATCAAAGAGATCGGCCTTCAAATCAGGATAGTGTTCACAAAAGGTGATCGCAAATGTCCCGGGACCAGTTCCAAGATCGAGCATTTTTTGGCAACTACCTGCATCAATTTTTTCGGCAAGCAACTTGGCGTCACCACGAGCCGCGATGATACTATGCATGCCCATGATGAAATCCTCCCATTCCACATCATCACGCTTGGCCGTCTTACGATCAGTAACCGCCTTGCCACTCTTGAGCGATTCGGCGAGACGCCCCCAGCTCTCCCACAGATTGGCGCTATGACGAATAATCCAACCAAAATATTGTGGGGCACTGGTTACCAAATAACGCTCCGCAAGACCCGAATTAATGAATGTGCCATTTCTTTTTTCGAGAAGTCCCATTCCGGTAAGGGCATTACAGAAGAGTTCTGTGGCGCGCGGTTCCAAACCTAAGGCCTCCGCAACGCCAACGGCCGTGCGGGCCTCACTGGCGAGGACATCAAAGAGTTTAAGCTCGGTTGCGACTTGCAATGTCCGGACCTGCATAAAGCTATCGGCCAACCTTCTCAAATCTTGAAAGTCCATGATGTCTCCTTTTGGGAATGCATGTGGTTATGGATAGGTTCCGACAACTACAGGTGTAGCAACTGTCAGATCAATGATAGAGACACTGTTTCCGCCGCTGGCGTTCCCGGAGTTGGCTACGATAAGATGCGTCGCTGCGGCTGCAGAACCACCCGTACTATAAAGTGCCATCCCATACGGTTCGTCTTCGACGCTAACGGTTGTTGTGTTCGTGATCGATGTCCGATCGGCACTCAGCGTCATGATATAGACAACATTATCATTAAAGTCGGTAACATAAGCCGTATCGGTGTCAATTAAGATTTCCTGAGGTTCAATACCGGGCAATGTCAGATTTGAAACCTGCACATCTGCCAGAGCAGTCACCGTAGCAGTTGTATTGGTGGTACTTGGTGTTAGTGAAGAGATATCAAGGATAACCATTGAGCCCACCTGCCCACCCGCATATTCCACATTGTTGATGTAGATATATGTCGCGTCACTGGTGATGCCGCGCGGGCTCGTCATCCCATTGATATAGTAATCGACCGCATTACTTGAACCAAGTTCAGAAAGATTGACGACCCATGCACCACCGTACGAACGTGTCACCACGGCCTGCGTACCAAAGATGGCTAGGCGCGTTGTGCCAGTACCCGCAAGGGTCGTACCGGTAGAAAGTGGGGCTGTCATGGTCTGCTGGGCATGAGTCATGCTGCTATCAACGGCATAATAATCGATAAATCCGGCCTCGGTCGCCACCAAAATATCATTCGCCGCATCGCAACAGACAATACCGAAGGGGTCATCACCGGCTGTATATTCGGTCCGACTCAGAAAAGAGGCCGAGGCCTCATTGACATTAATTCGAAATAGGCCATCGGCAGTATCGGTGTTCCCAGAACTATAACGATTGGGTGAATAGAGCAAAAGGTTCGTCGTATCGAGGTAGATCTGACCCGTAAAACTAGGAATCGATGTATAATTCACTCGTGTGGGAGCCGTCGGATCGGCAATATTCACCACATGAATGGAACCATCCTGATAAGAGACTTTATAGTTGGAGTTCAGGACATAGAGTCGGTTCAGATCTGAATCAGCGGCCACGTAGAGCGGGTTAGACATGCTGGCACCGATTGCTGGAAAAATATTATTTCCTGCACAACCTGAAAGGATGACCGAAAAAAACAAAACAACCAAAACCCATCGACGCATAGAATCCCCTCTTGAAAAATGAAAGGCGGAGTACTGGTCTTTGACACTAGCACTCCGCCTTTTTCATGCAAACAATTATTTCAGTGCCGCCTGGGCCGCCGCCAAACGCGCTATTGGCACGCGGTAGGGCGAACAGCTGACATAGTCGAGACCAATTTGATAACAGAATTCGACGGATGATGGCTCGCCGCCATGCTCACCGCAAATACCAATCTCAAGGTCTTTCTTGGTTGAACGACCATTAGACACTGCAATCTTCATGATGGCGCCCACGCCGTCACGATCAATAGCCACAAATGGATCAGTCGGGAGAACCTGTTTTTCGACGTAGACCGGGAGAAAACGCCCAGCATCATCGCGAGAAAGACCAAACGTGGTCTGTGTTAAATCATTGGTTCCGAACGAAAAGAAATCGGCATATTCGGCAATTTGATCGGCCGTGATCGCTGCGCGAACGAGTTCGATCATTGTTCCGATTTTATACTCGACTCGAACACCTATTTCATCGATCACCTTTTCGGCAACACCCTGAACCACATCGCGAAGCATCTTCAGCTCGTTCTTATGACCGACCAATGGAATCTCGATCTCCGGCATCGAGTCAATATTCTCCTCTTTCTTGAGTTCGCAAACGGCTTCCATGACCGCACGGGCCTGCATGGCATAGATCTCCGGATAGGTCACACCCAGACGACAGCCGCGGTGACCCAACATCGGGTTAAATTCTTTTAGGCTCTCAACTTTTTCTTTCAGCGCCTTAGGATCAATACCCATCTTGCCCGAAAGCTCTTGAATCTCTTTCTCCGTATGTGGCAAAAACTCATGCAGCGGAGGATCAAGGAGACGAACGGTTACGGGCAGAGACTTCATTACTTTGAAGATCCCCCTAAAATCCTTTTTTTGAATTGGAAGAAGTTTTTCAAGAGCCTTCTTACGACCTTCCTCATCTTTGGCCAGAATCATCTCACGAAAACGCTCGAGACGTTCGCCCTCGAAGAACATATGCTCGGTACGACAGAGTCCAATACCCTCAGCGCCAAAACCGATAGCCACTTCAGAGTCATGGGGCGTATCAGAATTTGCCCGAACCTTCATTTTGCGATACTCATCCGTCCACGACATGAGCGTTTCAAATTCACCGGTCAACTCGGGATCAATCGTAGGAACTTGACCCATCGCGACCTGACCGAGGCTTCCATCGAGCGTAATCCAGTCGCCCTCTTTAAGGGTGGCTGAACCTTTGACGGTCATCTCTTTCTTAGCATAATCGATCTTCAAATCGCCACAACCGGCAACACAACATTTACCCATTCCGCGTGCCACAACGGCGGCATGAGAGGTCATTCCACCACGAGCAGTCAGAATTCCCTGCGCAACGTGCATGCCGTGGATATCATCGGGCGATGTCTCAACACGAACCAAGATCACCTTCTCACCTTTTTGAGTCCACTGTTCGGCATCTTCAGCAGAAAAAACAATCTTGCCAACGGCGGCACCGGGTGATGCCGGGAGACCTTTAGCAATAATCTCTTTTGGAGCTTTCGGATCGAGGCGTGGATGGAGAAGCTGGTCAAGCTGTGCAGGATCGACTCTCAAAACGGCGCCCTTCTTGTCGAGCAAACCTTCGGTCACCATTTCAACAGCGATGCGAACAGAGGCCGCGGCAGTTCGTTTACCATTTCGAGTCTGGAGCATCCAGAGGCGATTTTTCTGAATCGTAAATTCGATATCCTGCATGTCGGTGTAATGCTTTTCGAGTTTCAGATAGATGTCGACCAACTCTTTGTAACAATCACTAAACGATTCTTCGAGTGTTTCGAGCGAATCTTCCGTTTTTCCAGCGATATTGATCGGCTGGGGTGTCCGAATGCCGGCCACAACATCTTCGCCCTGTGCGTTTCTTAAGAATTCACCATAGAACACATTTTCACCAGTTGATGGGTCGCGTGTAAAGGCCACGCCGGTCGCACTGTCGTCGCCCATATTTCCATAGACCATTGCCTGGACGTTCACGGCCGTTCCCCAGTCGTGCGGAATGCCATTGATGTTACGATAATCGTTCGCACGCTTATTACCCCAAGAACCGAAAACAGCGCCAATACCACCCCAGAGCTGTTCCCATGGATCATCAGGGAAGGGTCTGTTTATTTTTTCGGTCACAATTTTTTTGAAAGAGGCAACGAGCTCTTTCCAATCGTCGGCTGTCAGATCTGTATCTAAAGCAATTCCCTTGGCTTCTTTTTTCTCATCGATCAGGTGCTCGAAGTTCTCATTGTCGACACCCAACACAACATCGGAATACATCTGAACAAAACGACGATAACAATCCCATGCAAAACGTTCGTCGCCACCCATTGTCACCATTCCCTTGACGGTCTCATCATTGAGGCCAAGGTTCAGAACGGTATCCATCATTCCCGGCATGCTGACACGCGCACCGGAACGAATCGAGAGAAGCAGCGGGTTCTCAGGATTGCCAAATTCGGTCTTCATAATCTTTTCAACATAGTGAACGCCTTTTTGGACCTCTTTCTCAAGACCGTCTGGATAGGCACCATTATTGTTTGAGTAATAGGTACAAACTTCTGTGCTGATTGAAAACCCTGGAGGTACCGGAATTCCTAAACCGGCCATCTCGGCCAAATTGGCGCCCTTTCCGCCAATCAGGTTCTTCATTGTGGCATTGCCATCAGCCTTTCCACCTCCAAAGGTGTATACATTCTTCTTGCTCATTTCTTCTTCCTCCTTCTATCCTTGTTAACCGTTAGTAACCTACGGGGTTAACCACGGAGGTTGGAAACGGTTTGTTGGGTTAGTCGATGCAGATTTGGTAACTGCGGGCGGCCTCCCAGATCGGTTTTTTCTTCTTTACCGATATGTAGCCATCTTTTGTCACGACATAGTTGATTTCGTAGAGCGTGGGGCGAAAACAGCCGCAGCGCTCGTGATCAAAGAGTCGCACATGAAAACCATCTCTCTTCTTTTGCGACTCTGTTGGTTTCTGCTTCTTAGAAACATACCGTCCATTTTCTTCCATTGTATGGATATAATTCTCTTTCGGAAATTCATACCGCGGGTATGAACCCGTTAGAGCTGTAATATAACTAATCGCCTCTTGTGGCGTCGTAATCGGCGCGAAGAATTGACGAAATTCTTCTTTTGACTCGATGAGACGAACCTGTTTCTTTTTCCCCTTCTCAATGAGGACAAAATAACGTTCACGAACAGGTGCCTTACATCCCGTCTGTCTCACCATTGGACCTGAGGTGTTTCGTATATTGACGCAGATCCCCATCCCCAAAAAAGGCTTGAGACCACCCCAATGCTCGGGGGGCGGAACAATATCATCACAACCCATTTTGCGAATCAGCGGATTATTTTTACAACCGCTGACACTGATCTCGCCGATCATTTCGCAGATATGCGGCAGAGGCGTTCCCACGCGACTCTGCGCCGCCAACTCATCCTTCGAGATGGCTGAGGCGGCACCACTCCACAAGAGTACAACTACAAAAATTATAACAAATAGAACCTTCATATTCTTCATAAGCCCTCCCCCTATTTTACCGTGAGCTTATCCCTTAAATAGGTTTCCAATTGATCGATCGCAATGCGATCTTGCGCCATCGAATCACGATCACGCACCGTCACCTGTTTGTCGGTCTCGGAATCAAAATCGTATGTCACACAGAATGGTGTGCCGATCTCATCGTGTCGACGATAGCGCTTTCCGATACTTCCGACATCATCATAGTCCGCCACGAAGAAATTACGAAGATCACCGGCCAATTTAAGAACCGGCTCTGACAATTTTTTCGACAACGGAAAGACAGCAACTTGGTATGGCGCCATCGTTGGCTTGAAACGCATGACGACACGCTTTTCGCCCTTCACCTCTTCTTCATCGTAGGCATCCACGAGAAGCGCCAAAACGGCACGGTCGACACCGGCCGAAGACTCAATCACAAAGGGAACAATCTTTTCGCGTTTTTCATCATTGAACCAATCGAGATCTTTTCCTGAAGTTTTGATATGCTGAGAGAGATCGTAATTCGTCCGATGCGCAATCCCTTCCATCTCCGACCAACCGAAGGGCATCTCGTATTCAACATCCTGGCACATCTTGGCATAGTGCGCGAGCTCGCCCGGTTCGTGAGCACGAAGCCGGAGACGTTTCTCATCCAGGCCAATCAACTTCCACCAGTTGAAACGCTCCTCGACCCAGTGGGCAAACCACTTGTCGTCTTCGGCCGGATCGATAAAGAATTCCATCTCCATCTGTTCAAATTCGCGCGAACGAAAGATAAAATTCCGTGGATTGATTTCATTGCGAAAGGCCTTCCCGATCTGGGCAATCCCAAAGGGAGGCTTTTGTCGTGACGTCACCATCACATTTTTGAACTGCGTAAATATCGACTGACAGGTCTCGGGACGAAGATACGCGACCGCGCCCGAATCCTCTACCGGTCCAACATGCGTCTTAAACATGAGGTTAAATTGTTTAGCGGCGGTCAGCTCACCACCGCATTCGGGGCAAGCCCCCTTCCCCTCTTCAAGGGAACCATCGTCTGCACGAAAACGGCGCTTACACTTCTTACAATCGACCATCGGATCACTAAAGCTATTGACGTGCCCCGACGCCACCCAGGTCTCCGGATGGGCAATAATCGTCGTGTCGACACCAACGACGTTGGGCCGATCGAGGACCATATATTTCCACCATGAATCCTTGACCCGACGACGAAGCTCTACGCCAACTGGACCATAGTCCCAGAAACCGTTGATGCCGCCGTATATTTCACTGTTTTGAAAGACAAAACCGCGTCGTTTACATAGGGATACCAAATCATCCATCGCTACCATCGGCTACCTCTTTTTAAGTGAAGAGAATCGGTGTCAAATGCTTAGAAATACTGGCGTTGCTTAGCATTGACGAGGCTTTGAGTCAAGCCAAAGTGTAGGGATATTTAGGGGACTGTGATCTTATCTGACGGACGAAAATAGGCTATTTATTGCCCCGTAGGCGGAAATCCATTTCTTCCATCTGCGTCAACATCTTCATGCCACGCTTAATCACCTGGATTTGCTTCAGCTGCATCGCACGCAGTCTTCCCGCACGTTGTTTTTCAAATGTATTTGCTTTATGAAAAGGCTTGCAAACCTCGTCATTATTTCCACTAATCATGAATCCATTTGATGTATGTATGCAACTTGCCTTTGTATTCCCCTTTGGCATGGCATTTTTCTGTGGATCGCGGGAGGCTTTCCAGAAGAGGATCATCTGTCCATAGATCATCATATCGAAACCCTGCCTCATCTGATCGATCTCCTTGTCTACCGCTACTAACCGTTGGCAAACTTGTCCCGACCCCGTAAACGTTCTTTGTACTGAAATCTCGAAAGTGTCTTTACCTGCCGTGTGCGTCTCAGAGACCATGGCCTCATATGCACATGTCTCCCCGTTATTGTTGAGTTTCGTCACGATTGAATTTTCGATATTCATTACCAACAAATCCTTTGAAGGGGGCTTAACCTTTGGCCCCTGTTGCCTTTGAACCGGAGGTCTTACGACTCTCTTCTGTTCAGCAGGTTTTTCCTCTTTCTGGACAACCGTCGGACTTCCAATCCTTCCGGTAATGAGACCTTGGAATTTTTCCTTAAGGCAGGCACCCTGATTCTTATTCATCAGACAGACGCCCGCGTCTTCCTGATCACTCATCTTTTCACGGAGATCTGTGAGTCCTTTGCACTGCTTTACCCAGGCGGCGTTTCCCTTCCCCATCATTGAACAGACTTTATCAAAGAAAAATGATGTCATGGCGCCCTCTCTTGCTTGTTTCTTGAATATCCCCCTTCAGGAATTCATCAGTAACCGTCACTTATATTATCGTCAAAAATCGGGAAAAGTTGCTTAATTCCTTGCATTTAGCGTTTTCTGTGGCATATTTCTAGAATGACAAAGAAATCAAAATGTTCAGTAATATTCATATGTTGCATCCTAACGCTCCTGTTTACTGCCCGATTAGGTCGTGCGGAAGGCCCCTTTTTCTACATGGGGGATGGAAAAATCGTCCTGGGACGTGGATATAAGGGGAAAATCAAGACGATTCAGTTCCGGGATCAAAATGGTACATATCTCACAACGGGCCTCAAGGCGATCAACGATCTCTATGGAACGCCATGGAACCAGCCTGAGGCACGCATGTCACTTCGCCTCATTGAACTTCTCGACTATCTCGAAGATAATTTCAAGGGCAAGAATGTTCGAATCATCTCCGGTTATCGCAGCCCCACATATAACCAAAGACTTCGCGACAAGGGGAAACTCGCCGCGTCATCGAGTCTCCATATCGACGCCGAGGCAACCGATATCGTAATGGGCGGTGTTGCATCCTCAAGATTAAATGACTTTCTCAGACCGCAGGAGTGTTGCGGCGTTGGCTATTATCATGGAAAAACGATCCATATCGATACCGGCCCACCCCGCTTCTGGGATGAAACATCGAGTGGTACCGAAAAAAAGGAACCGCCCCAGAATGAACATATTACGATCAAGACAAAGAGTGATCGTTACCGTACGGGCGATCCGATTGGTATTAAGTTTTCACGAATCACCGACTTTCCGGTGGGCGTTTCGAAGAAGGCCGAACTAATTTGCAGCGATGGCAACCGACTTCAAAAGAAGAAGCTGGGTTTAAAATTCGAACCTACTGTCAAATCGACCAGTGGTGGATGTATGGCCCTGAAAAACCGGCGTGAAAGCCGGACGATCTATGCCGATGCCCCTTCCAAAATGGCTAAATCTGCCTGTCGCATTCATATGACCTTTTGCGAGCCGATGACCGAGAAAATGCCACCATTCGTTGAGAGCAACCCGGTTGTTATCTCTCGCTAGGGGTCACGGAGCAAAAGGGGACGGAGCAAGTTGCTCCGTCCCCTTTTGCTCCGTGACCTTTTATCTTGACATTTGTGGTCAAAATCCCCATACTCGGCGGCACTTTCCAGGCAGAACCGTTAATTTCCATATAGATAGTTTGAAAAACATTTCTAAACAAGGATTTCACGTATCGACCACCGCATAATTTAACGAAAAAATGCGAACCCACCTATGGACATTTCTTTGCACCAAAACCACTCAAAGGAGTAATCTATGCACCTCAAGGAACTAAAGACCAAGAAGATCGATGAACTCGTAAAGATGGCCATCAAGTTTAAAATTGATGATGCCGCCAACAAGCGCAAGCAGGAGTTGATCTTCGACATTCTTAAAGGACAGGCCGAAAAAAATGGCGTCATTTACGGTGAAGGCGTTTTGGAAACATTGCCGGATGGCTTCGGCTTCTTGCGTTCTCCAGATTATAACTATTTGCCTGGGTCGGATGACATCTATGTCTCCCCATCCCAGATTCGTCGCTTTGGTCTTCGGACCGGTGACATCG
Source organism: uncultured Pseudomonadota bacterium (assembly GCA_964462555.1). Taxonomy (GTDB): domain Bacteria; phylum UBA10199; class UBA10199; family CAYWXY01; genus CAYWXY01. The sequence goes on along the minus strand of CAYWXY010000009.1, from coordinate 7,749 downwards.
TTGAGGGTCAGATCCGTCCACCAAAAGAAGGCGAACGTTATTTCGCACTTCTCAAGGTTGAAAATATTAACCATGAAGAACCGGCCAAGGCGCGTCAGAAAATTCTCTTCGATAACCTGACACCGCTCTATCCCGATGATCGCTTCGTTCTTGAATTCGATGAAAAGAACTATTCGACACGAATTATGGATCTCATGACACCGATCGGCAAGGGTCAACGCGCCTTGATCGTTTCGCCTCCGCGTGCCGGAAAGACCGTTCTGCTCCAGAACATTGCAAACGCGATCACATCGAATCATCCCGAGGTTGACCTGATCGTTCTGTTGATCGATGAACGCCCCGAGGAAGTGACCGATATGGAACGTTCTGTGAATGGCGAAGTCATCAGCTCAACCTTTGACGAACAGGCCTCGCGCCACGTTCAGGTTGCCGAGATGGTGATCGAGAAGGCCAAGCGTCTCGTTGAACACAAGCATGACGTGGTTATTCTTTTGGACAGCATCACGCGTCTGGCGCGTGCGTATAACTCTGTTGTTCCACCGTCGGGCAAGATTCTTTCGGGTGGTGTGGATGCTAATGCGCTCCATAAACCGAAGCGCTTCTTTGGTGCCGCCAGAAATATTGAACAGGGTGGAAGCTTAACAATTATCGGAACCGCCCTCGTTGATACCGGCAGTCGAATGGACGAGGTCATCTTCGAAGAATTTAAGGGCACCGGTAACATGGAGATCCATCTCGATCGGAAACTGATGGAGAAGAGAATCTTCCCATGTGTCGACATCAACAAGTCGGGCACGCGTAAAGAAGAGCTCTTGCTTGATGACTCCACACTCAATCGGGTCTGGGTCCTGCGCAAACTTCTCGCGCCGCTCAACCCCATCGACAGCATGGAGTTTCTCCTCGACAAAATTACTGTCACCAAGACAAATGCCGAGTTCATGACAAGTATGAATCAGTAGTTATGCGGCGTGTGTCATTTTTATCTGACGGTGATCAACGATTTAACTATTATTCTTTTGACATCTTTTTTATTAACGAATAATATTTATACATGAAACGTGGGAGTTTAATCGCTGATCGTTTTCGAATTAACAAGACTCTCTTCAAGACCCCATTCAAGTCATTCATTGAAACCAAAGACAGCCTGGTGAACAAAAAGGCGATTGTCGCCCTTTATACAGATGTTCCCTACGCCACACAGACCAAATTGGTGGAGAACGAATACAAGATCTTAAAAGAACTTAAGCCGCCCTTCACACTTGAGCTTTACGACAAGATCGATACAGGGGATGAGGCCTTTTTAGTCTTTGTACCTCCGCCGCCGTTGGGGCCAGTTGAAAAGGCGCTTGCCAAGGCGCCCTTTCATACACAGTCGCGTGTCGTCAAAGACTTCTTTTCGTTTCTGGCATTCATGCGTGACAATAATCTTCTCTCCGGCATCATGGTGCCGGAAAATTTACTGGTCTCAAAAAAGGGAGAGCTTCACATCGTCGACCTCTCTCTTTTTCAAAAGAAAAACAGGTCGATCAAGGTCCCCCTTCCCGATTCTATTTTTGTTCCTCCCGAACTCTACTCCTCACCGCGATACACGATTCCGTCAGAAATCTATACGGCTGGTATTTTGACAGCTCTGATGTTCTCCGGCAAACGTTTCCCAGAAGGAAGCTATCTGAGAGAAAATGGCCACCGAACAATTGAAAAATTTCTCTTTCAGATTCGAAAAAACCTGAACAACCCGGGATGGCTGGAACCTCTTGGTCGTTCCTTATCACATGTAATCTCCGATCGTCCCAAAAACCTGGATGCTTTTTTTAGCGATATCTTCCCCGAGGATGATCTTAAAAGTCACCGTGTCAGCCCTCACCGCGTCGAACCTGCCTTGGAAGAGACCCTATCTCGATCCAAAGAAACGCGTGTGGCAACAAGCCAGGCTCTCCAGAAAGCCTATGAACAACGGCATTTTCACAGGGCCAGCGCTCTCTCAGAAGATGACATTCAAGTTCTGATTCAGAAGGGAACACGGGATGAACGTGTACAAAATGGCCTAACACTAATGAAAATGTGGGGAAGGACCGGCGCAAACAAACATCTTAAAAAGGTGATTGCAGAGCTCAATAAATTAAAACTCAAAGGGGGCGACAAAAAGGATTACAACTATCTTCTCGCCCTCTTTAATTATCTAACTAACGATATCCGATCAGCTAAGGCAAAGCTGTCTCTGACTCTTCCTGGACACGCAACTGCTCACATTTTAATGGGAATGATCCACCAACGTGAAGGAAAGTTTGATCGTGCAGCAAAAGAATACCAAAACGCGGCAAAAGCGGCAAAAGATGATAAAGACAAAATCAATACGGCTGTTGCTCAGGGGAACCTGGCATACGTCTACCAAATGATGGGCAAGTATGAAGAAGCTCTCCCCCATTATGACGCTGCAATCAAGGAAATTTTAAAACTAAACGCTGAACATATCTTGGCTTCGCTCTATTTTAACAAGGCCAGCATGTTAATCCTTTTCGGATCGTTTTCTCAGGCCATGCCACTCTTGAAGAGCGCTCTTAAAATCACACACAAACTTAAGCTTTGGCGACAAGAGGGAATTATTTGCAACCTCTTCTCTGAAATTTATAAATTCACCGGTGAATATTTAAAGCAGGAGGAAACTGCCAAGAAGGCTGTTGATATTTTCACTGAACTCGGAGACCCCTACCAGCTGTACCGCTCATACTTGCAGCTCGGCTGGAATGCCCTTCGGAGCGAGGGCCCCTCAAAGCTTAAAGATGTCCTCATTCGAATACGTGCCCTTTTAGACGCCCACCCAATAATCGAAGATTCGGAACATCGGATGCTCCATGTTTGTTATTTGAGAAAATACAGCCCTTACGCGACCGAACATATGCTTTCGCTTCTTTCGAATGAATCTGAAAAACTTTTATTATCACCGCCGCTTCTTTATGAGTGGCGAAAGCTTCGTGCCTATGCCCTCCGTGATGCCGGACACAAAAAAGAGGCACGGGAGTCATTGAAAGAGGCTAAAAAAATACTCAAGTCAATCGGGAAGGCCATTCCCGAGAACTATCAAAGATATTTTAATAAATTCATGGAACGCGAACGCCTTAAGAGCAGTTTGAAGGCTTCCCGTTATCCCACTGCTAGGAGGAGATTAGCCATGGAGATGATCGATCTACTCCCACAAGTCTATGATTCGATGACATCGGTGATCAAGGGAATCACAGAAAAGATTCCGCCGCAAAACCAGCAGCATATCCTGATGAAAGACCTTCAAGAGGTAATGGAAGCTGAATCAATCGTCAGTTATCGCTTTGACAAAAGTGACTTGGTTCCCGTCTTGACCGTTGGTGACATTGATCCACGAGACCTGCTCGACAGAATCGATAAACACCTCTACAATCTAAATCGGGTCAAAAAGATTAAAGAGACGATCGATGGAAAAGAGATGACTATTCTTGCTGCTCCCGTTTCTACGGGAAAGGAACTGACAGGAATCATGGTTTCTATCTTACCTAAGAAGCAAGCGCCTCGAAGTGCAATCTATGGCGATCTTCTGGAATCATACGCGAACTTAATTGAAGTGATTGAAATCTCTGCCATCACATCAACAATGACCTATCAGCCCGAGTCTATCACAACGCCAATTACCGATAAAAAGCGGCCGACCAGGCGCACCTTTGTTTTTGGAAAATCGGAACAGATGCGTAAAATCAGAGAGCAGATTTCCAAGGTCGTCGCCACAAATTCTCCACTGATCGTCTACGGTGACGATGGAACTGGGAAGAAAACGTTGGCGCAACATATCCATTCTATGTCGACACCAGAAAAACCAATTGAAATTGTTGATTGCCGCCAGGCTGAGCATGTCATTTTGTATAATGAACTTTTTGGTTCAGATTCAACGAGTGGAGCTGTTGAACGGGCTAAGGATGGCACCCTTATTTTGCTTCATATTGAGCGCTTGGATTGGGATCTTCAGAATCATTTGGTCTATCTCCTAGAAGAAGGAAGTTTTAAACCGTCCGGGACAAATAGCTATAAGACTTCGAACGCGCGTATCATCGGTACTGCTTATGAAAAAATGTGGGAGGCCGTTGACGCCGGGCGCTTGAATAGTCAGCTCGTTCGTCTGATGGGGTCGATCAAATTTAGCATTCCATCTCTCCCTGCACGCATTGATGATCTTGAAAATTTGGTGGATGAGTACCTTGAGATCAAGAACATGAATCACAAGCTAACATCCGAGGCAGTCAAAGAGTTGATGGGAATAACCTGGACATTTAATACTGCCGAACTCTTTCGCACGATCGACAATGCCGGTGGCCTGTCCAAGGGTGTTCGGATCGGCGAAGATTTGATCCAGAAAGCAACCAAGTCACTGATCCCCACCGTTCCTTCGACGTCGGAGGCCGCAACGTTGACTGAAATGCTCAGAGAAAGTGAAAAAAAGATCATAGAGGCGGCTCTCGAAAAATACGGCTACGACAAGGAGCTGACGGCCGGGGCATTGGGCGTCAGCAAGAGCAATCTCTACAAGAAGATGCGTGATTTCAGTCTCACCGACAAGATTACAAAGGAACAGCTGATAGCGGCCATCAAGGCCTGCAATGGAAATAAGCGTCGTGCGGCCGAACTCCTGAGCATCTCGCGAAAGACCCTCTACAATAAGCTCGCGGAATACCACCTGAAATTGTAACGTACCCGGATTACTCGCTATTTCCGTGAGAGATCCGGGAAATCCCAAAACCCAATCTCCAAATCCCAAACAAATTCCAGTCTCCAAGATACAAATGCTCAAATCTCGGAGATTTGGTTGCTCTGTCTTAGGCTTAAATATCTTCAGTTTTTAGTATTTACAGGTGACGTATAACGTGTTAGTCGGAGAATATTAAAGGAGGGGTTATGAAACTCCATTTAGTTGTTCTCTTGACGTTGTTTGCCTTCTTGGGCGCCTGTGGTGACCGTTTTCGCCCGGGAGGCGCACCTAATAATGCTTCCGATGACGACGAATCGCTGTCGTTCGATATTAATCAGATGAGCGCCGAGGATATCGCGGGTTCTTATGGTATCTCACTGATGTCGTTCGATTCTGACCCAGCCGAGGCCCACACAACGGAGGCCACCGTAACGACCGTCATGCGCCATATCGAAGGTTCGACCGACGGCGACCCCTGGTTCAAGCAGGGGGCAATCACTACCGGCACACTGAACCTTCTAGCGAACGGAACCTACTTTCTTGAATATAAAATTGAAAATTCAAGTCATGATGCAGTTGAGATCGGGCGCTTTTCGATTGGAAAACAATCTGGATTCTTCGATGTCCTTGGCAACATTATCGTCTTTCTTCCGAACGTAACCGATGATGCTGGCTTTGCACATTCCAACGATAGCAACTACATGCTTTCCGTCGAAAATAAGTCGTTCATTTTTGAATCAACCAAGATGTCGTTGACCGGCGATTATCTGTCCAGCCTAAAGGCAACACCGTAACCTTACTCATTTATATTGCAAATTAATGGACCTATAGGTTTGGGTTTCGAAGCCCGTATCGGTATGGTTTTACGGTTGCGAAATGAAGGACGAAAAACGATGGACGAAACGAGCATCGATACCGCAACCGAATCACATAATAGGTGAAATTCTGAATTGAATATCTACTTAGGTAGGACGACGACGGCATTGGCCACCTGTTTCAGCCCGTCGACATCCAGCTTAAAACCACCCACCTTCGCGTAGAGCTGTGTTGAACTACCGCCGTCTAGATTGAGTGCTGTCTGACAGGCAAAACCACCCTGGCCCTCACTCTTACGCATGCGGTCAGCCAGATCGGTCGGCTGAATAACCAGGTTTTCTGTTGCAACGATCACAACCTCTTTTTTCTTCGTAACACAAATTGCTGAACGCTCGGCAAATGACGGTTTTAATTTTGGGATCGAGCCATTAACAAGAAGTCTGGGGCCACTCTCCACGGCCATCGAAATCCGCTTATCATTTCTGAACTGAGATGCATGAATAATATTCGGAACACCGGAACGAATATAGAAGATCGACCACCAACTGGTATTTTTGAATGGGTTTAGCGTTTTCCCGTTGTCGATTAAGAGTCCGAGCGAATCATATTCAGGAGTAAAAAAACCACCGTTAATGGCGAGGAGAGCACCGCGTGCCTTGGCCATCGAATCCACTGTTGAATTCTTTTTTCCAAGTTCCTTGGCCGTCGCCACTCCAAATCGATAATTTTTGGGGTTAATACGGAAGGCATGAATGGTTCCGGGACTCAATCGAATCGAGGTATATTCAAGTCCCTTGTCAAGTGAACGCCACATTGTCTTTGTCGCACCCAACTCTGATGGCAAAAACGCAATCACGGTTAACAACAAAATGATGTAAAAAATTGTTCGCCTCATCCTATTTTATTACCTCCAAATGTTAACATCTGCACCATCAAAGAGATCTTCGGCCCCTTTCACAACGACGAGGTCCTTGGCCTCTAAACCACGAATCACCTCAACCTGATTCCCAGTTGTCGTTCCAATTGTAATCGGTGTCTTGATCGCCACTCCCTTACCTACTTTATAGACATAAGGCTGGGAGGCCCGAGACATCACTGACGACACCGGAACGATATAGGTGTGCTTAGGGATATCACTCTTAAATTCGAGCGTTGCCGTCATCTCGCTTTTCAAAAGACGCTCTTCGTTTGGAACGGCCAGTAAAATCTCAAAATTTCCACCGCCCTCAAGCTCTGGACTAATATAGGAGATCTTTCCCGTAAACTTTTTATTCGGAATCTCATCTATATAGATATCCAATGGTGCATCGACCGCAATTTCTTCGGAAATCTTTCCATTCAGCGAAAAGGCAACATGCGCCGGATTTATATTTACAATTGCAATGACCGCATCTCCAGCACGTGCCAAACCACCTGCGCTAACATTTTTCCGTGTCACAAGACCTGATATTGGACTGGTCACTAAGGCATGATCAACATCGTACGACAGCTTCTCGATCTCAGCTTTTACTCGCTCCAACTCAGCCTGATTTTGAGCGATCTCCTTTTCGAGCCGCGTAATCTCCCCCTGATCTACCTTCCCCTCATCAAGGAGACCTTCGCGTCCCTGCATAATATTTGTATTTTTATCGATCAATGTCTATAGCTCTGTCTTTCGTGCGCGCGAAATATTCAGCTGATTCGTGATTTCATCTTCAGCTATTCGAAAAAGTGGCTCTCCTTCATTTACATAAGAACCCTTGTTAACAAAGACCTCTTGCACTCTCACTTCATTTGGATACGCGACGGCGGCCTTATCGTTTGGACGTACCTTTCCACGAATAGTCATGACCGGCATGAATTCGCGAACCTCAACTTCCTCAACCGTCACCGGAACGCCGCCCTTTTTACTTTCGAGACCGCACCCACCCTTTTGACCACAGGCAGAAACCGATAAGATGAAGAGAAAGACGACAAGAAGAATGAATCTTTGATTAAAATATCTCATGGGAAGCAAATTATACGGTCGCACTGCCTCTTTCGCAATCTATTTCTGAGTAGACATCGGGGTGGGGCCCCCCGGTCATACCCCCCGGAGGGCCCTGGGGGGGGGCCCCCCGCCGTCTCGGGGGGGGCGGGGGGGGGGGGGCGCCCGGGGGGGGGGGGGGGCCCCGGGGGGGGGGGGGGGGGCCGGCCGGGGGGGGGCTCCACACCTGGTGCGCGGGTCGGGACGGCGTTGGGCTCGG
>CAYWXY010000008.1:0-34932 GCA_964462555.1 uncultured Pseudomonadota bacterium | reverse complement strand
AACGCCTCAAATCCAGAAAAATAGTGTTATTTAGCCTACCTATAAAAATTGTTTGCAATATACGACTCTTGCATGTATTATCGCCTCGTAGGATCTATATCATTGTTATTTTTGCAATTACTGGGGGGGAGGGCTTGATGAACGCTTTGATAGAGGAATATGGGAAGTATCTGAAGGATGAGAAGGATGCGTCGGTTCATACGCATAAGAATTACCTTGCGGATCTTCGTCAATTTGCCGATTTCATGACGGAGAAGTACCCAAAAATGAATATCACCTCTCCAGAAGGCCTCAAAAGTATCGATAATGTTGTGGTTCGAGGCTTTCTTTCGGAACTCTTTAAATCAAACAGCGCGGCCAGTGTTGCACGTAAGCTCGCGTCACTTCGATCCTTTTTTCAATATTGGGTTCGCAAGGGGGCGATTCAACATAACGTGGCCAAGGACGTTGCATCACCCAAGGTGCCCAGACGTCTCCCCAATTTTTTGAGTGTCGACGAAATCTTTAAGTTGCTCGAGGGTCCAAAGGGAACAGGACCGCTTGTTTTACGTGATCGTTCTATTTTGGAAATGCTGTATGCCTCCGGTCTTCGTGTCAGTGAGTTGGTGGGTCTTGATACCGATCAAATTGATATGACCGAGGGAACCATTCGTGTTGTGGGTAAGGGAGACAAAGAGCGTATCGTTCCGATCGGGACCAAGGCTAAAGAGTCATTAGAGAGATATCTGGCTATTCGTGAGCAGATGTTGAGTGACGGTGCTACGTCAAAAGCGGTTTATATGAACCGTCGCGGTGGTCGTTTGACACCTAGAAGTGTGGAACGTCTGATTCAAAAATACATCAAAGTTTGTGGAATTAACAAACGCGTGACGCCACACGTTATTCGTCACACATTTGCTACGCATCTTCTTAATGCTGGGGCTGACTTAAGGGGTATTCAAGAACTTCTCGGTCATGCCAGTCTGTCAACGACGCAGAAGTATACGCATGTCAGTGTTGACAAGTTGATGGAAGTTTACGATAAATCCCATCCAAAGGCCTAGTTGTTGTTCAGGCTCAAAATAGTTTAGATAATTAATCAAAGGGGTGTCGTATGTTTGATGGAACGACAATTGTTGCTGTTCGTAGGGATGGCAAGGTGGCGATTGCCGGTGATGGACAGGTTTCGATGGGAAATACGATCGTTAAAAAATCGGCGCGCAAGCTTCGGACAATGATGGACGACCAAGTGATAGCCGGATTTGCTGGTTCCACGGCCGATGCCTTTACACTCTTTGAAAAATTTGAGGCCAAGTTGGAACAGTATGGTGGAAATTTGCTAAGGGCCGCTGTGGAAATGGCCAAGGAGTGGCGGACCGATAAGATCCTGAGACGTTTAGAGGCCCTCTTGATTGTTGCTGACAAAGAAAAAACCCTCCTGATTTCGGGGAATGGAGATGTTGTGGAGCCCGACGATGGTGTGGCTGCTGTTGGGTCCGGTGGCTCTTTTGCGCTGGCAGCTGCTCGGGCAATGGTTGCTCATTCAAAACTCCCGGTCAAAAAGATTGTCGAGGAGTCGATCCGAATTGCCTCAGATATCTGTGTTTTTACGAACGATCAAGTCATTATCGAAGAGCTGAAATAGCCTTAACCCATCAATTTTTAAATAACTTCTTGATAAAGCCGCCCAATCATACTATTTCCTGATGTTCCAGTATGACTGGAGTGTGATGACTCTTCGGTCATTGCGAACCCGAAGGGTGAAGCAATCTAGCGGGCAATCACGCTGGATTGCTTCGTCGCTTTGGCTCCTCGCAATGACTTCGAGTTGGCATTAGAATGGAGATAGAGTGATGAGTGGTATTGACGATGTTACGACGAATTTCACGCCTCGCGAGATTGTATCTGAATTGAACCGCTACATCATTGGCCAAGATGATGCCAAGCGTTCGGTCGCGATTGCAATTCGGAATCGTTGGCGTCGCCGTCAGGTTCCCGAAAATCTTCGGGATGAGATTGCCCCCAAAAATATTATAATGATCGGACCGACCGGCGTTGGCAAGACTGAGATAGCGCGTCGTTTGTCAAAGCTTGTTCGGGCCCCATTTGTTAAGGTTGAGGCCTCTAAGTTTACAGAGGTTGGCTATGTTGGTAAGGATGTTGAGTCGATGATCCGAGAGCTGACCGACTTGGCTGTTAAGATGGTACGCGAAGAGGAGATGGCTAAGATTCGCGTGCGTGCCGAGGAAATGGCCGAAGAACGTCTGTTGGATCTCCTGCTCCCAGTTCAACAGCCGCCGACAGAGACGATTGTTAGCAGTAGTTATGACGTGACGTCGGCAGAGGGTGATGCGCCACAACCAGAACCCGCACCGCAGCCTCAACCTCAGCCCGAAGAGAAGAAGGCAGATACACGTGAGAAACTTCGCAAGATGCTTCGAAAGGGAAAGTTGGACGATCGGATGATTGAGCTGGCGCCACCGCAACCACGTGGGATGCCAATGGTCGAAGTTGTTGCCGCTGGTGGTGTTGAAGAGATGGGAATGAATCTCAAGGAGATGTTCGGCGGTCTCTTTGGTGGTGAGAAAAAGAAACGAAAAGTGAAGGTTCCCGAGGCCCTCAAGTTGTTACAGGAAGAGGAAGCCGCGAAGCTTGTCGATATGGATAATGTTTCTAATTTAGCAGTTGAGCGCGTGGAGCAGATGGGTATCGTCTTTTTGGATGAGATCGATAAGATCGCGGGCAAAGAGACGGGTCATGGTCCCGATGTGTCGCGCCAGGGTGTCCAACGTGATATCTTGCCAATCGTTGAAGGATCAACCGTTATGACGAAGTATGGAATGGTCAAGACCGATCATGTCCTTTTTATCGCGGCAGGTGCGTTTCATCTTTCCAAGCCGTCGGATTTGATCCCAGAACTTCAGGGGCGTTTTCCGATTCGTGTTGAGCTCAAGGCCTTGACTGAAGAGGATTTCCTGAGGATTATTGCTGAGCCAGAGAATTCTCTTACAAAACAATATATGGCATTGATGGAAGCTGAGAAAGTCAAGTTGGTTCTCACCGATGATGCCATTCAGGAGATTTGTAAGTTGGCTGTTGAGATTAACGAACAAACCGAGAATATTGGCGCACGCCGCCTTTATACTGTAATGGAAAATGTCCTGGATGAGATTTCGTTTGAGGCGCCGGAGCGGAGTGGCGAGACCTTTACGGTCGATGCTGTCTATGTTCAGAAGAAGTTGTCGGAGATCGTCAAGAATCGTGATCTCAGTCGTTATGTCTTGTAACTTTTTGGGGAGAGGTATTCATGGCAAATCTGGTGATTGTCGGCATTCAATGGGGTGACGAAGGGAAGGGAAAGATCGTTGACCTCTTAACACCCAAGGCTGATGCTGTTGTCAGGTTTCAGGGTGGTGCCAACGCTGGTCATACACTCGTTATTGATAGCAAAAAAACGGTTCTTCATCTTGTTCCGTCCGGAATTCTCCACGATGGCGTAAAATGTGTGATAGGGAATGGTTTGGTCGTTGATCCCGAGGTTCTCCTGGAAGAGATCGATCTTCTTCAAAAGGGCGGGCATCTGAAGGATCCCTCCCAATTGATGATTAGTGAACGCGCTCACGTGGTTTTTTCGTATCATAAGGAAATCGATGGTCTTCGAGAGGGAAGTCGTGATGAGGCCCAAAAAATCGGGACGACCAAACGTGGTATTGGTCCGGCCTACGAAGACAAGGTGACGCGTCAGGGTATTCGGATGGCGGAATTGATTCGCGAGGATATTCTGGCCGAACGTCTACGTCGAGTGGTTCAGACGAAGAATGAATATATCACGAAAATATTTGGTGCTGAGCCGATTGAGATTGATGCGGTCATCAAAAAATATACTGACTTTGGTCAAAAACTGAAACCCTACGTTGTTCAGAGTGATCGTCTCCTTGACGAATGGATGAAGGATGGAAAAAAGGTTCTCTTTGAAGGTGCACAAGGATCTCTCCTTGATGTCGATTATGGAACATTTCCCTTTGTGACATCCTCGAATACGATTGCCTCGAATGCGGCTTCTGGTAGTGGTGTGGGTCCTGGAAAACTGGATAATGTCTTGGGCATTACGAAGGTCTATTGCACGCGCGTCGGAAGCGGTCCTTTTATGTCGGAGCTGGATGATGAGGTGGGTGAGCGTCTTCGTAAAGAGGGCGGTGAATTCGGCGCAACGACGGGTCGTCCGAGACGTTGCGGTTGGTTGGATCTTGTTAGCGTCAAAGAGAATGTCAGGGTCAATGGCGTGAATAAATTGGCATTGACGAAACTGGATGTTTTGACGGGTTTGGATACGATAAAAGTTTGTACCAAATATCGTCTCGGTGACGAGGAGATTGACTATTTACCTGCGCTTACCGAGGATTTGGAGAGGGTGAAGCCGATCTACACTGAGCTTCCTGGTTGGAGCGATGATGTTCGGGGTGCCCAAACGATAGAGTCGCTTCCCGAGGAAGCGCGCGGTTATATTTCGTATATTGAAAGTTTCTTGCAGGTGCCGGTCGTTCTGATCTCGACGGGGCCGGAGCGCGAAGCTAATATTATATTGGAAGATATTTTCTAGTGGAGACATTATGGCTTTTCCCAACAAAACCCTTTCGAACCCTTTCTAACCCCTCCTAGCCCAGTTCATTGGATTGGGAAGGGATGGAAAGGGTTGGGATGGGGAAGGAAGGGAATAATTAATATTTCATTAAAAGAGGAGGGATGATGAAGATAGGTGTTTTAGTCAAGCAGGTCCCCGATACCGAGACGAAGATTCGTCTAAATAGCGATGGGACTGGAATCGATGAGTCATCGATCAAATGGGTCATGAATCCATATGATGAATATGCCGTGGAAGAGGCACTTCAACTCAAAGAGAAAACGGGTGGTGAAGTGGTCGTCGTTTCGGCCGGAGCACCGCGAGCCGTTGAGGCAATACGCACAGCGCTGGCAATGGGTGCCGATCGAGGCGTGAGGATTGACACTGAGGGTGTTGTCCTTGACAGCTATGCCACATCAAAGATCCTGGCGAACGTCATTCAGGAAGAGAGTTTTGATATTGTCTTTGCTGGAAAGATGGCCATTGATAATGACAATTCACAAACTGTTCAGGCGACCGCCGAAATACTTGGTTGGGCTGAAGTTCCCGTCATCGAAAAATTTGAAACCCAGGATGGAGCAGCGATCGTTCAGCGTCCACTGGGTGGGGGATCGAAAGAAATGCTCGAGGTTAAACTTCCGGCCATTTTGGGCTGTGAAAAGGATCTGAACAAGCCGCGCTATGCATCACTTCCTGGGATTATGAAGGCCAAGAGCAAACCGATTGCCGACAAGAAGGCCGCCGACATCCTCGGTGGTGACGGTGTGAAGGTTGAGGTCTTGAAATATATGCTACCCCCAGAGCGAGAGGCCGGACGAAAGGTCGAAGGCGAGCCTGAAGAGGTGGCAGAACAGTTGGTCAAATATCTCCGTGATGAGATGAAAGTCATTTAACTTTAATAGGTTGGAAACAACTTTAAAGGGAGTTTATTATGGGTGATATCCTCTTAATATGTGAACAAGAAAATGGTCAGATCAAGAAGTATAGCAAGGAATTGGCGTATAAGGCATCGGAAATGGCTGGGCAGCTGGGTTGTGATTTACATGCCCTGGTTCTGGGTCCCTCCGCCAAGGATGATGCTGCATCGCTCGGTGGTTTTGGTGTTAAAAAGGCGTTTGTCGCAACCAATCGGGGGCTTGATGATTATAATGCTGATTTGTATGTCAACGCTGCCGAGAAGGTGATTCAGGACGAAAACCTGTCGATCATATTGGGGACGGCATCTCCGACCGGTAAGGAGCTTTTAGCCAGGCTTGCGGCGCGTTTTAATTCCGGGATGGCGACGGAGTGTATTGACTTTGAGGTCAAGGATTCGGAAGTGATCTTTCGTCGTCCTATCTATGCCGGCAAGGCCTGGGTCGATGTGAAGATTAGTAGTGGAATGAAATTTGCCACGGCCCGTCCGAATGTCTTCGAGATTGGGGAGCCCAAGGGGGGCGCGGCTGAAGTGGTGGTAACGGCCGATGTAGAGATCGGGGAGAACCGTGTCATACTTAAGGAGAAAGTTCAGAGCGAGGCCAAGCAGGTTGATCTCGTTGAGGCAAATGTCATCGTCTCTGGTGGCCGTGCGATGGGGAGCGGAGACAAGTACCAGATTCTTCGCGACTTGGCAGGTGTCTTGAACGCATCGGTCGGTGCATCGCGTGCAGCTGTTGATGCCGGTTACATCACGCATGATCATCAGGTGGGTCAGACTGGTAAGACGGTCAATCCAACGCTCTATATTGCATGTGGTATTTCAGGTGCCATTCAACATCTGGCTGGCATGCGGACATCGAAGGTTATTGTTGCGATCAACAAGGATCCAGAGGCGCCGATCTTCTCGAAGGCCGACTTTGGTATCGTTGGGGATCTTTTTAAGGTTGTACCGGTACTGACTGAAAAGTTGAAAAAGGTGATGAGCGAGTAAAGTCTCGGTTTGGGTATGGGTTTCGAGGCCCGTATCGGTTTTGTTTGGCGGTTTCGTGGACGAACGACGTAGCCGATAGACGATACGAACGTCGCGACCGCAACCGAGGGACGAGTTCCACAGAGGGGGACGGATGTCAAAGAAGAGTGCAGCTGCCAAACCAAGCGTTCAACAAGGTGGGGCCTTTCTCGTCGAAGAGGCGGGGAGGGGCCCCATTTTTATTCCAGAAGATCTGAGCATCGAGCAGAAGGAACTCGCCAAGACCGTCCACGACTTTGTGGCGAATGAGGTCTTGTCGAAGGAAGAGCTGATCGAGGCTCAACAACCGGGTTTGATGCCGAAGCTCCTCAAGGAGGCGGCGAAACTTGGATTCCTGATGGCCGAGATGCCGGAGGCCTATGGTGGTCTTGGACTTGGAAAGATTGAAGCAGCGGCTATGGCCGAGGGTTCGATTCTTCAGGGGTCGTTCAATGTTTCCTATATGTGTCATACCGGAATTGCTACGGCGCCGCTTGTCTATTATGGAACAAAGGAGCAGAAGGAAAAGTATCTGCCGAAACTTGCCACTGGTGAGTTGATTGGTGCCTTTGCCCTGACGGAACCGGAGGCCGGTTCTGATGCCATGGCGATCACGACAAAGGCGGTTCTGAGTCCCGATAAGAAGCACTATATTCTGAATGGTCGGAAACAATTCATTACGAATGGCGGTTTTGCCAACTTCTTTACGGTCTTTGCCAAGTGTGGTGAGAAGGGGATTACGGCCTTTCTCGTTGAGAAGGGCGAAGGCTTTTCGACCGGACGTGAAGAGAAGAAGATGGGGATTCATGGGACGTCGACCGTTCCGTTGATCTTCGAAAACGTGAAGGTTCCCGTAGAAAATCTCTTGGGTGAGGTAGGGAAGGGACACCATATCGCCTTTAACGTCTTGAATCTGGGGCGTTTGAAACTGGGTGCCGCATGTGTGGGTGCCAGTCGACATCTGATAAATCTTTCGTACAATTATGGAAATGAACGGAAGCAGTTTGGTCAACCCCTGACGTCGTTTCAGATGATCCAGGAAAAGTTGGCGACGATGGTTTCGAAAACGCTTCTCTTGGAGTCGATGATCTTTCGGCTGGCCCATAATGTCGATGAGACACTCAAATTTTATGGGGACGCTGGGGATGTTCAAAAGGGACTTCGGGAACATGCTGTCGAGGCAGCCGTTGCCAAGGTCTATGGATCGGAGACACTCTATCAAATAGCTGATGAGACGATGCAGCTTTATGGTGGTTATGGATATTGTGAGGATTACGGGATCGAACGGTTTTTCCGCGATGCCCGGATTAATCGGATCTATGAGGGGACAAACGAGATCAATCGTTTGGTGATTACCGGGACCGTTCTTCGGATGGCGGCCAAGGGTGAGATTGACATTTTTACTGTGCTGGGTGAAGCGCCGAAGAAGATCAAGGAGCTGATCACCGGTGTTGATGATGATTCGATGGAGTCGAAGGTCTTTGCGACGGTTGAGGTTCTTAAACGACTGATTCTCATGATCGGTGGCGGTGCGGTTCAGCGTTATATGAAGGAGATCGGTGACGAACAATTTATCTTAAGTGGTCTGGCTGATATGATTGCTGAACTCTATGCCTTAGAGTCGGGTTATATGCGTGTCATGAAGTTGAAGGCCGATGGGAAACAGGTCAAGGCCGACTTTCTTCTAAACGGGCTTTACTATTATCTCTTAAAATTTGGTACTGGGATTTTTGAGAAGGGACGCCAGACGTTGATGCATATTATGCCTGCGGATGCTAAAGAGGTCGATAGCTATACGAAGGCGATGGTCGGTTGTCAGAATTTTATCCGTGGCGATCTCCAGGGTCTCACGATGGCCCTGATGGATGAGCTTAATAACATGAATGGATACCCGTTTTAGTTGGTGTTCTGGTTTGCTGGTATTCTGGTGTTCTTGTTTTTTGGTATTTACTATCATTCTTCAGGTTTTTTATGTCATCCCCGCGAAGGCGGGGATCCAGAGTGAATACTCGAGATTCCTGCTTTCGCAGGAATGACATACGAGTTGGACCGGGGGATCCAGGGTTGGACAATATATGTCAAAATACATAGCAATTGCAGGGAATATCGGATCGGGGAAATCTAGCCTGACCGAGTTTCTCTGTCGTCATTATGGTCTCAAACCTTTCTATGAACCAAACGATATCAATCCCTACTTGGCCGATTTTTATAAAGACATGAAGCAGTGGGCCTATCATTCCCAGGTTCACTTTTTAACGCACAAGTTTAGGCTTCACCAAGAGCTTGAGAAGTCACTTGAGCCAGTGATTCAGGATCGGACAATCTATGAAGATGCCGAGATCTTTGCGATGAATCTCTCTCGGACACGGATGATCTGCAAACGCGATTTTGAGACCTACTATGCCCTCTATCAGACAATTCTGAAGTCGCTCCGTCCACCGGACTTGATGATTTATCTGCAGTGCCCCGTTAGGACGCTCAAGAAGCGTATCAGTGAGCGGGGCAGGGATATGGAGAAGGCGATTCCGGATCGTTATCTCAGGGCTCTTCATAAGCTCTATGAGGAGTGGATTGGAAGGTATAAGCTTTCACCCATCATCACGATTTCAACCGAGCGTCATGACTATATGGACGACTTCATCGCCCGCCAAGACGTCTTCAAAAAAATCGAAAAACATCTGTAAATGACTAAATAGATTCGACGAGAATTTCGGCGATGTCTTTCACCGCGTATTTCTCTTCGACGTTCTTCTCCTTCGTCGCATCATAGAGCATCGTGAGGCAGAAGGGGCAAGACGCGGCGATTGTGTCAGCGCCACTCTTTTCGACGTCTTCGAGACGTTTATGGTTGATCCGGGTTCCCTCGGTATCCTCCATCCACATCCAGCCGCCACCGGCGCCGCAACAGCGACCGGTCTCCTTCGAATTTTCCATCTCGTGGAGGTCACAACCGCAGGCTTCGAGGACTTCGCGTGGCGCCTTGTAGATGTCGTTGTAACGGCCGAGGTAACAGGAGTCGTGGAAGGTCGTTGGTGTTTTGGTGTTCTTGTGTTCTCCGCCGGAGGCGGATCCGCCTATGGCGGATGGTGTTTTGGTTGGTTTGAGGCGACCCTCTTTGATGAGATCGCGGAGGAGCTCGGTGTGGTGAATGACTTCATAGTTCCCACCGAACTGCGGGAATTCGTTTTTGATCGTGTTGTAGCAATGCGGGCAGGTCGTGATGACCTTTTTCACGCCGTAGCGATTAAAGTTCTCAACGTTTTGTTTGGCCAACATCTGGAAGAGATATTCGTTTCCGAGACGACGGGCCGAATCACCGGTGCATTGTTCCTCTTCACCGAGAATGCCAAAGCTAACGCCGGCCTTCTGAAGGAGTGTGGCAAAGGCCTTGGAGACCTTCTTGGCGCGTTCATCAAAAGATCCCGCACAACCGACAAAATAGAGATATTCGACATTCGAATCGTCAACCAGCGATTTGATTCCGAGTTCCTTGGCCCACGTGGCACGTTCTGAAAAACCGATACCCCAAGGGTTGCTGTTGTTTTCGATGTTACGAAGCGTTGTCTGTGCCTCTGGTGAAACATCACCCTGCATCAAAACCAAATGTCTTCGGAGATCGATCATCTTCTGGACATACTCGATCAGGAGGGGACAGGCCTCTTCGCAGGCGCGGCAGGTGGTGCATGACCAGATAGTCTCTTTCTTGATGACGTCGCCAATCAGTGCCGCACGGGCCTTTTCCTCTGTTGCCTCACCGTTTTTCTTTTTGATCAGTTCAGAATTGAGTGAGTAGAGGTGGTTCCTGAGATTAATCGTAAATTCTTTAGGACTTAATGGTTTGTCACAGGCGTGGGCCGGGCATTGATCCTGGCAACGTCCACATTCCGTGCAACTATACATATCGAGAATATCTTTCCAGTCGAACTGTTCAATCTTGTCGGTGCCGAATGTTGTGGCCGATTCATCTTCAAGATTGATTGGCTTGATGGCGCCGGCAGGTTCCAAGTTTCTGAAGAAGACGCTTGGGATCGACGTGATGATATGGAAATGTTTGCCGTAGGGTAGATAGTTTAAGAAGGCGATGATGCCGATAATGTGAACAAAGTATGAGATCGTCATGATATGATGGATGCCACTCTCCGACATGCCTGAACCGAGCATGATCCTGGCGGCAAAGACGCCCATCGGGGCATACATTTCATGTTTAAAGGGAAGTCCATGGATGGCGATCTCTGCACCGTCGAAGAGGATGTCGGTGACCATGAGAATGAAGATGGCGAAAAGGATGAAGTTGGCCTCCATCGATAGGGTGAGGCGTTTGGGACGTAGGAAGACTCGTCGAATGAAGAGGGCGACGACGCCGACAATTACCATTGCCTCAAAGATATCCTTGATTAAGTTATAGATGCTGCCGAAATTTTCACCGAAGCCGGGGATGACGAAATTTGCGTCGAAACCCTCACCGAAAAGCATGATTGTTCGGAGGCCGACGACACAAAATCCCCAGAAGATCAGGGCGTGAAAGACACCCGATTTGAAATCTTTAAAGAGGAGGCGTTCCTGTCCAAAGGCATATTCGAAAACACCGATAATCCGTTTTCCGATTTGATCGAAGCGACCAGCTGACTCTGCCTTGAGCAGGAGCATGCCGCGGCGATGAGCGGTGTAGGCGAAGAATCCGAGGCCGACGAGTAGGATAATCGATACAGAGATTGGATACATGGTTCCCCCTTGCTAACTGTTTGAAAGTCCTGGATATTTAGCAAATGCGGGAAGAGGATTCAAACAAAAATATCTTTTTTTATTTTGCTCGACGTCATTGCGAGGAGCCCTAGTGGGGCGACGCGGCAATCTCCGGGGCATCACGTTGGGGGTGTGACTTTGCGCCCCTTTGCCCTGTAAATTACCTTGATGGAGTGGGCCATGTCGGCCAGGACGAGTGTGAAGACGCCGATGAGTGGGTAGGGGCCATAAAGATCGAAGAACATGAAGAGGGATGCGTAACAGATGATCGTTCCCATCAGGATCCATTGACCAAAATTGCGTGAGCCAGCGTAGATCGATCCTGCCCCAGGTAGGATCCAGGCGAGCATCACCGCAACGGCCAAATTCTTGGGACGAAGGTTGAGGGGTGGTTTCTCCTCAATTGGGTCTCCATTTTGTGCCGGTAGCGCCTCCTGTCCCTCTCGATATTCCGTGATGAGCCGTTCGGCCTCTTCCTGGTTCTCCTGAGGGACCATTAGATCGAGCTGGACGTAGGGTCCAAGCATGCCGAGGAGGCTTCGATGGTGGTAGCCCTGGATGAAGACCTCGATACCGTTACTCTCGAGAAATGACTTCAGGAAGTCGGCCTCGGCCTGATTCGTCGCCCGAAATATTTTGATCATATCCATGGGTCCCTCGTAACAGGGATTAGGGGGATATACAATGTTTTTTCGGCTTCGGTTTCGATGCTCGTTTCGTTTATCGTCCATCGGTTTTGTCTTAGTTCGACGATAGACGTAACCGGATAACGATACGAGCGTCGCAACCTAAACCGTAACGAATATATTTGCCTTGATTATATAATGTGGAATTTGTAATGAAAAGCTTGGAGGTGCGGGATGGCGATTTATCAGTATAAAGACTTTAGACCGGAGATTGGCGAGGGGTGCTATATTGCCGACTCGGCCGAGGTGATTGGAAATGTGGTGCTCGGGGCAAGCTGTTACGTTGGACCCGGTGCAATTATTCGTGGTGACTATGGGCGAATCGTGATCGGTGAGGGGGTTTCGGTCGAGGAGAATTGTGTCATCCATGCGCGTCCCGGTGAAACCGCGACGATCGGCAACCGTGTAACAATTGGTCACGGTGCTATCATTCATACTCCAAAGCTGATTCATGATTTCTGCGTTATTGGTATGCAGTCGGTCGTGAGTGATTTTACCATTCTTGGTGAATGGACAGCCGTTGGCGAAGGCGCGGTTGTTCGGAATAATCAGGAAATCCCAGCGGGGAGCATTGCCGTCGGTGTTCCGGCCAAGGTGATTGGTCAGGTATCCGAGGAATATAAATTGCAATGGACCGGATACAAACAGAAGTATGTTGATCTGGCGAATACGTATCGAGACGATCTCAAAAAAATTTCATAAGTAATGTCTGGTACTGTTCTAACAAATGCGGGGGAGCTGGGCGCCGGAGAGCATGCTGACCTGGCGGTGCGTGCCAATCTCGGTCTTCATCAGGACACGGCCATTCTTTTCATCGGTGACGTGTCCAATGATTGTGGCCTCTTTGCCGAGTGGGTGGGCCTTCAGTTTTTCAAGTGTGGCGTCGGCGGCCTTTTTGCCAACGACAATGATGACCTTGCCCTCGTTGGCCGAATAGATCGGGTCGATACCGAGGACCTCCGCGATTCCCTGAACGCTTTCAGAGATCGGCAACTTAAGTGCATCAAGTTCAACATTATAGCCAGTCTCTTCGGCGATTTCACAGACCGTTGTAGCGAGGCCGCCACGCGTTGGGTCACGCATAAACTTAATGTCTGTTGAAACAATTCCGTCGACTAAATTGTTAAGCGGCGCACAGTCGCTTTCGAGGTTTCCAGAAAGTCCCAGGCCCTCTCGACTCGCCATGACGGCCATGCCGTGATCACCAATCGTGCCATTCACAATGATAGCATCACCCGGTTCGATCCGATTCAGAGCGATCTTCAGATCATCACGGCGGATGCCGATACCGGCTGTGTTGATAAAGCATCCATCGGCCGACCCCTTTTCGACAACCTTGGTATCTCCAGTTACGATCTGAACGCCGGCATCCAGGGCTGTTTTAGCCATTGAGCTAACAATCTCTTCAAGGAGTTCAAATGAGATTCCCTCTTCGATGATAAAGCCACACGAAATAAAGAGGGGCGTGGCTCCGGCAACGGCCAGGTCGTTCACCGTTCCGCAAATGGCGAGTTTGCCGATGTTTCCACCGGGGAACGTCAAGGGCTTTACAACATAAGAGTCGGTCGTGAATGCGATCTTTGGATCAGTCAAATCGATTTCAGCAGAGTCAGATAGTGAACGCAGGTAGTCGTTATCGAAATGCTTGGCAAAGAGATCTCGGATTAACTGATGGCTGAGACGTCCGCCACTGCCATGCGCAAGTAGCACAGTATTCTTGTGTTCTTGTGTTCTTGTGTTCTTGTTGTTTTTATTATCGTTTGATTTTATTTCTGTCATTTGTTGTTCCTCTACTTATACTCTTTTTAATTCACCAGAAAACCAGAATACCAACACACCAGAATACAGGCAATCAATTGCCGTATTTATAATGGGCGGCGCAGGTTCCCTCGCTCGACACCATGCATGCACCAACCGGATTTTCGGGTACGCATTTATTTCCAAAGAGGGGACAATCGCCAGGTGTTTTAAGTCCCTGAAGAATGGCGCCACAGATACATCCTACATCGACGCGTGTCTCTTCAACTTCGACATTGAATTTTTTAGCGGCATCATATTTGGCAAAACTTTCTCTCAGTTGAAGTCCGCTTCCAGGGATCACACCGACACCACGCCATTCGGCGTCACAAGTTTCAAAGACATCATTGATTGCCTGTTGCGCCTTAAGGTTCCCCTTGTTTGTAACAACACGGCGGTATTTGATCGACAGTTTGGGATCGTTGCTGACTGTCTGTTCAACCAAATCGAGAATCGCTGCCATCATGTCGGTGGGTTCGAACCCGGCGATGGAACAGGGGACATGATAGTGGCTGACGACCTTTTCATAGGCTTTTGCGCCAATAATTGTTGAGACGTGCCCCGGAAGGATAAAGCCATTAAGGCCAAGATCTCCCTGGATCAGGGCTTCGAGTGCCGGTGGAACAATCTTGTTGGCAGTCAGATACGAGAGATTCGTAATCCCTTGTGCCTTTGCCATAAGAAGCGTTGAGGCGATCGTTGGAATTGTTGTCTCAAAACCGACGGAAAGAAAAACAATCTCCTTGTCGGGATTTTGTTTTGCTAGTTCAATCGAATCGAGCGGGGAATAGACAACCTGGATATTTTGTCCAGCGGCCTTCTCTTTTTCAAACGAAGAGGTCGAACCAGGAACACGGATCATGTCGCCAAATGTGGCGATGATGATATTCGGCTCACGGGAGAGGGCGATAGCCTGGTCAATATAGTGGTTCGGTGTGACACAAACAGGGCAACCCGGACCTGAGATCAGTTTTACGTTTTCGGGTAGGAGCTCTTTGATCCCAAAACGCGCAATCGCCATCGTGTGCGTACCGCAGACCTCCATCAGGTTGATCGGTTGACCTTTAGCGGTCTCTTTGATCTTTTCGGCGATTCCCTTGACGGCATCTTGGTCTCTATATTCAGTGACATACTTCATGATTCACCTGCGAACTCGTTGAGGAGCTTGATGGTTTCGGCGGCCTCTTCCTCGTTGATCTTCTGAATGGCGAAGCCGGCATGGACGAGGACATAATCGCCGATCGTCGGTTCTTCGATCAGTGTTAGACCGATCTGGCGTTTGATGCCGTTAATATCAACGGTACCGAGATCTCCGTCGATCGATTCAATCTTCATAGGAACTGCTAGACACATACCTTGTACCTCGCGGAATACCCAACTTCCAAAACCAACACCCAACGTATTAGGATTTGGAGTTTAGTTTATTGATTATTGAGCTCAATATTTTAATGAACTCACTGCATGTTTCTATGTCAGAAAATAAATTTTCTGAATCTATGTATTTATCTGCAATTAGCTTTAGCCAATATCTTGTCTCTCTTGCCTCTTTTCTGGCGATACATAGCTTATTCGCTGTATCTGGCTTAGTCTCAGCTCCGTCAGCTTCCTCAACATTTGCTCCGATAGATGTTCCTGAACGAAATAATTGTTTCTTGAGGATATTGCTCTGTGTACCTCCAGGGAGTTCTTCGCAAATATCAATAATTCTCTTGGCAAAATTAAATGTTCTCTCTCTAATATCCCTATCTGTACTGTAGTAGCTATTCATTTTAGCACCCCTCAAATAGTTGGGTGTTGGGCTTCGGTTTTGGTTTTTCGCTGGTGTTTGCTATGGCATTTGCCACAGCAGCTTGTCCCAGCGACAATCCTCCATCATTCGGAGGTACCAGCGAGTGCGTATAGACGGTAAAGCCGGCCGCTTCAAGCGATTTCTTGAGGTTTTCGGTGAGGAGGACATTCTGGAAACAGCCACCCGAGAGCGCGACCTTGTCGATCTTGGTTTGGTCTTTGATAAGTGTGGTGGCCTCGGTCAGGGCCTGGATCAGTGTCAGATGGAACCGCCATGCGATCTCAGGGGGTTCTTTGCCTGCCTTTAGGTCTTCAAGTATTCCTTTTATAGTATTTCTGTAACTGATTGTAATATAGTCGTTATTGTCTATCGTGTAAGAATAGGGCTGAACGGCGGAATTCTTGGCCTCGGCAGCGGCCATTTCAAGCTCCATGGCTGCCTGGCCTTCAAAGGAGACTGAGTTCCTGAGTCCAATAATGGCTGCGACGGCATCAAAAAGTCGCCCACAGCTCGACGTGAGCGGACTATTGATCCCCTGATCGATCATCTTCAAAACGAGCTCAATTTTCTCTTCGGGGATATCTTTAAATGCAAGAATCATGTTTTTGATAACATCTCCACTTCCGCACTTCGGCACTTCCAAACTGCGAACGAGATACGAGAGAGCAACCTGCCACGGATGTTTAATCGCGGCATCACCACCTGGGAGTGGAAGATATTCAAACTGGCCCACACGTTCAAAGTGATTGAAGCTGGCAACGAGAAGTTCGCCTCCCCAGATTGTTCCATCGGTGCCATAACCGGTGCCGTCGAGGGCGATCCCGATGACCGGCTCGTTCACGCGGTTTTCGGCCATGCAACTGGCGATGTGGGCGTGGTGGTGTTGAATACCGATAGTTTTTAAGTTGGGAAGTGCGGAAGTTTGGAAGTTAGAAGTCCACTCGGTACTAAAATAATTGGGGTGGAGGTCGTGGGCAATCACAGTTGGTTTGATATCAAAAAGATCTTGCAGATGTTTGATCGTTTTTTCAAACGAATCGTATGATGCTGTATTTTCGAGGTCGCCGATATGTTGGCTGATGAAGGCCCTGTTCTCCTTGAGAAGACAAATTGTATTCTTGAGTTCGGGGCCCACAGCCAAGGTCGGTGCGCTGGTGTTCTGGTGTTTTGGTGTTCTGGTATTTAATAGGATGGGTTGCGGGGTGTAGCCACGTGCGCGCCGAAGCATCATTGGTTTGCCATTCATGACACGTGTGATCGAGTCATCGGTCCGGATATAGATATCGCGGTTGTGAGTCAAAAACGCATCGGCAATATTGGCGAGCCGTTCTTTGGTCTCTTCATTCTTATAACAGATCGGTTCGTCGGTGAGGTTTGCACTGGTCATGACTAGTATTCTGGTGTGCTGGTATTCTGGTGTGCTGGTAGTGAATAGTAAATGGTGGAGGGGGGTGTAGGGGAGCATGACACCGAGATAAGAGTTGTTGGGTGCTACCGATTCTGCAATCGATCGTCCTTCGTCCCTCGTCCTTTCCGCCGGAGGCGGACCAGCCTTCGGCTGGCGTCCTTCGTTTCCTTTCCGCAGTAGAACAATCGGTCGCTGTGGAGATTTTAAAATTGCCTCTTCTTCATCGCTCAGTTCGCAATATTGGCGAACCGTCTCGACATCGGACATCATGAGGGCGAAAGGTTTTTCGTCGCGCATCTTCCGTTCACGGAGTCTCCGAACGGCTCGATCATTCAAAGCATCACATGCCAGGTGAAAACCACCCAGTCCCTTGATCGCCACAATCTTTTCATCACACAAGAGTTCAATTGTTTCTGAAAGAGGATCTGTTGGGTTTTGGGAGTTTCCGCCGGAGGCGGATCCGCCTTTGGCGGAGGGTTTTGGATTTTCCTTTGTGGAATTGTGAATGAGAGTCAATTCAGGTCCACAAAGGGGACAGCAATTCGGTTGTGCATGATAGCGGCGGTCAAGCGGGTCAGTATACTCTCGCTGACAGTCCGGGCACATTTTGAACCCCTTCATCGCCGTCAATGGGCGGTCGTAGGGAACACCTTTAATGATCGTGTAACGAGGTCCGCAATTCGTGCAATTGGTGAAGGGATATTGGTAACGTCGGTTCTCTGGATCCAGGATATCACCGATACAGTCGTCACACGTGGCGATGTCAGCCGAGATCAGTGTATTGGCTCGGCCGAGGTTTTCACTCTCAATGATTTTGAACTCGGTCTCTTTTTTGGAATCAATTTCGGATTTCGAAAAGGTATGAATCTCAGCAAACGGGGGAGGTGACTCCTCAACCGTTCGGACAAAGGCCTCAAGGTTCTCGGGATTCCCTTCGGCCTCAATCGTCACACCGTCACTATGATTCAAAACAAAGCCGACGAGCGAGTGGCGAAGTGCCTCCTTGTAGACAAAGGGCCGAAAGCCGATCCCCTGAACCGTTCCCCCCACCTCAATTTTCCACCTCATCCGAACCATAATTGTACACCCTTAGGGTGTTAGATTTATGCGAACGTCATCCTTCGACTTGATCGGAGGATCCCCCGTAAGCTATTTTTGACGAGGGATTCCCGCCTGCGCGGGAATGACGATGAGTTAAGAACTGCCTCTATAGGCGGAAAGTCTTTATTTATCAAGGATTATCTAGTGCTCTTGTTTGGAATGTCGAAGGAGAAGTGAATGCCGAATTCATGAATCTGCTGGGACATTTTGTAAGAAGTGAACATGATTCCCAAAATATCGGTCATGAAACCATCTGGATTACTCATTCGGGCTTTTTGGTGGAGAAACAGTAGGGTGGCAGATATGAGATCTGTCCCTTGAGGCAAATCGTTGAGGCTTATTGGCTTCTCCTGGGTGGTTTGTAGGTAATAATCAGTAGGTAATTTACCGGTAGAGCTGTTTAGGAAGAGGGCTCCTGTTGCTAGTAATGGTACCTTGGAAGCTTCTTCTTCATACTTTGTATTTATAATGGGGGTATTGGTTAGATGGCTGTTCAAAATACTATAAGGGATCACCTTAAGTAGAGCAGGATATGACTGGACTGAGTCCGTCATTTTAACTGAACCTGTTTCCGTTCTGGGCCAAGGGGATAAGTATCTTTTTAGCTCCATGCTATCACCCACTGTCATACTTGGATCTCTCATTAAATCTTTACGGAATTGTGATAGGGTGAACCATGTTTTCGGTAGGTAATCTGAAAATTGTGTAGTAAGGAGGTCGGTTTCTTTTTTCCATGAGGGCACGTATGTTATGAGGCCCAAATCAGAATCATTTAACTCCATGCCATCACAAAATTTACTGATTTTGGACATGAAATCAGGATTCAATGCCCAAGCGTTGTATTGGCGAAGCCGGTTGATACCGCTTAGGGATTGATAAAGTGGATCACTACTGTAGGGTATGATGTGGTTCTTTGAGTTAATAACTTCGCGAGAATGAGGTTGACTATAGACGACATCCTCCATCTCTTGTGCGAGGTCTTCTCGAAGTTGCGCCGGCGTTGTTACGCCATATATTGGCTGGTAGTCGAGAATGCGGGCGGCGAAAAGACCGACCTGATCGTTATCAATACCAAATTGATCGCCAAGAATCTGGCCAAACTGGATGATACCTTTGTGTGCCTCATCCCTTGTCTTGGCCTCATTTCCTATGCATGCAAAGGTATTGACGATATCGGCGAAGGAATAATCCTTATTCGTTGTGTAACATCCATCAACCATCTTTATCTCCCATTCTTATTTATCTGACATATATCTGAGGTATTCGGATTCGCTGATGGCGCCTGATCCGCGTGCATTTTCAAGGATGCGGCGGATGGTATCGGATTTCAGACCACTATTTTCTTTTGCGAATTCGATGATCCGACGATATGCACTGATCTCATCCTTTTGCCATTGTGGCAGTTGAATTAAGGTTACTGTAGAACCGACGCTGTTTCTTTCCCAGGCTGGAGCTTTGACGACGCTGCCTCCGGATGCAGGTACGACGTCCCCACCAAAGAAAATAAGAGCGCTGGACGTTGCTGTTTCTGAAAGGGGGATCTGGACGTGATAGCCAGAACCATACATCCGCAATTTATCAATCGCGGAAATTTCTGTCGGGGCAGTGTTGTTTTCAATAAATCGTGACTGTGGATCGATAACAACTTGCTTCATTTCAGCAACGAGATCCTGGTGAATCTGAGCAGGTGTAGCACCCGCCTTGGGTCTGTAATCGAGAATGCGCGCAGCGAAGAGACTTGCCTGCTCGCTATCGATACCAAATTGTGTCGCAAGGACTTCGCCAAAGGTGACTGTGGTCTCCTGAGCATCTTTACTTGTCTCTGCTCGCTGACCAATGCATTTGAATACATTTACGATTTCGTTGAATGTATAGCTCTTATTGACTTCGTAGCATCCGTCGACCATATGGTCCTCCCAGTGTTAAATGACTTCCCCTGTCTTCAATACGTTATTATCGTCAAAAAGCGTGAAAAGTTGCGCAAAAAATGGAAAAATTACAACTATTGGATAATACTGGCTTATCTCCAATGTTCTTTAATTTCAGGTATATGGCAGATAATGGTTGGAAAAATGGCCTGGATTATTCGCCTTCGAGGTCGACGAGATCAAGCTCTTTACCGCGGACGAGTTCTGGGCCGTTGGCCTTACATTTGGGGCATGAGGGGGGCTCATAGGCGAGTGGGGCGTGTGAGACCGTATGGGCGAAGTCGTGATCGTTGAAGCGGTCATCCGCGAAAAGAAGTTTGCACTCGGGGCATTCCAGTTCAACGGCAACCTCTTCGACTTCAAGCTTGGTGTCCGAAAAGGAGGGTGATTTTTCGTATGTTTCAAAGAGGAACTGGAGTTGGCTTGGTTCGAAACCGGCCATCTTGCCGATCCGCATCCGGACGGTTCGAACGGTCTTAAGATTGGCCTTTTCGGCAGCCGCCTCACAATTTTCAATGATCTTTTTAATAAGTGCGAGTTCGTGCATGGGTAGCTCCTTATTATCTTACGGTATAGGTTGCGATGCTCGTTTCGTCTGTCGTTTCGCGGTTACGTAACCGAACAACAAAACCGATACGAGCTTCGATACCGCAACCGTATTTATATCCATTCATCATTTTGTAAAGAACTGTAAATGGCATCAGCCATCTTGCTCATGGATCCATTTACGATGGGTGTACATTTTTCACCAAACGTAAATTCATCCTCAACTTCCATCACAAAGATCTTAATCTCCTTCGGAAAGTCGACTTTCATCTTCTTTGCCATGTCGCAGGCGGTCGCGAGATCGATACCATGGAGTGATGAAATTCGGACCGAGGGCTTTAGACAGTTCGGGTCCAGTTCATAAAATTCACCTGGTTGCCCATCCTTCGTATGAATGGCGTCGATAATCACAGCGCGATCGTAGCCGGCCAAAACGTCAATAAAGTTAAATCCACCGACTGAGGCCTCTTGTATTTCAACCGTCCCTCGTTCTTCGTCCTTTCCGCCCGAGGCGGATCCGCCTTTGGCGGACGTCCGTTCTTTAAGGATCCGGGAGACGTAGATGCCCACTCCGTCATCGGTGAGGATCGTGTTGCCAAGGCCGAGAATAATCGTCTTCATGCCGGCGATGTAGCATTTTGCCTGCTCCTTGGCCAGTGGAAAATTATGAATATCCAATTGCGGGAAGGGGGGCTATTATGATATTAACAACTTCCACACTTCGAAACTACTAACTAAAAGGAGGGGAATATGAAGAAGATGACAATGGTATTGGCAGTAGCGATTATCGTTTCTATTGCCGGAAGTGCGATGGCGTTTAATCTGCCGACTACGAGTGGAAGCCTTGAACGTGAGGTAAAGAAGGAAGCCACCAAACAGGCGACGACGGCAGGAGCAAACTCAGCACTTAAGAAATATAGATGCGATTGGGACGCGAAGTCGCGTGTGGCCACTGGAAAAAAATGTGATCTGACTGCGATTTCGGCTATCTTAATAGGACAGAATGAATTTTGTGGTAGATCTGGTGCGTACTGCACACTCTCAATTAACACGACGAATAGTTCGCTGTTTAACGATATTAAAAGAAGATTAAATACGGGTGGCAGCAAATGGAACGTGACATATGGTGCTGTGGGTTCAGCTACGTCTGCTAGTTTTCGTGCTCAATAGGTTTGCTTAATACGATATAAAAAAGGGCGCTGTCTTCGGACAGCGCCTTTTTTTTAACTCTTTGGTCAAAAGAATGTATTTTGCTTCTCGACTCACTCCGCTCGCTCGAAGAATATATTAATTACGGTTCGAGCTTGTCGAGAACCGATACGTCATCGGTTCAGTTTGTGGAGGATCTCGTGTTTGTCGTTGTAGACGACGATCTCCATTGGCATTTCGCCGGGGAGGGAATGCGTGGCGCATCCATAACAGGGATCGTATGACCGGAAGGCCATCTCGACCATGTTGAGGAGGCCATCATCGACCCTGCCACCCTTGATGACGCCCTGGGCGGCCTTCTTGATCGACATACAAATCGATGCATGGTTGTTCGTCGTGCCGACAATGAGATTGGCCGTTTTTACGATGCCTTGCTCGTTCGTGACGTAATGATGTGTCAATGTTCCACGCGGGGCCTCGACGATACCGACACCTTCTGTTGGTGCCTTTTGTGGAATCATCCGATAATCGGGACCCGTAATATCGGGATCCGTGATCAACTCAAGCATATGTTCGGCGGCGTACATCAATTCGATGATTCGTGCCCAGTGCATGGCCAGGTTGTTGTGAACCGGGCTGCCACCGAGCGTTTTGTACATCTTGTCATATTCGGCCTGCGCAAGAGGTGTCGCCATTCCATCGGAGGCATTTAAACGCGAAAGCGGGGTGGCCTGGTAGACGCCACTATCTTTACCGCCTTCAAAACCCTTCCAGCCGATTTTCTTGAGGTAAGGGAACTTGAGATATGTCCAGGGTTCCACATGTTCGGCAATATAATCGAGATATTCGTTCTCGGTATACTTGCAATGTTCTTTACCCTCTGGATCGACGACGCGGACTTTGCCGTCGTAGAAGTTGACTTTATTGTTCTTGTCAACGAGACCCATGTAGTACGTCGGGAAGGTATAGGGATCGCTTAAAATTAAATCAACATACGCCTGATTTTTTAGAACGACGTCTTCAAATATTTTGAATGTAAACTTTGCAAATTCGATGCCGTCACGTGCAATCTGTTCGATTCGTGCACGTTCCTCTTCGTTAAGTCCCTTGCTCATACCACCCGGAATCGCATTGATCGGTGTGACCGGTTTGCCGCCCAAGATAGCGGCAACTTCGTGGCATTCGCGACGCGTCTTAATGACAGCCTTGCCAGCCTCGAGACCCGCTTTTGCGATAACACCCAAGATGTTACGTTCAGCCTTAGGGGCATCGGGACCGACAACGAAGTCGGGTGCACCGAGTGCGTAGAAGTGCGTCGTGTGATCGCCCAAAAAGAAGGCCATGTATTGCATCTCGCGAAGTTTCTTGGCGGTTGGTGGAAGGTCACATCCGTAGACAGCGTCACATGCCTTGGCCGCGGCCATCAAGTGGGCCTCCGGGCAGACGCCGCAAATACGCGGTGTAATCCGGGGCATCTCTTCAACGGGACGACCTTCGGCAAACTTTTCAAAGCCTCGAAGTTCGGGGACCTGGAAATAGGCGTTGGCGACATCGCCTGCATCGTTTAGAAAAATTTCGATTTTTCCGTGGCCCTCTAATCGTGTGACTGGATCGATGGATATACGTTTCATCATTATCTCCTTGCTCGTTTCAGCAGTGAGTTTGACATTCCAAATCTGTAAAAAGTTCCTGACGGATCGGCGATTTGATCAACGATCTTTTGGGCACGTTCATCGTCGCCCTGTGTGTCGACCATTGAACCAATGGCGCTAATCATCTTTCCACCTTGATCGGTTACATGTTCGTTGGGACCGTAGCAACCGCGGCAGGGCATGTTGGCATTAAGGCAAAGGGCGCTACAGCCGTCACGTGTGGCCGGGCCCATGCAGACGAATCCTTGTTCCAGAAGGCACTGTGGTTTGTTGCCAAGCTCTGGAAGGGGTGTGAGATCTGGTTTAGCAAGATGCGGTCTCTTGAATTCCTCAATCTTCCATTCAACCTTTTTCTCAAATGGACATTCGTCACAGACTGAGCGGTTACCGGCGCCAATGACGGAGCCCTTTTCGGGGAGTTTCCCCTGAGCAATAGCTTCAATACAATTCCAGGTCTGTTCGCCCGTTGGCGGACAACCGGGGATATAATAATCGACGTCAACAATTTCGTTGAGCATGTGGACGCGATCATAAAATTTTGGGATATGGAGTTCGCCCTCGGGCATCTTCGTGGTTTCAGCAGGGTATATTCCCTTGGGATTGTCGGTCGATTCGGTCGTCTTATAGGCCCGCTCGAGGAGAGAGTCCTTGCTATAAAGGTTAGCCAGACTCGGAATGCCGCCCATATACGAACAGGAGCCATAGGCGACCATGAACTTTGACTTTTTACGGAGGAGCTGGGCGATTTCGGCCGCTTCACTGTTGCGAATGCCGCCATTGAAGAGACAGACGTCAATGTAGTCGTCGTCGTATCCCTTAACATCCTCATATTTGAAATCCATGACGCAGGGCCAGAGGACGATGTCGGCAATTTCAATCAGGTCCAAAACCTTTTCAGCAATTTCAAGCGTGGCAATATCGCATCCACCACAGCTGGCTGCCCAATAAAGACCGAGTTTAAGTTTCTTTTCGGACATAATAGACTCCTTCGTCGACAATTAGAGTTGAGCGGTTACTTGATCCGTCGCGCCATCAGCATGGCTGGCTTTTTTTTCAATATCCTCGTCGCTATCGCCACCCTTATTCGGATCAAAATCTCTGTTCTTCGAGATCTCTTTCCAATTCAGCGGACCGAGTTTCCGAATCTTTTCTGTCATCTCATTGGTGACCTTCGCAACGATGTCTCCCTCGGATGCCGAGATCCATTCTAAGCGGAAACGATCCTTGTCGATTCCCATGTCCTCGAGCATACGATGGAGGAGGGGCATCCGTGCCTGCGTCTTGAAGTTGCCTTCGATGTAGTGACAGTCACCCGGATGACAACCGGCGACCAAGACACCGTCGGCGCCATCGGTAAAGGCCTTCAGGATGAATTGCGGATCGACACGTCCGGAACACATGACGCGAATAATTCGCATGTTGGGTGAGTACTTCATCCGGCTCGTTCCTGCCAGATCGGCACCGGTGTAGCTGCACCAGTTACAAAAGATTCCCAGTATTTTAGGTTCGAATGTCTGCGTCATATAGGACTCCTTCAATTTCAGACATGATTTGTTCGTCGGTAAAATGTTTGGCCTTAATGGCGCCGGACGGACACGCGGAGACGCATGTTCCGCAGGCCTTACATAAAGCCTCGTTTACGCGAGAGACCTTTTTGTCTTCGATGTAATCGATGGCGTTATAAGGACAGAGGTTGTTGCAGATCTTGCATCCGGTGCAGAGGTCTTCAATGATCTCGGCGCCAACGCCTTCGATGATTACCTTGCCACGCGAAATGGAAGAGAGAACTTGCGCGGCGGCGGCCGATGCCTGGGCAACGGTATCCGGAATATCCTTGGGTCCCTGACAAGCACCACAAACATAAACACCTTCACTCGTTGTGGAAACAGGTGCCAACTTGGGATGTTTCTCTGTGAAGAATCCCTCTTTACCCTGACAAAGTTTGATCAGGCGTGCCACCATCGATGCATCTTCCTGGGCCTCGAGGGCGGTGCAGAGGACCACCATGTCAACTGGGATCTTGCGCAACTTTCCAATGAGTGTATCGTCGACGGTAATCGTTAGCTTGCCTTGGTCCTCAGGGTTTTCACTGTAATCGGTGATCGATGCGACTTTGCCGCGGACAAAACGAACACCTTCTTCAAGAAGTCGATTGTAAAATTCTTCGTAACCCTTACCGAAGGCGCGCATATCAATATAAAAGTCGTAGACCTCGGCGCCGGTCTTTTCCTTAACAAGATGTGCGAACTTTAGGGCATACATGCAACAGACGCGTGAGCAGTAGGGGTTGTGATTTTCGTCTCGTGAGCCGATGCAGTGAATGATGCCGATGCTCTTCGGCTTTTCGCCGTTCTTCATCAGGACTTCACCGCCGGTTGGGCCGGTGGAGCAATTGAGTTTTTCAAATTCGAGACTGGTTAAAACATTATCCTGTTGACCATAGCCAAACTGTGGCATTTTGCGTGCGTCAAATGTTTTAAAGCCGGTTGCGACGATAATGTTACCAACTTTGACTTCGACGATTTCATCTTCCATGTCGTAATTGATGGAATCCTTTTCACAGACTTTCTGACATGTCTTGCAGACGCCTTTTTGGAAGTAGAGACAGCTTTCTTTGTCGATGACCGGAACTGCTGGAACCGCCTGCAATGTCGGCATATAAATCGACTTGGGTGGGCCGAGGGTTAACGCATCGTGAACAACCTTGGTGTCGCCCTTTGGTTTCTCAAGACGCCAGGCGGGACATTTATTCCAACAGTCACCACAGCCATTACAGGTTGTCTCATCGACGTAACGTGCTTTCTTGCGGACCTTAATGTCGAAGTTGCCGACATATCCGTCAATGGCCTCGACTTCGCTGTACGTCATGAGTTCAATATTCGGATGTTGGCCAACCTGAACCATTTTCGGTGTCAGGATGCAGGCTGAACAATCAAGTGTCGGAAAGGTTTTGTCGAACTGGGCCATGTGACCACCGATCGACGGTTCACGCTCGACCAGGTAGACCTTTTTGCCCGCATCGGCGATATCGAGTGCGGCCTGAATACCCGCAATACCTGCGCCAACGATGAGTGTGGCCTCGGTGAGGTCTTCTTCGCGGTCCTCAAGCTCTTCCAGACGCGAGGCGCGATTAACTGAGCCGGTGAGGATTGCCTTGGCCTTTTGCGTTGCGACCTCTTTGTCGGTATGGACCCATGAACAATGTTCGCGGATGTTGGCGATTGCGACGTCATATTTGTTGAGGCCCGCATTTTCTGCCGCCTTCTGAAACGTCTTTTCATGCATCAGAGGCGAACAGGCAGCGACGACGATTCGGTTGAGGCCTTCGCGTTTAATGTCTTCGACGATTAGGGCCTGACCGGGATCGGAACACATGAATTTGTATTCACGTGCGATCGCAACATTCGGAAGTGTCTTGGCGTATTCCGTGACGGCAACGACATCAACCGTCTTGGCAATGTTGGTTCCACAGTGACAGACATAGACACCAATTTTCGGGGGCATAAATCCTCCTGTTGAAATATAAATCGAATTATTCCCTTCCTATCCCCGTCCTAACCCTTTCCATCCCTTCCAAACCCACTGGATTGGGTTCGGAGGGGTTAGTAAAGGCTCGGAGGGGTTTGGTTGGGTAAATCATTATCTTTTCCTTATTCAAAGCGCTTCACAATGTGTGACGCAGAGATAATTTCTTTTCCAAAACCAAGTTTATCTGGTGCAATACCAAGTGCCAACCCTAAGAGCTGTGTGAAATAGAGGATTGGCAGGTTAAACGATTTGCCATATTTTCTCTTTGCCGCGTTATGGTACGCATCCAGGTTCATCTGGCAGAGCGGGCAGGGGACCACGACACATTCAGCGCCGTAGTGGTCTGCGCATTCTAAAATATTCTTTGAAAGCAAGATGCCGGCTTCGCGTTCGGTTCCCATGACGGAACCACTGCAACAGGCTGCCTTGAGTGGGAACTTGGTTGCTGTAGCACCGAGCGCCTCAATGAAAGCCTCAAGCGTCGTCGGAGCCTCTTTGTCATCAAACTGACCTGCCGGGCGGGAGAGCTGACACCCTGAGTAACAGGCGACCTTAAGATCCTTGAGTGGTTTCGTGACGGCCTTCTTCAGTTTTTCGAGGCCGTAGTCAGTGATGAATGTTTCGAGGACATGCTTCACATCGACGTCACCATCATATGAAAGTTTTCCTTCGCCGAGAGCGGTATTAACCTTCTCTTTGACGTCGGGAAATTCGTTCATATATTTGTTGGTCTTTTGAAGGACCACGTAACAACCACTGCACGGTGTAACAACGGAGCGTTTCTTCTCGGACACCATGGCCAGGTTTCTGGCTGAGACGGCGAACGATGTGAGCTCCTTGACGCCCATGTAGGCCGTCGCTCCACAGCAATTCCAGTCATCGATTTCGTGAAGCTTGATTCCCAGCTTTCCCATGACCGCTTGTGTCGACTCCTCATATTGTGGCGCCGTGGAGTGGACCGAACATCCTGGATAGTATGAGTATTCCATCATTCCTCCAACTTAGGGTGTGCGTTGCAAACTTTCTGCTTTCTTAACGATTGCCCTAAAAGATTTAAGATTCTTGATTTTGTGACGTTTCAAGACGGGTAGACGCTTTTTCAAGAAAAGTTTCATCCCAACAGGGATATTCTTGATGGCGCCGACCCAGTCAGCCCTGAGAAAATACTTCGCCAGAAGCTCGGGTTCATTGTTCCGGCCGTATTTATTGATGACATTCATAAAGGTCTTGCCAAGGTGATAACCACGCTTTTGGATCGGGTATTTGTCGCGACCCGAAAGGCGTTTATAGGCATACATTAAATCGGTTACTTTAATGTTGCGCGGGCACCTCACATAACACGAATAGCAGGAGGTGCAGAGCCAGATGTCTGG
This sequence comes from uncultured Pseudomonadota bacterium, assembly GCA_964462555.1. Taxonomy (GTDB): domain Bacteria; phylum UBA10199; class UBA10199; family CAYWXY01; genus CAYWXY01. The sequence goes on along the minus strand of CAYWXY010000008.1, from coordinate 6,705 downwards.
GCTCTCGAGAACCTCTTTCTTCATTCCGGCCCGTGTCATGGCGATCAATTTTCTGGGTGAGTGCTTCATTAGGAAGCCGGTTGGGCAGGATCCGCTGCATGTGCCGCATTGAATACAGTCCACGATTTGCTCGCCGCCAGGAATCGCCTTCATTTCATCAATGAAGTCGAGAGACATGTCGCGTTCGAGCACTACGTCTTTCTCTTTTTGCATTGTCACCCCCGGGGTGTGAAAAGGTTTGACCTTTCAGTCCTTTAGGACCCGCCGAACTTAATCAAGGGTGCTAAATGTGTCAATAATAAAGAATAATTTCGTTTAGCGGTTGGGGTTTCGAAGCCAGTATCGTCTATCGGTTGTCGGTTTTGTGCTTGTTAAGACGTATGACGAAACCGAAGAACGATACGGGCATCGTAACCGAAACCTAGAGACGATAAATTTCTTGTTTTTTTTGGATAAGTTGCTAATTTTGATTTTAAATGGGGGGTCAATGAAAACAGGGGTTGTTTGGGAGTCGATATTTGCTGAGCACCAAATGGGGTCGTTTCATCCTGAATCTCCCCAGCGTATTTTGGCTATCAAAGAGGTTCTTGATCAGACGGATGTCGGTAAAAAATCGATCAAGATTCCGGCGCGACCTGCTACCAAAGAAGAGATTGCCTGGGTTCATCACGAGACCTATATCAATAAAATTGAGGAGACAAAGGGTAAGACTGTCGTCATGGATCCCGATACGACTGCCTGTGCCAAGACGTGGGAGGCAGCCTTGATGGCTGTCGGTGGAACTCTTGAGGCGGTGAAGTCGGTGATGGATGGAAAGGTCGATAATGCTTTTGTCTTTCCACGACCGCCGGGTCATCACGCTGAACGTGCGCAGGCGATGGGTTTTTGTTTTTTTAATAATGTCGCGATTGCCGCAGAGTATGCCATTCACAAGTACAGTCTTAAGAAGGTGGCGATTGTCGATTTTGATGTTCATCATGGTAATGGGACACAGAATGCCTTTTATGATCGCAAGGACGTTCTCTATTACTCAACGCATCGCTGGCCATTTTATCCGGGTTCCGGAAATCGTGATGAACATGGCCAGGGAGGTGGGAGCGGTTATACGGTGAACGAACCCCTCGCTGATGAAACCGATGATGAAATTTTTCGGGATCGATATGAAAATGTTGTGATGCCGGTACTCCGGGAGTTTTGTCCGGAGCTTTTGTTGATTTCTGCCGGTTACGACGCACACGAACTCGATCCGCTTGGCGGTCTTCGTGTATCTACCGAGACATTTAATTGGGTGACGGAAAAATTTGTGGAGGTAGCCAAGGAATGTTGTGAGGGTCGATTGGTGATGGTCTTGGAGGGTGGATATAGTATTGATGCGCAGAAGGCATGTGCCGAGGGCGCCTTAAGGGTCTTAGAGGGCTAGACCGGTTGGGGTTTCGATGCCCGTATCGGTTTCGTTTTGCGGTCTCGGCAATGAATAGACGAAGGACGCAACCGTCAGGCGATACGAGCTTCGCAACCTCAACCGAAAACGCTAATGAGAGGGAGGTTCGAATGAAACAAATAGCTATTTTATTATCAATCGTGTTTCTTTTCAGTGCGACGTCTTGCACAAAGAAGGATGCGGCGGATACAACGACAGACGAACAACAATCTATGAAAGAGGGAAAGGTGGAAAAAATGGAAAAGGCAATTGAAAAGGCCTGGAAGGCCCCGGAGAAACCAACTGTTGATCCTGCTAAAAAGTATCAGGCGATCATCAAGACAGAGAAGGGTGATATTACATGTGATCTCTATGTGAAAGAGGCGCCCCTTTCAGTTACTAATTTTAAATATTTGGCTGACAATGATTTCTACAATGGGTTGACCTTCCATCGTGTTGTTCCTGATTTTGTGATACAGGGCGGAGATCCTGATGGAACGGGGGCTGGCGGTCCAGGTTATACCATTCCGGCCGAGATCAATAAGAAACATATCAAGGGTGCGCTTGCTTGGGCGCGGACGGGTGATGAAGTGAACCCTGAACGTCGTTCCTCAGGTTCACAGTTTTATATTACGTACAAACCGACGCCATTCCTCGACGATCAATATACCGTCTTCGGTGAAACGACCGATGGAATGGATGTTGTGAACAAAATCGCACAAGGCGATAAGATTATTGATGTCGTGGTAGTGGAGAAGTGATTAGTTCCTACGTCAAATCTTTCGGTTGGGGTGTCGAAGCTCGTATCGTCTGGCGGTTGCGTCTTTCGTCTGTTTATTGCCGAGACCGCAAAACGAAACCGATACGGGCATCGAAACCGAAACCTTATTGTTTGAAATCGTGATTTGGAATTTTCTAAAAACCCATATCTTCTTCAAAGAAATCGACGGCGCGGTCTTGGACCTCATGTGTCACACCAAACCAACCCGATGCCTCTGGGCGGGCGAAGCCAGTAGAGTAGATGGCTGAACCGCCCTTGATGCCGGCAATCTGTGCGACCGGAAAACCTTCGGGCGGTTGGAAATCACGGGGTTCCATATCTTTCGTTACTTCCTTCATAAACTCTAGGAAGATCGGCGCGGCGGTACGACCACCTTGTTCGCCTCGTCCGAGACTCTTTTTAACATCGTGACCCACCCAGGCACCTGCGGCGAGTTGTGGAACAAAACCGATAAACCAGGCATCCGTTTCATCATTGGTGGTTCCCGTTTTCCCAGCGACCGGTCTGCCGAGTGCGCGGACACGAACGGCCGTTCCACGATTAACGACCTCGCGCATCAGGTTGAGTATGAGGTAGGCGGTCTGCGGTGTCATTGCGTAACCCTCAGGGATCGCCTTTCCGTAGAGAACACGGAGTTCTTCTTCACTCAGTGTAAGACCATCTTTTTCAATCCACTCTTTATTGCCCTCGAAGAGTGCTGTGTTGAGTTCGGTCGATTCGGGATTTGTGTTTGCAGCGTGGAGATAGGCTGCTGCCGGTGGAAGTGGGGCTACTTTGGGTTTGTATTCTTCCAGGACATTTCCCTTATCGTCTTCAATCTTTAAAATGAAAATGCGGTCTGGCTTGCGCCCGTAATTTGCAATCGTCGAAAACATGTTGACCATTTCAGCAAGGTAGACACTGTTGGCGCCGAGTGACATGGATAGATATTTGTAGAAGTCGTTCGTTAGCCCCAGTTTTCGAGCGTAGCCGGTGATGTAATGTGTGCCAATCGAATGGGCAATCTTAACCGTCGGAACATTTCTGGAGTAGACGAGATTGCTTTCAAACGTCGTGTTTCCTGAGTGTTTACCGCCATAATTCTTGGGTGTCCATACTTCATCACCAACCTTATAGGATACCGGAGAATCGGAGACAGGATGCGTATAGGTATAACCTTTGTCGAGGGCCGCTGAATAGACAATGGGTTTAAAGGAGGAGCCTGGCTGACGTAGTGCCTGTGTGGCACGGTTGAATTCACTATATTTGAAATCATAGCCACCGGCCATAGCCTTGACGAATCCAGTTTCTGGAACCATGGAGAAGAGGGCCGCCTGCGCCTTTGGAACCTGTACTAATTTGTAGATGTCGGTTTCGGCAGTCGGTTGAACGACCAGGATGTCGCCCTTTTTGAGTCGAGCTGAGGGACGTCCGCGCAGATAGTGCCACCCCCACCGAGATTCTTTTTTAGGGATCGTGCCGCGGTTGTGACCCAGAGCGACATCGATAACATTTCCATTCTCGCTAAAACCAACAACAATGGCATTGTAAAATTTCTCTTGATCCAAAGGTGTTGGACCATTTTTTCGTTTCAGGTCTTCTTCTGTTTCCGGAATATGTGAGATGTTGGAGAATTCGTCCATCAGGGCCCGTTTGTGCTGGAGCTCGAGATAGGCCGGTACTTCATCATCGGAAAGGTTGCCGATGGGTCCGCGATAACCGCGACGGTGATCCAGGGCTTCCAGGCCGAACTTGACAGCCCGTTGGGCGGCCTGGTTCATTTTGATGCTTGCGGTCGTGTAGATTTTCAAGCCTCCTTCATAAAGAACACGGTCGCCATATTTTTCCAAAACCATTCGACGCACATGTTCAGTGAAGAAAGGGGCATACTTATAATTGTAATCTTTGTCGATGCCAGCTTCAAAGACTGTCAATGGTTCGTTAGCGGCATCTTCCATCTCTTTCTTTGAGATGTAACCGACCTCATGCATTCGATTGAGAACATATAATTGTCTTCCCTTGGCCTTTTGAGGATTGATGACCGGATTATCGATGGCCGGGGACTGTGTAAGGCCTGCGATTATTGCCGCCTCGGCCAGTGATAGGTCTTTTAGATCCTTATGAAAATAGTTTTCTCCAGCAGCACGAATGCCATACGCGCGGTTTCCGAGGTAGATCTGATTGAGATAGATCTCCAGGATCTCTTTTTTACTAAGTGTTCGGTCGATTCGCGTGGCCAGTATCGCCTCTTTGATCTTCCTGACATACGAACGTTCGCGGGAGAGAAGAATGGATCGCGTGGTTTGCTGTGTGATCGTAGATCCACCCTGAACGACATGACCCGCTTTAAGGTTTTCGTAAAAGGCACGACCGATACCTCGAATATCGACGCCGCGATGTTCAAAGAAGCGGGAATCCTCAGCGGCAACAAATGCCTTGATGACGACGGGGGGGATTTGATCAATCGTGGCAATCAGGCGACGTTCGATCCAGAATTCACCCATCTTGGTGCCATCCTCGGCAAAGACTTCACTGACAATCGGCGGTTTGTAATCTTCGAATGACTGGATGTTGGGTAGGTCGTGTGCGAAATAAAAATAGACACCGGCGACCGTTGCTACTCCCACGACCAGGACAACAACCGTGAAAGAGACTACAAAACGGATAAATCTGAGGAATGTTTTCATATATTCACCTTGAAAGTTGGTTTTGTCGTTAACCGGGTGAGTTTCAACAATTTTTGATCTGAAGTCAAGTAACAGATCTAAATTGTACATTTCTTTTGATTAATTGATATGGCTGCGCTAAAATGACAATTACAAAGGAGAGGATATGCTCAAAATTGATCAGATTCCCTTTTCTATACTCAAAGAAAATCCGATTGTTCCGAAGGATGCCGTTGAGACCGACGTGGCTTTTATTGAGGATACGGGTACGACATATATAGTCTTTCAAACGGAGAAGGGGAGCGCTGTCTTCGATAGTCAGTTTAATCTGAGATGCTTCAGGAACGAGGGGGGGATCGATGGGTCTGTTCAGCGCTCAGCATGCCTGGCTGTCGGTTCTACGGTATTTGAGGGGGCGCGGAAGATCTGTGAGAACTACATTGCCTCGAAGGATGATAATAATGAGGCCTAGTGGCCCGGAAAACAAGGTAGAATAAGAGGCTCCTAACACCCTAAAATGATTTGAAATTCCCTCTTGATTTTGTGTTAACTCTTCATTACATTACCCCGCCAACGGCAAGGCCCTAATATTGAAATCAACTTTTTTTAACAAGGAGGAATAGATGGCTCGGAAAATCGTAATGTTTTTGGTGGTTGTTGCTCTCGCGAGTACAGTGGTTTCATTTGGTTGCACAAAGGCAACGACGCCAACTGATGGCGAACCAGCAGCTGAAGAAGCAACAGGTCATGAGGGTCACGATCATGCTAAAACAGCTCCAGCTGGAGAAGTGAAGAAAGAAAAAGTAGAAGTTCAAGGCGCAGCAGTTGAAGAAGTGAAACAAGAAGGTGATAAGGAAGTTGTTGAAGGGGAAGCCGTTGAGGAAGTAAAGGAAGTACCGGAAAAGAACTAATGGTTCTGGTTCGTACTTAATGTCAAAAAGGCCCTGTAAGGTGAGAAACCTACAGGGCCTTTTTGTGTGTGTACGTTATTGTTTGTGTTAGCAAAACAATTCAGCTTTCGGTTGGGGTTGCGATGCTCGTATCGTCCTGCGGTTACGTCATTCGTTAGGTTAAACGATACCGTCAACCGAAACCGATACGGGCCTCGAAACCAAAACCGTATTATTTATAATTGTTATTAAACTCGGAAATTATATTCGTGGTGGGCGGAGGGGGATTTGAACCCCCACAAGGTTGCCCTCACTAGCTCCTGAAGCTAGCGTGTCTACCAATTCCACCATCCGCCCAATTTTGCGTTGTTACTAGTGCTTCGACATGTTAATTCTTAGTCTCCCTTGGCGGCTGAGAATTAACATGATCGAGCACTTGTGCCGAGTCCAAAGATAAAAGATAAGGCCTAGAATTCATCATCAAACGTACCCTCATCATCCTGAAAACCACCAAGTTCATCTTCCGGTTTCAATATGACGCCGCAATTGGGACAGGTGCTCACTCCTTCAGTGAAGTGTCCGCAGTTCGGGCAAAATTCCTCTTCCTCTGTAAACTCTTGTGCCATAAGGTCTCTCCATTAACACTTTGCTAATTTGATAATTTAATGATAATGGATAATTGAAGGCCCTACATAAGCCGACAGATATTTTCAAGAAAAAAAGTAATCCGACACTTTTTTTCAGGATATTAGGAATTATAGGCAGTACAACAATGCAAAAACGGAAGAAAAAGCACGCATTTGGGCGTTTGGAGCTGACATACGAAGGATATGGCTTTGTTGTCCCGGATCAGAGGGGTCTGCCAGATGTTTTCGTTCCAGCGCCTTATATTGGGGATGCCCTTCATAAGGATATTGTCGAGGTGACCGTTCAGGATGGTCGACGCGGAAAGAAGGAAGGTCGTATTGT
>CAYWXY010000007.1:4051-35628 GCA_964462555.1 uncultured Pseudomonadota bacterium | reverse complement strand
TTGTGGGCCAATCGGGCACGTTCAGTTGTGATTGCGCTCAAGCGATCATTATAGCATCAGAAGAAACAGAAAAAATTGAAAAAACCTCGACCCAAGCCTCAGCCTTCAGCACCGGTTGATGCGGCAGCTCGAGACTCCGGGAGAGGCCCTAAAGGCGGAACGCCGACGCCACCTACACCTGGCCGTGCAACGCCAAGTGCAACGGGTCCGAAGCGAACCGTTCCCCGTCCTAAGCCTAAAAAGAAACCCTAAATACGGTTGCGGTTTCGATGCCCGTATCGTTTGTCGTCTTGTGGTTTCGGACAAAAAAGACGAATGACGTAACCTAGACCGATACGAGCTTCGTCACCCATGCCGGGGGACTAGGTCTTTATGCCATATTTCTTAAGGAGATTTCGGATATGTTTGCGATCGATGCCGGCCTCGCGTGCAGCGGCTGAGATGTTATAATTATTCTTTCTCAGCAGTTCGACCAAATATTCTTTTTCAAATTGTTCAACAATTTTTTGTTTGGCCTCTTTAAACGGCATGTCGGCATTGGTGACCAGTCGTTCCGTATACTCCTCCTCATGTTCAATCTCCGAAAAGACAAAGTCGAGGTGACCCTTGCTCAAGGTTGAACCCTCGGCAAAGGAGATGGACCGTTCAATAATGTTGAGAAGTTCGCGAACGTTCCCCGGCCACTGGTAGCGCTTGAGCATCTTGAGGGCATCATCATCCACACGTGTGATCTTGAGTTTCCCGTCGGGGAGGAGATTGAATTTTCCCTCGGCCAAGAAGCGTTCGATCAACGCTTCGATATCCTCTGGGCGTTCGGAGAGTGAGGGGAGGCGAATTTTCACAACGGAGAGACGATAGTAGAGATCTTCCCTGAAACGTCCCTCAGCGACCTCTTTTCTCAGCTTTTTATTCGTGGCGCAGACGACGCGGACATCGATCCGGCTTGTCGAGTTAGAACCGACACGTTTGATTTCGCGCTGTTCGAGAGCGCGCAAAAGTTTCGGCTGAAGATCCAGTGTTAGTTCGCCGATTTCATCCAGAAAGATCGTGCCGCCATTGGCCTCTTCAAAAGCGCCGCGACGGGAACGGACGGCCCCTGTAAAAGCTCCTTTCTCGTGGCCGAAGAGTTCACTTTCAATAAGGTTGGGCGCGACGGCCGAACAATCAAAGACAACAAAGGGGCGGTTACGGCGTGGGCTGTGTTCATGAACGGCCTGAGCTACCAGGTCTTTACCGGTACCGGTATCGCCCTCGATAACAACGGTTGCAAGCGTGGGCGCTATTCGTTCAAGGATTGTGAATATTTGACGCATCTTCATACTGGAGCCGACCATTTTTCCGAATTGGTTCTTTTCGGAGGGCTCAATCTTGACCTTTTCATCAAAGGCACTAAATTCCAGGACGGTTCGACCGATTTTGATTCGATCACCGGGGACGAGATAGGCCTCCTTGACGCGTGTGCCGTTAACGTACGTGCCATTCGTTGATTCGAGATCGCGAAGAAGAAAACTGTCTGCCTTGTACTCGATCTCAGCGTGATTTCGTGAAACCGTTTTATCGGTAATTGGAATATCATTACCTTCCTTTTTTCCAAGCTGTGTGACGTTTTTGCTTAGGGTGTACTTTGTTCCCTTGTCGTCACCATCGATAATGGAGAGCTGACATTTTCTGAGAGATACGACCTCAGGGGCGCCATCTTCCGCTTTGAGTAGTTGGGTTGTGCTTTCAAAATCCTTTTCTTTCTCGACCATAGCGAACTCCTATCAGTTGTTATTTTTCGAGCACGACGCTGAAACGTTTTTCCGGTGCATTACCCAGGCTAAAACTGCGTGTCCATGTGCGATAACCAGAAAGTGAAACGCTGATCGTATGGTTCCGATCGCGCTTTACTTTTCGAATTGTTACAGGGGTGCGAGCGCCGACATTTCGTCCATCGAGCATGACGGTAGCCCCCGGCGGAATCGATGTTACAAAGACATCGCCGTGCATTTTTCCAAGTTTGACACTACCGAGATTCTTGGTTTGTCCTGCCCCGACATTAACGGTCGTTGTGTAACGGAGGTATCCATCTTTGTTAACTAGAACGCGTACACTTCCCGACGGAACGGATACGGTTGCCGGTGTGCGACCCTTATGTTCCGCGTTAATAAAGATGTCGGCACCTGACGGACTTGAACTGATCTTGATCTTTCCAGTGCCACCACTGCTCGGTATCGGAACAGGCTCGGGTTTGGGCTCTGGGCGCGGTTCGGGTTTGGGGTCAGGTCGTGGTTCTGGCTTTGTCTCGGGTCTTGGTTCTGGTCTTGGTTCGGGCTTAGGCTCCGGCTTTGTACTAGTCGCCTTCAGCGTCCCTTTAACACTCTGAGGTTTGGTGCTGGCAATGTAGACCTTCTTTGACCATGTTTGGTAGTTGGGTTTAGAAAGTTTGATCGTATAGGTCTTTTTAACCTTCAGGTTTGAAAGCTTTGTCGGCGTTTTCTTGCCCGTGCTCTTTCCAGCGAGGTAGACCGTTGCCCCCGATGGAGAAGAAGAAACGCTAAGTGTTGAGACTTGCGGTTCTATAACTTTTTTCTTTACGAGCGTTGCTGTGACTTCAGCTTGCTTTTCACCGAGCGCGACCTTCTTTGTAAATCCCTCGTACTTGTCCTTGGCGAGACGAATTGTATATTCCTTGCCTTGCTCAAGCTTTTTGAGTGTGTCTGGCGTCTTTTTTCCAGTGTTGACACCATCGAGGTAGATCATGGCCCCTTCCGGTGTTGTCGTGATCTTGATGTCGTTGTAGAGGATGGCCTCCATTTTACCTTTTACCTCGATCGCCTTCGTATCCTTAACGGTGACCTTTTGTTCGAAATCGCGATAGTCTGCCTTTTTCAGGACGATCACCATTTCCTTGCCAATCTCAAGGTTGGTAATATCGGTCGGCGTTTCTTTTTCCGTATCCTCTTTGTCGACAAAAATCTTGGCCCCCGTCGGTTCGGATGTGATTTTAATCGTCCCCATTTCTTTACTTAGTTTTAAATTGACTGAAACCGGCTCGGTCGTCACGAGAGTGATCGTTTTGGAAATGTCAGCAAAGCCCTCTTTTTTCAGCTTGATGTCGTATCCTCTTCGGAGAGCCAACTTTTCGAGAATCGCTGGAGTAGAAAGCTCCGAATCCTTTCCGTTGATAAATATCTTAGCACCGGGTGGACTGGATGTGACACTGATTGTTCCCGTTGTCGGCTTGGGTTTGGCGAACCAGGCTGGATGGAGCCACTTCCAATACGAAAAACCAGCCCCGCCAAAAAGCAGGAGAAGAATAATGATTGTTGTAAATCGCCGGATCATGTGACGCCGACGAATATGCGTTACATCGGGAAGTGGGGCCTTGGCCGTTCCGGTCCCTTCCGGAAATCCGATGCCGGTGCCACGCATGGTTACGCCGGTATCTTCGCGGTGGACAAGGTTTTCCTGAAGAACCTCTTGGGCCACATTGATCGAACTGGTCTGTGCATCGATCGCGGCTTCTTGTGCGGCCTGCTGATGTTGGCGTTTGAGTTCGTCAGAAAAAAGATCTTTAACAAATGCCGCTAGTTTTTGCGGCGTAAAATCAATGTAGGTCTGATAGAGAAACTTTGTTAAATCACGCTGCATCTCGCCGGCGTTTTGATAGCGATCCTTTGGAAAATAGGCGAGGGCCTTGGCGAGGATTCCCTTCAATGTGTCGGGGAGACCCTCTGGTAATTTGTTGGTGTCGATCTTTGTGGTGCGGATCTTCTTTAAAACTTCAAACTGACTTTCGCCGGTGAAGAGTTTTTTCTGTGTCAATGCCTCGTAAAGGACAATGCCCGCAGAGAAGATGTCGGTACGATGATCGATCGGTTTGCCCAGTGCCTGCTCAGGAGACATGTAGGCGATCTTTCCCTTTAGGATGCCGGCCATCGTGTGTGAGATATTCATGGCGGCTTTGGCAATACCGAAGTCAACGATCTTAACTTCGCCCTCGTACGAGATCATGATATTTTGCGGGCTGACGTCTCGGTGAACAATGTTGAGCGGCGTGCTGTTATGGTCCGTCTTGCGATGGGCGTAATCAAGGCCTTTGCAGATTTCACTGATGATATAGACGACGAGTTCCGGCGGAATCTCGGTATTCTTCTCGCGGCAGCGGTAGATGATATCGCGCAGGTTTGGACCGTTCACAAACTCCATCGAGATAAAATAATCGTCGCCGACTTTGCCCAGATCGTAAACTTGAACGATGTTGGCGTGCGACAAGACAACCGAAAGCTTGGCCTCGTCGACCAGCATGGTGATAAATTCTTTGTCGGCACAACAGTGTGGAAGGATCCGCTTGAGTGCCAGTTGTTTTTCGAATCCGTCAACACCGAAAGTCTTGGCCTTGTAAATCTCAGCCATGCCTCCGACGGCAAGTTTTTCGAGCAAGTAATATTTACCGAATTGTTTGGGTTCAAAAGCGGCCATAGAATCCTCGTTTATCGTTCTACCAAATCACCAGCATTACAATGATCAGGGCGATGGCAACACCGAGCAGGATGGTGATGGGAATCCAGTTGATCTTATCGGTCTCCGGATCAAGTAGGAGCCACGGCGCCTTCCGCTTGGTGATCTTTTTGTTTGTTTGGGTTTCGAGGCGAGTGTCTGCATCCGTTGCCCTTTCTGTCCGAACAACGCGACCTTTTTGCAGAACGCTGACCTCGATATATTCCTCTTTCAAAAGATCCTCTGCTGGGATCTCCTGTTTTTCTTTGAACTTCTTAAGTTTCCAGTATGTGTCGATATGTGTCGAAAAAAGATGGGCGTTCGCTAGTATCTGACGATTGACGAGGACGAGATCGGTATCAATAATGACTAGTCCACGCTGAAGCGAGACGCGGTTGAAGAAAATTTTCGCAATATCACGACTGCGGAGTTTGAGTGCCTTACGGTTCTTGGCATCGGTGTGATATTTCTGCCAACCCTTTACTCCCGATGAGGCACTGTATTCATCTTCTTCGTGGCGCTCCTGACCCTTTCCCTTCTCTTCGTCGTGTGTTTCCACAGTAGCATCGACGCGATATCGGGGCGGGGCCTCGACCTTGTCTAATCGTTTGGTATCAAATTTACCCATGGTTATTTTTTATCCGGTGTTTTCTCTTTTTTCTTCGATTCAGTCGGTTTCGACTCTTTTTTTGTCTCTGTCTTCTTTGTCTTGTTGGCACCTGCGGAGGTATAACCATCTTTGTACCATCCGCCCCCCTTGAGGGCGAAACTGGTCTGGGAAATCAGTCGATTCACGTCGCCGCCACAGTCGGGGCATTTTTTCAAAGGATCTTCGGTAATCTTTTGAAAGATCTCAAATGTCTTTTCGCACATCGAGCACTGATATTCGTAGATCGGCATTTCAAACTCCGTAAAATCTTGGGAACAAAAGTCCCCAAAATTCACTGAGGACTCGAGTCACCATACTAAACCAAATTTTTTAAGATGTGAATAAAAAACTGAAGGGTCTTGAATATTTAAGCTCACTGCGAAGTGCAAACTGGATAGCGACGCAATCCAGCGCATGATATTATGAGACGTTGAGAAGAGACCGAGCATCCTCGATAGATAGGTCCTCGACATAAACTGTTTTCTGCCGACCAGTTTCTCCATGCGTGATCGTCACTTGGTTTTTGGGAACTCTGAGAACGTCTGATAAAAAACGGATCAATTCGGCATTGGCCTTGCCATCCACGGGCGGGGCCTTCAGTCGAATCTTCAGGCGATCGCCATGAATACCCGTGATTTCGGTCTTTACCGCCTTGGGCTGGATATGGAGTCTGAGGACTACACCACTGCTTTTTTTGGTGACAACATCCATAAGTTATCCACTGGTACCTGGTACCCAAGAACGAGCCAGAATGCATTATAATACATCATATGGCAGTTATCCACTGGTACCTGGTACCGATTCACAAAACACTGGGGACGTTTCCTGAAGGGAAGCGTCCCCACAAAGATTTGTTACGGTGTTGTCTGTGTGAAGAACGACTGGCCAAAATCCATCAGGAGATTCGTGACGACTGTGTCGATCAGGATCAGGATGAGCAGGACAATAATCGGCGACAAATCGAGTCCCGTCCGGAAGAGGGCGCGAGGCATCCATTTGCGGACGCGGCTGAGAACGGGTTCGGTGATTTGATGGATCATCCGGACGATCGGATTGTGGGGATCTGGCCGAATCCAGCTCATAATCACCGCAATCACGATGATAAACGTGTAGATGCTAATAATCAGATGCAGCATCTTCGCAATAGCTACAAATAGATACCCAATCGCATTCATTCTTCCTCCATGCTAACCATCCTAAGCACCGGGAGCTTAGTTTCTAAGCTCCCGGTGCTTAGGATGGTTAGCGTTCGCCGAAGATGGCGGTGCCGACGCGGACGATCGTGGAGCCCTCTTTGATCGCGACTTCGAGGTCGCCGGTCATTCCCATCGATAACCCGGTCAATTTTTCTGGATAAAGACTCTTCTCATTCAATCCGTTCAATGTTTCACGGAGTGTTACAAAATAGGGTCGCGCTGTCTCCGGTTCGATATCATATGGCGGCATCGTCATTAAACCCCTGAGATTCAGATTGGGCATCTCGGCGATCGCCTGAACCAGTGATTCGAGCTCGCCCCGGTCCATCCCGGTTTTGGTTGCCTCGCCGGCGATATCAAGTTCGATGAAACAGTCGATCGGCCCCGGCGCGCGCTTATTGACCTCTTCCGCAAGTTTCAGTGAATCGATCGAATGAATGCAAGACACGTACGGAACGACATATTTGACTTTGTTGCGTTGAAGGTGGCCGATGAAATGCCACTCGATATCGAGATCTGAGAGCGCCTCGGCCTTGTCACGAAACTCTTGGGCATAGTTTTCACCGAAGGCGCGTTGACCCGCATCAAAGGCCTCGCGAATCATCTCGGCCGGCTTCTTCTTGCTCACCGCTAGGAGTGTTACGCTCTCTGGTCCCCGCCCCGCGGCCGTCACTGCCGCCTCGACTCGTCTCCGAACAGCACCCAGATTGTCCGCAACATTCCCCATCGTCCGCGTTATCGACTAAAGCCCTCAAAAGGTCAACGGGAATTAACCCCATACTCATCGAGCACCCCGAACACGGTGCGGAAACAACCTTCGTCTTGCCAACCCCATTTGAATCTAGTATAGTGATTTCATTATGAAAAATGTTCTGGGGGTTTATCTAATTGCCACAATAATATTCACTTCGTCTTGTCTTTTCGGGCCGACGGCCCGGAAGGTCATGTCATACAGAAACGGTTTGGTTTATCTCTCCGATCGCTCCGTCTACAATATTGGAACCTTGCCCAGTGACTGGAAGCGGATGAAGGTCACCGTTCACAGCATTGCTTTTCACAGCAACGCTTACGAAGCTACGATTGCCACCGATGCTTGGTGCGGTCGCGCCTACGACGACGCTCCGCTCACAACGCTTTCTTCTCGGATGATCGGCGGTATTGAGAACTACAATATTTTAAGTACGTACGACTTTATGCTCAACGAACGCGGTGCTCTAAGGACGATTGCCACCGGAACAATGGACGGCGTTCCTCTGACCTTTGATACGGTGGTGATCAAGAAGGACAAGTGCATCTTTGACTTTATGTGTATCAGTTCCAATGACGGATACCCAATGGCCGTTGCCGATTTTCAGACCTTTTTTAGTGATTTTCGATACGACGCAAAACGAAGCTTACGATGACGACACGTACACTCACCAGATTTCTAGACACCCTTTCGCTAAACCGAACATTCGATGTACTCGGGACTTTTGTCATGAATGGTGTAGAGAAGGTTGGTGGCATTTCTCTACTCATCTATAAAACCTTCCGAGCCATCTTTAAATACAAATTCAACTGGAAGGGGCTTGAAGATCAACTCTTTCAGATAGGCAACCGATCGATCTCGATTGTCTTATTGATCGCCGTTTTTACCGGAATGGTTTTGGCGCTCCAGTTTACCGTCGGTCTTGCACGCTTCGGTCTTAAAATGTACGCCGGTTTTGTCGTCGGCCTTTCGATTATTCGCGAACTCGGACCGGTTCTGACGGCCCTCATGGTTGCCGCTCGTGTGGGCTCCGGTATTACTGCGGAGCTTGGTTCAATGGTTGTCACCGAACAGGTGATGGCGATCGAGGCGATGGGATCCAATCCCTACCAGAAGCTGGTTGTTCCGCGTGTCCTTGCCACGATTATTGCCACACCGCTCCTCACGATCATGGCCAACATGGTTGGTATCTTGGGTGGAATGGTTGTGACGATGATGGAAGCGGGTGTGACTTCAAAATTTTATATGGATCAGATCTGGAATACGATCAAGTTCGTCGATTTCTTTGATGGGATTGCAAAAACCTTTATCTTTGGTTTTATTATTGCAGTGGTGGCCTGCTATGAAGGGCTTAATACATCGGGTGGCACCGAAGGAGTTGGTCAGGCAACGACACGGACGGTTGTTTTGGCATCAGTCCTGATATTTGTTTCGGATTTCTTTATGACAAAACTGCTTTTGATTTTTTAAACGATGATGGCAAACAAAAAACAAAATTGTAAAAGCGAGAGAGAGATCATCCACTTTGAGGATATCTTCAAGGCCTTCGGAGGGAATCATGTCCTAGAGGGACTTGACCTGACCGTGAAAGAGGGGGAAACCCTTACCATTATTGGTGGTTCAGGTTCAGGGAAGTCGGTGATGCTCAAGCTTTTGCTGGGGCTCTTGCCGCCTGACACAGGGGAGGTCCTCTTTGAGGGGGACGACGTCTGTCGAATGGAAGAAGAAGAATTGATCGAGATGCGAAAGACGGTTGGGATGCTCTTCCAGAGCGGGGCCCTTTTTGATTCGTTAACCGTCGGTGAGAATGTCGCCTATCCGCTTCGCGAACATTACAATTATTCCGAGGGGGAGATCTACGACATCATTCGCGATAAGCTCTCGCTCGTGGGGTTGGGTGGCATTGAAAATATGAAGCCGGCCGATCTTTCGGGTGGTATGAAGAAACGCGTGGCGCTCGCTCGGGCCATCGCCACAAACCCAAAGGTTATTCTTTATGATGAGCCAACAACTGGTCTCGATCCTGCCAATACGATGCGGATTAATCGACTCATTCGGGACCTTCAAGAGAAACTTTGTGTCACGTCAGTCGTCGTAACCCATGATATGGGCAGCGCTTTTTTCATTTCGGATCGATTGGCGATGTTGTATAATCGTAAAATCGAGTTCGTGGGCAGCCCGGATGAGGCGCGGTCGTCGAAGAATATGGTCGTGCAAAATTTCATCAATGGCCTCGTTGGTGAGGATGAGAAAATTCCGGCAACACCCAGTTTCGAGGAAGATTAGTTAGGGGGAGAGATGTTTCAGAAAGATGCCCAACATATTAAAGTCGGTTTTTTTGTCTTTATTGCGCTTGCGGTCTGTTTTTTCTTTATCTTTATGATCGGTGCCGAAAAGAAGGTCTTCGAGGATCGGTATATTCTGAAAACGACGTTTTCGGATATCAGCGGTCTGCGCGTGGGTGCTCCGGTTCAGTTGGCCGGTGTGACGATCGGCTATGTCGACAATATTCATTTTTCCAAAGATTTGATGGAGAAGAAGATCGAAGTCACGATGCGTCTTTCCGAAAAATATAAGAATCGCATTCGCCAAGATTCCGAGGCAACGATCAATACGCAGGGACTTTTGGGCGATAAGTTTATCTTTATAAGCGTCGGAAGTGCTGACCAGCCGGAGATTCCCAACAAGGGGAATATTCAAGCAAAAGAGGTGATTGGTCTCTTTGCGTTGGCTGCGAAGGGAGGCGATCTTCTCAAGGATCTGCAAAAAATCACCAAGACGATTGCCGATGTTTTGGATGACGTTGAACAGGATGAAGGCGGTATTCGTCAGATCATCAAGTCGGTTCAGAGTATTCTGAAGGAGACTGAAACCGGGCATGGTCTCATCCATGCATTGATTTACGATCCAGAGGGGCAACAAATATTGAACAATCTTTCGGGTAGCATGAAGTCGCTTCGGTCAATTTTGAGCGATTCAGCGAACGATCCCAACAGGAAGAAACGTTATGGAAGTATTGTTCATAACTTGAATGAAGCGTCAAAGAATATCAACGATATCACATTGAAGATTAATCGCGGTGAGGGGTCGGTCGGGGGTCTCATTAACGATCCGACAATCTACAATGAAATTCGCGAACTCTTTGGTAAGGCCAACCGCAACAGTCTCTTCAAAACCGTTGTTCGTGCGACTTTGCAACAAAATGATAAGGTGTTGAAGTAGACTCAAGGTCTGTGATATGCTTATGTATGATTGCAAGTAGTCTAAAACAGTGAATTTGCGGACGATCATCTCAAAAGGAGTCTTTTATGCCGACAAAAGAACCGAAGGTCACCAAAACCACCCCGAAGGAAACCAAGGCAAAACCAGCAGCTGCCGGTAACAACCTGATCAAAATGATCAAGGAGATGCAGGATATTGGGAAGTATCGTGAGCTGAACTGGGAGGGAAGTCTCGTGGATTACCTCTCGATTGTTCAGGATGATCCTAAGATTTGTCGTTCTGCATACCAACGGGTCTATGACATGATTTTGTCGCATGGCTATGAAGAGTATGTGGAATATAAAAAGAAGATTCGAAAATATAATTTCTTTAACGATCCCTTTGAGGGTGGCGAGGATGCAGTTTTTGGTCTGGATGTCCATTTGATGAAGCTCGTTAATGCCTTTCGGTCAGCTGCCAGACGTTACGGAACCGAAAAACGAATTCTCCTCCTTCATGGTCCGGTCGGCAGTTCTAAGAGTACGGTGGTCAGGCTTCTTAAAAAGGGTGTTGAAGAATATTCCAGGTCGAGTGACGGTGTATTATATTCCTACTCATGGACTCGTAACGACTTAAAAGATGATCGTCGAATTTTCGGAAGCGCTGAAGAGATTCCATGTCCAATGCATGAAGATCCGCTCCGCCTAATTCCGGTTGAGTTGCGTGACGAAGTTTTGGGAGAGATCAATAAGAAACTCTCCGAGGATGATAAAATTGTGCTCGAGGGAGACCTTTGCCCATCATGCCGATACATTTATCGCGAGCTCATCCGTCAGTACGATGGTGACTGGAGCAAGGCGATGGAGCATATCAAGGTTCGTCGTATTGTTTTGGCAGAAAAAGATCGTGTCGGTATCGGAACCTTCCAGCCGAAGGATGAGAAGAACCAGGATTCTACGGAACTGACCGGTGACATCAACTATCGCAAGATTGCGGAATATGGTTCGGACTCCGATCCACGTGCCTTCAACTTTGATGGCGAACTCAATATTGCCAACCGCGGTATCGTCGAGTTTATCGAGGTCTTAAAGCTTGATGTGGCCTTCCTCTATGATCTTCTGGGAGCGTCGCAGGAACACGTCATTAAGCCGAAGAAATTTGCCCAGACCGACATCGACGAAGTGATCATCGGTCACACGAATGAACCGGAATACCGTCGTTTCCAGAACAACGAGTATATGGAGGCCTTAAGAGATCGTACGGTGAAGATCGATCTTCCATACATTACAAAACTTCATGAAGAGATCCGTATCTATAATAAAGATTATCGTCAGGAAAAGGTTCGCGGTAAACATATTGCCCCGCACACGATTGAAATGGCCTCGATGTGGGCAATTCTGACACGCCTCGAGGAACCCAAAAAGGCCAACCTGACGTTGATGCAGAAACTAAAACTTTATGATGGCAAGACCCTCCCAGGTTTCACCGAAGATAATGTTAAGGAACTTCGGAA
This sequence comes from uncultured Pseudomonadota bacterium, assembly GCA_964462555.1. Classification (GTDB taxonomy): domain Bacteria; phylum UBA10199; class UBA10199; family CAYWXY01; genus CAYWXY01. Next base: position 23,839 of record CAYWXY010000007.1, on the reverse strand, counting down.
AGAGGCAGTGAGCGAGGGGATGAACGGTATTTCGCCGCGTTATATCCAGGATAAAATTTCAAATGCGTTGGTCGCCGAAATTGGCACCGACTGCATCAACCCATTTATGGTTCTGAACGAAATCGAGAGTGGTCTCAAACACCATTCACTCCTGACATCCGATGAACAGAAGAAACGTTATAAAGAACTCCTGGGTGTGGTGAAGGAAGAGTACGAAGATATCGTGAAGAACGAGGTTCAGCGCGCGATCAGTGCTGATGAAGATGCGATCAGCCGTCTCTGCGGTAATTATATTGATAATGTTAAAGCCTATACCCAGAAAGAAAAAGTTCGCAATGCCTATACCGGTCAGGATGAGGAGCCGGATGAGCGTTTGATGCGTTCGGTTGAAGAGAAGATCGATATTCCGGAGAGTCGCAAGGATGATTTCCGTCGCGAGATCATGAACTATATCGGCGCTCTCTCTCTCGAAGGAAAGCAGTTTGATTATCGGACAAACGAACGTCTCCATAAAGCATTGGAGCTCAAACTCTTTGAGGATCAGAAGGATTCGATCAAGCTGACCAGTCTAGTGACGGCCGTGGTCGACAAAGATACGCAGGAGAAGATTGACGTTGTGAAATCGCGTCTGATCAAGAACCACGGCTATTGTGAAACCTGCGCAACCGACGTCTTAAACTTCGTGGCATCGATTTTTGCACGCGGCGATGTTAAAAGTCGGGGAGGCAGCTCTCAATAGATTATGACGACTAAGATTGAACAAGACCTGAGTCGCTTTAAGAAGATTGTCCGTGGTCAGATCAAGAAGGGACTGAAGAAGTTTGTTACCGACAGCGAGTTGATCGGTAAAAAAGGCAAAGACTTAATCAGCATTCCCATCAAGCAGATCGACATTCCACGCTTTGTTTACTCGGACAAACAGCAGGGGGGCGTTGGCCAGGGCGACGGTGAAAAGGGTGACGGCATCGGCCAAGGCGAGGGCGAAGGTGCCCAGAAGGCCGGTAATGCCCCGGGGCAGCATATCCTCGAAGTGGAGATTACGTTTGATGAGTTGGCCGATATCATTGGCGAGGAATTGGAACTCCCAAAAATTCAGCCGAAGGGTCAGCAAGACATCGACAGCCGACGGTACAAATATACCAGTATTGCGCTCGCCGGTCCGGATTCTCTGAAACATTTTAAACGAACCTACAAGCAGGCACTCAAACGTCAGCTGCTTTCCGGCGATTATGATCCTAAAAATCCAGTCATTATTCCGTATCGTGAAGATCGTCGCTATCGGGCATTTGAAGAACAGCAGAAACCCGAGAGCAAGGCAGTCATTATTTGGATGATGGATGTTTCGGGTTCGATGGGTTCTGAACAGAAGGAGATTGTTCGTCTTGAGGCCTTCTGGATTGATACGTGGCTTCGGTCTCAATATAAATCTCTCGATACCCGGTTCATCATTCATGACGCCGTGGCGCGTGAGGTGGATCGCGAAACATTCTTCCACACACGTGAAAGCGGCGGAACAATTATTTCTTCGGCCTATAAGCTTTGCCATAAGATGATTCAAGAGGAGTACGATCCCTCAATGTGGAATATCTATCCCTTCCACTTCTCGGACGGCGATAACTGGTCGGGGAACGACACCGAAGAGTGTGTGAAGATCATGGAGAATGACATTTTCCCGGTGTCTAATGTTTTTTGTTATGGGCAGGTCGAAAGTGAATATGGAAGCGGCCAATTTTTGAAGGATCTCAAGGCCCATTTTAAAGAGGAAAACGAGCAACTGATTACGTCGCAGATCGAGGATAAGAGCGCAATTATTCGATCGATTAAGGATTTTCTCGGAAAAGGGAAATAGATGAATCTGACGTCAGATTTGGTCAAAATTCGCAACGAAATTGAGAAATACGCGCGGGACTGTGGTCTCGATTTTTATGATGTCATTTTCGAGGTTCTGGATTGGAAGCAGATCAACGAAGTGGCGGCGCTCGGCGGTTTTCCAAACCGCTACCCCCACTGGCGTTTCGGAATGGAATACGAACAGATTTCCAAAAGCTATTCGTATGGTCTGTCAAAGATCTACGAGATGGTGATCAACAATGATCCCTGTTATGCCTATCTCCTTTATTGCAACAACATCGTCGATCAGAAGTTGGTGATGGCGCATGTTTATGCTCACTGTGATTTTTTCAAGAACAATATCTATTTTGCCCACACCAATCGGAAGATGATGGATGAGATGGCCAACCACCGGACGCGTGTCGTGCGATACATCAATCGTTACGGTCATGACAAGGTTGAGGCCTTCATCGATGCCTGTCTTTCTGTTGACAGTCTGATTGATTTGCACGGAATGGCTATTCAGCGGGAACGCCCAAGGGTTCAACAGGATGGAACGGAAGATATCCCGGTGGTACACAAGATGCGGGCGAAATCGTATATGGATAAGTATATTAATCCACCGGAGTTTTTGGGTGAACAACGTGAACAGATCAAGAAGGGTCGAGAGGAGTCCAAAAAATTTCCAGAGCATCCAGTCCGCGATATCGTTGGTTTTCTGATGGCGAATGCGCCGCTGGAACCGTGGGAGCGTGACATTGTCTCGATGATTCGCGAAGAATCCTATTACTTTGCACCTCAGGGTCAAACAAAGATCATGAATGAGGGCTGGGCCAGCTTTTGGCATTCGAATATTATGACAAGAAAGGCGCTCGATCCGAATGAGGTCATCGACTATGCCGATCATCATTCAGGGACGCTCGCGACGTCGCCCGGTCGACTGAATCCATACAAGATGGGGATCGAGCTTTTTAGGGATATTGAAGATCGTTGGAATAAGGGAAAGTTTGGAAAAGAGTATAACGACTGCCAGGATATGAACGAGAAGAAAAATTGGGACAAAAAGTTAGGGCTCGGTCGTGAAAAGATCTTTGAGGTGCGCAAGCTCTATAATGACGTTATGTTTATCGACGAGTTCATGACGCCCGAATTTTGCAAAGACAACAAACTCTTTGTTTATGCCTACAATCTCAGTTCCGACCAATTCGAAATAGCAGATCGTGCCTTTGTAAATATCAAGGAAAAGCTCCTTTTTCAGCTCACCAACATGGGGCGTCCACTCATTGATGTCGTCGATGCTAACTATGGAAATCGCTCCGAATTAATGCTCAAACATCAGCACGAAGGAGTCGATCTCAGAATCGATTATGCTAAGGAAACCCTTAAGAGTCTCTACCAGATCTGGAAGCGCCCCGTAAATATCGAGACGATCTTCAATGGCTCGCCCAAGGTCATTTGCTTTGACGGTGAAAATTACAAGGAATTCCGTCCATAACAATGATCAAAAAACGCCTAGACATATTACTAGTCGAGAGAGGAATGGTCCCAACGCGGTCCAAGGCCCAGGGGATGATTTTGGCGGGTGAGATCTTTGTGAAGGGTGAACGGGTCGACAAGGCCGGGCAGCTTCTTGATGAAACGGTTGATATTGAAATTCGATCCAAACGTCCAGAGTTTGTGAGCCGTGGTGGAATTAAATTGGCCCATGCCCTTGATGAATTTGATGTGAATGTAAGTGGGTTGATCTGCGTCGATATAGGTGCCTCAACGGGAGGCTTTACCGATTGTCTTCTGAAAAATGGTGCCGCAAAAATCTACGCCGTTGATGTTGGCTATGGTCAGCTTGATCAGCAACTTCGAAATGACGAACGTGTTGTTGTTCTTGAAAAAACGAATATTCGTGAATTGGATCTTTCTGTGATTATGGAACCAATCAATCTTGTGACAATTGATGTCTCGTTCATCGGCCTCGAAAAAGTCTTCCCAAAAGTGAGTGAGCTTCTCGAGTGTCATTCTACGATTCCTTCCCCCTTGATGGGGGAAGGCCAGGATGGGGGTGATTCTGCTCACCCTCCCCTTAATCCCCTCCCATCAAGGGAGGGGAAGTATCATAAACGTATCATCGCCCTCATCAAGCCCCAATTTCAGGTCGGGAAGGAAAAAGTCGGCAAGGGCGGTGTCGTACGTGAAGAATCATATCGCCAAGATGCCATTGCCTTCGTCAAGGCGGCCGCCACCGACTATGGCTGGACCTGTCAGGGTGTCATCCCTTCTCCCATCAAGGGTCCAAAGGGAAACGTCGAATTCCTTGCCTGCTTTATAGTTTAATATCTTATCTGTGAGACTTGTCACAATCTCGGTTGGGGAAACGATGTTCGTATCGTCTGTCGTCATTCCGTCGCATGGAATATAATATTATAAGACGTGTATGCAATTATCCGACAAAAACCAACCGACTAAGCACCGGGAGCTTAAGAATGGTTAAGCACCCTCTGCTTAGTATGGTCTTGCACACGCCGATATAGCCGTGATATAAGGAAAAGACGCACGATTTTGCCTATTTAGGGGGTTTGTGAGATATCCACGAATGATAGCCGCTCTGGTCGGGCTCAGTCTGATCATCGCCTGTGCCAAGGAGCCGGTTCGCTATACAGAAGAAGTCCCGAGAAAAATTGGGGTTGATCCGACGGCCGAGATTTATCTCGATTTTATCCGATCTGAAATTGAGCGTTACGATGATCAACCTGAAAAATCGCTTTCATCTATCGATGAGGCGATTGCGGCAAATCCAGGTGTCGGTTATTTCTATTATCAACGGGCGATCATTAAGGCTGGCGAAGGGGATTGGGAATCGGTCATCCGTGATTGCCGCGAGACCCTGCGGCGTGACCCTTCAAACTTGGACGCGAAGATTCTCCTGGGCCAGGCCCTTGGTATTACCGATCATCACGCGGAAGCGATCCGTTATTTTGAGGAGGTTCGAAAAAAAGATCCTAAGCGTCAGGATGTCTATCCCTTCTTGGCCAAAGAGTACATGAACGTTAAAAAATATCGTCAGGCCGAGAGGGTAATGCTCTCGCTTTTGGCCCGTGATTCTGAGGCAATGGTTGGCTACTACTACCTCGGCGCAATCTATGGTGCCTATCTAAAGCAGCCATCACGTGCCATTGCCATCTATCAGAAAATTTTAACACGCGAGCCCGACAATGTTCAGGTGATTGATGCCATCAGCCAGCTTTACCTCGACAGCGGTAAGCCTGAAAAGGCACTCGACATGTTTGTGAAGCTGGAAAAATATCGGCCGAATGATGTGTCGCTCAAGCTTAAGATTGCGCGGCTCCATTATAAGCTTAAAAATTATCCAGCAGCGATTCAAAATTTCGAAGAGGTTTTGGAAAAGAATCCCGGTTCCGATAAAATCATCTACTACCTCGGCGTTCTTTATGAAGAGTCGGGCCAAATTGACAATGCGATCAAAATGTTTGAAACAGTTCCACCCGTTTCGGGTCTTTACAAAGATGCACGCCTGAGACTGGCTTATCAGTATAAAGCGCGAGGCGAAATAGCCAAGGCCAAATCGGTTTTGGAGGTGGGTATCCGGAAATCCCCGAAAATAGGGGAGTTCTACCAATATCTAGCTGGTATCTATGAACGAGAAGGGGACAATGAAAGTGCCATCCGCTTGCTTGTGCGGGCCTCCAAGCTTTTTCCGAATGATGAAAAACTTCTTTTCGCGATCGCAACGCTCTTTGAAAGAAATGGTCAGCGAAAGAAGGCACTTGAGATTATGCGAGACATTCTGGAGGTGAATCCAAAGAGTGTTCCGGCAATGAACTATATCGGTTATTCATACGTTGAAAAGGGTGAAAATCTGGACGAGGCAGAGGATCTCTTGCAGGAAGCAGTCCATCTCAAACCCGATGATGGTTACATTATTGATAGTTTAGGTTGGCTCTATTTCACTAAGGGAGACTATACGCGTTCGTTCTATCTGATTAAACGCGCGCTCAAGTTGGTTCCGAACGAACCAACCATTCTTAAACATATGGGACAGCTCTACCAACAGCGCGGTGAGAACAAAAAGGCCATTGCCTATTACAAAAAGGCTCTTCAGGCCTGGATGAAAAAAGAGATTGTAGACAAGGGAGAGGTTCAGGAAGTTGTCACACTTATCGATGAAGCAACGAATGCAGAATAATCGCACAAGAATCGGATTGGTTATTTTTCTCCTGATTCTATTGGGCGGGTGTGCGAAGGAGGTGCGGATTACGCCCGAAATTATTGGGCGGGAACCACTCCCAAGTGACGTTATCAAGAAATTACAATCTGTCGACCGCGTTCGCACTGTTAAGGTTTTGGCCGATGCGCGAACAACCTACAAGAGACATCAGGATCGTTTCAAATTGGTATCGGCCATTCAATTTCCCGATCGGGTTCATATCGATTTTATGGAACCTCTTATTGGCATTTTTGCGTCACTGACGTATCGGCCGGGTGAGGCTCTCTATTTCAGCGGTCAGAAGATGCAGTATTTGAGCGGTTCAGAGGCTGATACCATTTTTCAAAATATCACCTATCTTCCGTGGTTGCCGAACCAAATGGTTCGGATATTGCTCGGCGGCTTGCCAGACAAGATGGATCTTAAGGGTTCCTATTCAAAAGATCGTGTGGGGCGTTACTGGATTCAAGAAGGGCGACTTGCCGTTTCGGTGGGAGATGGAGATCTTAAGCTCCTCCATGTTGAGGATGGGCGCCTGATCGCCGAAGTTCAATTTGAACACTACGAAAAGAGAAAGGGCGGAGATTTTCCGATGTCGGTGACATTGAGGAATGTTCGTCGGAAACTGGCCTTTCATCTTCACTATGAAGAAATAATGTTGAACGAAAAAATAGATCCGAAATTATTTGAGATAAAAAATGGCAAATAGAAAAAAAATATGCATCACACTTGTAGTGATGATCTTTCTCTCGGCCTGTCAGTTCCGCGTCGAACGAGATTATCGCGACCTTGTCTATCATATCAGTTCCGAGCCGCCAACGCTCAACCGCCTGGTTCACACTGATGCAGTGGGTGCAATGATCGACAGTTTCATCTTTGACTCACTCCTTGAGATGAATAACGAAACACTGGAGATGGAGCCACGGTTAGTGAAGCGTTGGGAGATTTCAAATGACCATCTTCAGTATACTTTCTATTTGAGGGACGATGTCTATTGGCAAGACGGCGTCAAGATGACGATCGATGATGTCATTTATTCCTATGAGCGTCTTCAGGATCCAAAGGTCGATTCGGCGTCATGGCGAGTCTATTTTAAGGATGTTTCAAAGGTTGAAAAGATTGACGATTATACCGTTCGGTTTACATATCGATTCCCCTACTTTCGGGCATTGATGATGCTTGGGGGACTTCCTGTTGTTCCTAAACATATTTTTGATGATGGAACAGAATTTAACAAGCATCCGCAAGGGCGCGCTCCAATTGGGAACGGTCCCTTCAAGTTTAAGGAATGGAAGACGGGGCAGCACATTACGCTCGTGAAGAATGAGAATTATTGGGGAAAGGCGCCTGAGATTGACGGGTTGGTCTTCCGGATTATTACCGATAGTAATGTTGCCCTACAGGTTTTGAAAAAAGGCGAAATCGACATGTCGGGTCTTCGTCCGATTCAGTGGGTCCGGCAAGTGTCGACAAAGAACTTTGATCGCCGATTCAATAAATATAAATATTTCAATCCCAATTTTTCGTATATTGCATGGAATCAGCGGCGTCCGTACTTCGAAGATCGTCGTGTTCGGACGGCAATGACGATGTTGGTCAACCGACAAGAGATTGTGAAACAACTCTATTTTAATCTTCCAGAGATCGTTGTTAGCAATTTTTATAAGTTTGGGCCCGCCTATAACAATGATATCCAGCCCATTCAATACAATCCCACAGAGGCCGCACGATTGCTGGATGAGGCCGGATGGATCGACCACGATGGTGACGGTATTCGTGATAAAGACGGTATCCCCTTTAGTTTTACCTTTATGTCAACGGGGAGTCGAACGTCCGAGCAGATATCTAATATTCTTCGGGAAAATCTCAAGAAGGTCGGCATTGAAATGGATATTACCAAGTTTGAATGGACCGTTTTTGGTAAAAATCTACATGACCGTGCCTTTGATGCTACAATGCTGGCCTGGTCAATCCCAACAGAGAGCGATCCATATCAGCTGTGGCACTCAACACAGGCCGAAGAAGGGTCTAATTTTATCGGCTTTATAAATAAAGAGGCCGATCAACTCATTGAGGATGCGAGGCGTGAGTTTGATGTCGAAAAACGACGGAAATATTATGATCGGTTTCAGGAAATTCTTCATTTTGAACAGCCCTACACATTTCTATTTATTTCGCCGTCACTGGTGGCTATCCAAAAACGGTTTACAAATGTAAAGGTTTACAAGCTGGGCGTTGATATTCGCGAATGGAGTGTTGTACGTCCGGAGATGAAGTTGTACGAATAAACGATGATTGCATATATCATAAAACGACTGCTCTGGTTGATTCCGACGTTGCTTGGGATAACGATCATTACCTTTTTTATCATCAAGCTGGCGCCGGGTGATCCCGTAGAACTCAAGCTTCGCGCGTCCGAGGGGACGATCAAAAGTGAGCAAATGGCGCAAGAGGTCATCGAAGAAACACGTAAGCTCTATGGCCTCGATAAGCCGCTCCACGTTCAATATCTAAGCTGGATGAAGCGGGTGGTAACGTTTCAATTTGGCGATTCATTCGTCGATCATCGTCCGGTGATGGATAAGATCAAAGAGGCCCTTCCGATTACGCTCACACTCAATATAATATCGATCTTTATTGTCTATTTAATATCAATACCACTTGGCGTCTTTTCGGCACTCCATCCAAAATCGATTCGTGATCGAATCGTGATGGTGATCCTTTTTATTCTCTATTCGTTGCCGTCATTTTGGGTGGCGATGATTCTTATTACCTATCTGGGTGGTGGTGACTATCTCAATATGTTCCCGATCGTTGGTTTCACCTCTCCCGATGCGGACTTATTACCGTGGTACGATTGGGTTCAAAATGTGGCCTGGCATTTGGTTTTACCTGTTACATGTTTGACTTACGGAGGCTTCGCCTTTCTCTCTCGCTTCGCGCGCGGGACGATGCTCGAGGTGATCCGTCAAGAATATATCCGAACGGCGCGGGCCAAGGGTCTCAAGGGTTACATTCTGATTTGGAAACATGCCTTTCGAAATACGGCGATTCCGATTTTAACGTTGATGTCGACACTTCTTCCAGCGTTGCTGGGCGGTAGTGTTATTATAGAACAGATTTTCTCGATTCCCGGGATGGGGCGTCTCGGTTTTCAATCGATCCTGTCGCGGGATTATCCCGTGATTATGGCCTTAGCGACGATTCAGGCCTTTTTGACGCTTCTCAGTCTGTTAATTGTAGACTTGATGTATGTCGTGACCGATCCACGAGTCACGTTTGAGGGACGACGTTAATGAGACGACGCGAATCATATTGGTCGATAGTGTGGCGGCAGTTTTGCAAAAATCGCCTGGCGATCTTCGGTCTGTTTTGCGTCATCTGTCTCTTTTTCGTCGCGATTTTTGCGCCATTTCTTGCCGGGGCCAAACCGATTCTGATGAAGTGGGAAGGGCGTTGGTTGGCGCCGGCTCTCTATACACCAGCCGCACTCACAGGGACCGACTTTAAGAGAATCATCCGTGAAGATCCAGGGGTCTATGCGATCATGCCTCCCGTTCCTTATTCTCCGAGCGAATACGATCTTGATTCCGTCCTGATTGGACCGAGCTATCGTCATCTTCTTGGAACTGACGATCAGGGGCGTGATGTCATGAGCCAGCTCATTTGGGGCTCCCGAATATCTCTGACCATAGGATTTGTCGCAGTTTCCATTTATGTTGCAATCGGTTTGATCATTGGTGCCTTTGCTGGTTACTATGGTGGATGGGTCGATATGATGATTTCACGTTTGATCGAAGTTATCATGTGCTTTCCGTCGTTCTTTTTGATCTTATCCGTTCTCGCCTTCGTTGGACCGAGCATTTATAATATTATGATCGTTATCGGCCTGACCGGCTGGACCGGAGTGGCCCGCTTGATACGTGGTGAATTCCTAAAACTAAGATCGCAGGAGTTTGTGATTGCATCAGAGGCCAGCGGTGCCCATGATCGGCGAATCATTTTTCGGCACCTTCTTCCGAACGCAATTGCGCCCATTCTCGTTAGTGCCACGTTTGGTGTGGCAGCCGCTATACTGGTCGAATCGGGACTTTCCTTTCTCGGCTTCGGTGTTCCACCATATGTTGCGAGCTGGGGTGGCCTCCTTTCACAATCACGAGATTTCATGGATATCGCATGGTGGTTGACATTAGCACCTGGTTTTGCGATTTTTATAACGATCACGGCATACAATCTTGTTGGAGAGGGCTTGAGGGATGCCATTGATCCACGGTTAAGAGTTTAATAGTTATAAGTTATAAGTTGTAAGTTTTAAGTTATAGGTTGTGGGGGATAAGGTTTAAAAAATGAGTTTACTTGAGATAAAAAATCTAAAGACACATTTCTTCACCGATCGAGGTGTGGTGAAGGCGGTCGACGATGTGACTCTTTCCATCGACAAGGGTGAGGCGATTGGCATTGTCGGTGAATCGGGTTGTGGAAAAAGTGTTACGGCACTTTCAATTCTTCGCCTTATTCCAGAACCACCGGGGAGAATTGTTGGAGGAGAGATATTGCTCCAAGGTGAAAATGGTGATCCTACGGTTGATCTGGTTCATTCATCCAAGAAAGACCTCCGCGATATTCGTGGTCGTCGAATAGCCATGATCTTTCAGGAACCGATGACGGCCCTTAACCCCGTCTTTACCATAGGTAATCAGATTATCGAGGCTCTGCGAGCACACAAAAAAATAACAAAGGAAGAGGCCGTATCAAGAGCCATTGAACTCCTTCAGTTAGTTGGGATTCCTGCGCCGAAAAGACGAATTGAAAATTATCCCCACGAATTGAGCGGTGGTATGCGTCAACGTGTCATGATTGCAATGGGCTTGGCGCTGGACCCTGAAATTTTGATTGCTGACGAGCCGACCACGGCTCTCGATGTGACGATTCAGGCGCAAATTTTGGAACTTCTCGCCGAGCTAAAAGATAAGTTGGGGATGGCCCTCATCCTAATTACACACGATATGGGTGTAGTGGCTGAAACGGTCAAGCGGGTAGCCGTGATGTATTCCGGGCGGATTGTGGAGTTAGCACCGGTGAAGGAGGTCTTTGATCGGCCACTTCATCCCTACACGCAGGGACTCCTCAAGGCCATTCCACCACTCGAAAAACAGGTCAAAGGGACGCGCCTTCCAACGATTCCGGGGATTGTCCCCGATCTGATCGATGTGCCAAACGGCTGCCTCTTTCGCGATCGTTGTTCAAAGGCCGAGAGCGATTGTTCCATGACCGAACCAGAACTTTTAGAGGTTGAACCCGGACATTGGGTTCGCTGTTACCATTATGGATAAACGATGACGGAACCACTCATTAAAGTTAGGCAATTGGTTAAACACTTTCCACTTACCGGTGGTGTCTTTGGTCGAGTGAAGGCCCACGTTCATGCCGTGGATGGTGTGGATCTCGACATCTTAAAAGGAGAGACGCTGGGTCTTGTCGGTGAGTCCGGCTGCGGAAAGTCGACACTGGGTAGAACCTTGCTCAGACTCTACGAGCCGGATAGTGGTGACGTTACTTTCGGTGAAACTCGGTTGAATGATTTAGCAGGCGAAGATCTTCGTCAGTTTCGTCGTCGGATGCAGATTATCTTTCAGGATCCCTATGCATCACTTAATCCGAGAATGACGGTGGGTGATATTATTGCTGAGCCGCTCTTGGTTCATAAGGTCTGTTCCAAGAAGGAAAGGCGCGAACGAGTGAAGGATCTGCTGTCAGTTGTGGGGCTCAGGTCGTCACATGCCCAGAGTTATCCGCACGAATTCAGTGGTGGTCAACGTCAGCGTATCGGTATTGCCCGCGCGATTGCCCTGAATCCAGAATTTGTGGTAGCCGATGAGCCGGTTTCCGCTCTGGATGTGTCAATTCAGGGGGAGATAATCAATCTCCTGATGGATCTTCAGGATCGTCTCGGCCTTTCGTATCTCTTCATTGCACATGATCTCAAGGTCGTGGTTCAGATGAGTCACGATATTAATGTCATGTACCTGGGTTTGATTGTTGAAAAACTTCGTGGGGATTGTCTCGATTCAGCCAAGCACCCCTACACGCAGGCGCTCATTTCAGCAATACCGGTAGCCGAGGTGAAGGAAAAGAGGAAGAGAATTGTTCTGGAGGGGGATGTTCCATCGCCGGTTACTCCACCTACGGGATGTCGTTTCCATCCGCGCTGTCGGTATCGAAAAGATCGGTGCGCAGAAGAGTCCCCGGAGCTAAGGGAGATTGGTGAAGATCACTCTGTTGCGTGTCATTTTGCAGAAGAGGTTTCTAGTTTAGAAGTTGTTAGTTAGGAAGTGGGGAAGCTCATAGATGTAAGGATAGGGGTGGTTATGAAAAAGAAAAATCGGTTAATCATATATATGATTGTGGGAGCGGCCATCGTGGCGATGGGGTGTGGAATGCAGTCGTCGGGTGGTGGTAGGGCAAAACCGATCGTTGTATCGGCGGGAACCGTCTTGCCATCACTGGGTGTAGGTTTCGATGCCTATTATGATCCATCCCTTGACAACATTATTCCTGGTTATAAGATTTTAACCGTGGCCTACAAGAACAATTCAATGAACATTATTCAGATGAATCCGTCGGATGATATGTGGTCAGTTGAAGATCGACGCGGGAAAAAGATCAAGGCGATCATTAATTTGCGTCTCGTTGATCCGGATGTTTGGGCCAGTCTTCCGAAGCGGTTGAAGGGTTTGATGGAATATCCACTCCTTATTCCGATCGGTGGAACGAAAACGATCGATCTCCTTTTCCCCGAAAAGATTAATCTCGGCGAATTTCGATCGGTTACTTTCCGTAGTAAAAAATCTAAACAGGGTTATAAGATTATGCCCCGAGAGAACTAAGTTTGGAGCAGGTAACAGTTTATTAGAGGTTAGATTAGTAGCTGAAGAGCTAGACCTAGATTGTTAGATCGTAGATTAAAGAGTTCAAATTGTCATTTCCTTAGCCTGATGATCATCGAATATGCCCTTGTGAGTAGATTCTTAACATTCATTTCAATGGATACTGATATAAAGCCATAGGCCGAGATAATGTCGATTGCAGACGAGGTCTCAGATATGGAAGCGAGTGAAATATCAAAGAATCGATTTCTATCTTTAATACTTCGGCGACCATTTCCTTCACTTAGATTAAGTATGGCACTGGCTAGTGCGCGTTTTAGCTGATCTTCGATATAGGCATTTCCCCTTGGTAGTCTGTTCAGGATCGATGGCACGATCCTTGCGACATCGAGTAGTAATCCGTAACATTATTACTGGTGGTTGATTAAAGTTTATTCCCTTGCCAGGTGTTTTGGCGTTCGAGTTCATTTTCAATCGCATTGAATGTTGCCAGCTTGTTGATCGACCATTTGGGTGCGATCGTGGCATGTTCCGGTGCATGCGAATTGAAACGATGGATGACGATATCGGGATGAAGATGTTCTAAAAAGAAGACGGCTCGTTTGGCGTAGTGGTCTAAACTTAATAGCTCCACCTTTCCATTATAGTAGAGTTCCTGAAGAGGTGTGTTTTTCAGGATGTGGAGATTGTGAATCTTGATCCCCCATATCCGAAGTTCATTCAGGAGGGCCGCCATCTGGATGAGTTCATTATCGGTTTCGTGGGGGAGTCCAAGGATCACATGAGCACAGACAGGGATGTCGAGAGCCGTGAGTTTGTTCGTTGTCTCAATAAAATCGTCTACGGTATGACCACGATTAAGAAAGCGAAGGATCTCATCATTCGCTGACTGAAGGCCGAGTTCAGTCCACAGAAAAGTCTCATGATTCAGGTTGTTAAGTAATGAGATAGCATCATCAGAGATGCAATCTGGGCGCGTCGAGACGGCCAGCCCGACAACATCGGGATGTTGAATGGCCCTTGAAAACCATTCTTTGAGTTTGGGTGTTGGGGCGTACGTATTTGAGAATTGTTGGAAGTAGGCGATAAATTTATGGGCATTATGGCGTCCCCGCATATATGCCATTCCATCCCTGATCTGGTCATCAATAGGCGGATTGTTGTTTTCTAGAGGTTTAGGGAGGCCACTGGCAGGATTGCAGTAGATGCAACCCTCCTGGCCAACAGAGCCGTCACGGTTGGGGCATGAAACGTCGGCCCGGATCGATATTTTGTAGACCTTTTCACCAAACTTTTCGCGCAAATAGGGATTGAGGGCTCGATAGCGCATATTATGAGTGATATCCCGAGCCCTCTCTCATTTCAAGAAAAATGAGAGGCCGTCAAAAAAACAACATTTTTCAAATGTGTACGTCAATTTTTCATCAAGTTATGGATATGTATGGGTATAATAGCACCTATTAATTGACACCACTTTATCTAATAATATCAATGGTATTATCAATATGAGGTTGAGATGGGTATATATATACCATTTTTGGCGATAACGCAAAAAGGGGGTGTTTTATAAGTTGTTGTAATTATTGAATTATAACGAATTTTTAAAAGAGGGATCTCTGGCACGCTCCTTGCTTTCCATAAGGACAGTGAGGAGGGTAAGATGGGACCCGGCTTTAAAAAAACAGCGATATTACTTGGAATAGTCGCCGGGTTAATTCTAACTCATGGGTGTGGGTCGAGTAAATCCAGTACTACAGTTGGCGGTAGTGGTGGCACCGGAAACACGGCCGGAGTCACGATTTCGAATGAAGTCTCTAGCCCCAGTGAGATGAGTGTTGGGGATATAATGATGGTTCAATTTAGTTCCCTCGGCTCGGCTGAGATCGATTTCAGCGGTGCCGATTCTGCGTCGATGTACTATCTGGCCGTCGGCAATCTTGATAGCGGCTATGGTTCCCATAGCGTAACGATTCAAGGTTCCCTTAATGAGTTGGAGACAAAGAGTCTGGGTGAGGCTGCCTACTCCGAGGATGATTCCGAAGACGAAAAATGGGAGAACTGGACGACCAATGATGCCTTTCAGCAACGTCTCTTCGATATCGGCCACGCCATGGCCATCGACCCAGATATGATGGTTGCCGAACCGGCACCGGTGTCGACGTCAATGAGCGCAAAGGCCTCACTGACACCAAAGGCCGTAGGCGTCGGCGACACCGAGGAGTTTCGCGTCCTAAATAGTCTTTCAAGCGTTAGCAGTTACACCACAGTGACGGGCCGAGCTAAATGTGTAGAGAGCAACGCGATCATCTATCTCGACGTTGAGGTGGAAACGGAAAATCCAAGTGATATTACTGATAGTGACATCTCAACACTTTGCACGGCATTCAATTCTCAGGTTGCTGTTGAGCGAGCAGCGTTCGGTAACGAATCAGATGTCAATGGAGACGGCAAGGTTGCTGCTCTTCTTACCCCACAGGTCAATCGTCTCGGTTCGATGGGTGGTGGAATCATTACCGGGTTTTTCCTGGCCTCGGATCTGTATTCACGAGACGGTTCCAACTTGATCAGTAACGAGCGCGAGATCGTTTACACGTTGGTTCCCGATTCTGCTGGTGTATATGGAATGGTGATCCCAACAACCTTTGCAAAGGAGAATCTCCTTTCGGCCGTTCTTCCACACGAGCTTCAGCATGTGATCAGCTACAATCAACATGTCTTTGAGGGGGAGGGGACGCCAGAATACAATTGGGTAAACGAGGGGCTGTCGCACTTTGCCGAGAACCTAGTCGCGTATGGCCAGGAAAACTACTCTCGTGTCGGTATCTACCTCAATAGCCCATCCAGCTACAGATTGGCGGCCACAGGTTCCCCCGACCTGGGTGAGCGTGGTGCGGCCTATCTCTTTGTTCAGTTTCTCTATGAGCAACATCCTGATCCTGAGACATTTCTCTGGGATCTGTATCACAGCAATGCCAGCGGTATTGCAAATATAGAGGCTGCTTATGCTGGGACCTCTGAAAATTTTGACCAGTTTGGTGAATTCTTCATGCGATGGATGACGGCGTTGGTCATGACAAATCGTGGTATCAGTGCGGACACCCGCTATGTCTATGAACCCCGGACATGGAACAGTGACACCGAACGATGGCAGGGGATCTGTTTGATCTGCAATGCCGAGGATGGTCGTGGTACCGTCCTGAATGGTCCTACACTCGGAACCTACAATGGATCTTCCAGCTTCTA
Source organism: uncultured Pseudomonadota bacterium (assembly GCA_964462555.1). Classification (GTDB taxonomy): domain Bacteria; phylum UBA10199; class UBA10199; family CAYWXY01; genus CAYWXY01. Next base: position 7,660 of record CAYWXY010000007.1, on the reverse strand, counting down.
TATGTATTCCTCGGCGACCCGCTTCTACAATGTCGATAGTGTCCCCGATGTCGTTTCATTTAATAGCACCTCTTCTGGCACCTTTGGCGCCGTTCTCGTCCGCAAAGAGTAAATCAGGCTTACTCTTTTCCAGTTGCATTCATAGAACCCTTCTCGTATAAATGAGCTATGCATCCGGTATTATTTGAAATTCCTCTTTTTGGAGGGCTGACGGTTTACACATATGGGGTTCTCGTTGCCTCGGGATTCCTGGCGGGAATCTTGTGGGTATCATATGAGACCCGGCGACTCGGTCTTAATACGGCCACGGCCCTCGACTTGATCTTTTACATCATCATCTCCTCTATCATAGGATCGCGGATCATGTTCCTGGTCTTGAATGACCCGGGGCGTCTCATTACAGAACCCTGGTCGATCTTCATGGTATGGGAGGGGGGGCTCGTCTTTTTTGGAGGGCTCATCGCGGCATTGGCCGTCTCTTTTTTCTATTTCTGGAAGAAGAAACTCCCCGTTCGTGAATTTTTGGATGTCTTTGCACCAGCCCTTGCCATTGGCCACGCCTTTGGGCGGATAGGTTGTTTAATGGCTGGGTGTTGTTATGGTCGTCCCAGCGGTGATATCTGGTTTTCGGTCGTTTTCCCGGGAGATCCCAATGCCTTGGCGCCGGCGCAACTTCACCTCTATCCTACGCAGCCGCTTGAGGGCCTGGGTGAGCTTCTTATCTTTCTAGGTCTCGTTATCTTTCGAAAATATAAACGCTTTGATGGACAGGTCTTTGCCTTTTATCTGATCTTCTATGCCATCCTGCGTTTCTTGAATGAATATCTTCGCGGTGACCCGGAGCGCGGTTACTTTGTGCAGGATATTATTTCGACCGCCCAGGGAATCAGCATTGTCTTATTCGGAATCGGGCTTACGATGCTGCTTTATGGATATCGAAAATGGGGGAGGAACGATGAATAGAGGCTTTCGCGCCATTTGTCTTTTTCTCTTGATTGGGGTTGTGGGGATGTGTTTTGAGGGGTGCTCCCAGCCGTTGGTCGATGGGACGCTAATGACGATGGACCCTGTCACACGTGACATGTCGCAGGATCCCAACACACTCTATTACGCCGTAAGATGGGCACTAGAAGAGTGCGGATATCCAACTGGTTCAGAAAATTTGGCGGCAGGGGTTGTTGAAAGCAAATGGGTGCCGGTCGGTGCAGGGTCACATTATATCTCCCTCTTTCATCGGCGTGACTACGGGGCCAACGCGGCCTACTATAAGATGGTCGTCAAGATTGTTCCGCTCTCTAATGGTCAAAATCGTGTTGAGGCCCAGACGAAGGTAAAGAGTATTGTGAACAACGTCCGGTCGACAGGAGATAAAGAGAGAGAGCTTCTTAATAAGATTGCCTGGCACGCCAGGGGTAACAATATTACGGTAACGAACCTCGGCGTTGAAGATAATTGATAGTTGTTTATACACGAAGCGAGAAGCAAGAATGGCGGATCTGTTATCTTGCCTCTTGCTTCAATTTTTATGGAGTAAGTAATGGCAGAGTATAAAGAGACGTTAAATCTTCCCAAGACAGACTTTCCGATGAAGGCCAACCTCCCAGTTCGGGAGCCTGAAATGGTAGGTCGTTGGAAGGAAATGGATACGTATAAAAAGATGGTGGAGCGAAACAAGTCCAAGTCGCCATTTATTTTTCACGACGGACCTCCCTATGCCAACGGACACATCCATTTTGGTCATATTTTAAACAAGGTTCTGAAAGATATCGTTGTGAAGTATCAGAATATGACGGGACACCCCACAGAATTTATTCCAGGATGGGATTGTCATGGTCTTCCGATCGAACTCCATGTTGAGAAGAAGCTGAAGAAAGACAAGGAAGAAGGCGGCATCATGCAGGTTCGCGAAAAGTGCCGCGAATATGCCGAAGAGTACGTCGGTATCCAGCGAGACGAGTTCATGCGTCTCGGTGTTTTGGGCGATTGGTTTAATCCATATCTAACGCTTCATAAATATTACGAGGGGACGATTGCTCGTGAGTTTGGAAAATTTGTAAAGGGTGGATATGTCTATAAGGGGAGGAAACCAGTCCATTGGTGTGCATCGTGCAAGACGGCACTGGCCGAGGCTGAGGTTGAGTATGAGGATCATACGTCGCCATCGATCTATGTGAAATTTGCCCTTAAGGATGAGGCGATGGCCAAGAAGCTCTCTTCCGATGGACTCCCGGTCTATGCCGTCATCTGGACAACCACTCCATGGACGATTCCGTCGAACCTCGGGATTGCCCTTAACTCCAGTTACGATTACGTCCTAGTGAAGAGTGGTGGCGAGATATGGATTATAGCTGAGGCACTTCTAGAGCCGATGATGCAGGATATCGGTCTGACCGATTATGAAGTTGTGGGTCCGGTTACGCCGACTGACCTTGAACGGGCGAGTTTTCAACATCCATTGGTTGATCGAGATTCCATGCTAATCCTGGGAAACCATGTAACGATGGAGGCTGGAACCGGATGCGTTCATACGGCCCCGGGCCATGGTCGCGAGGATTATGAAATCGGGATGAGCTATGGTCTTTCGGTATTTGCACCGATTGATGACAGAGGTTGCTTTACGGCCGAGGTTGGGATCCCGGAGATCGAGGGACAGTATGTCGAGAAGGCCAACCCGATTATATCGGAACTTCTGACTAAGGCGGGCGCTCTTGTTTTTGAAACGAAAGTGACACACTCCTATCCACATTGTTGGCGATGCAAGCGGCCGATCGTCTTTCGTTCGACGGAACAATGGTTTATTTCTCTTGAGAAGAATGATTTGAGAAAAAAGGCCCTTGAAGCGATCGATAAGGTCGAATGGATTCCAAAGTGGGGACGTGAGCGGATTTATGGCATGGTAGAAAATCGTCCCGATTGGTGTATCTCAAGACAGCGTGCCTGGGGTGTGCCGATCATTGCTTTTAAATGTGCTGACTGCGAACAAAATATTATGACGGGCGAATTGGTCGACCATGTGGCGGACATCTTTGACGAAAAGGGTGCCGATGTTTGGTTTAGCGAGCCGACTGGGAAGCTGTTGCCCAAGGGATACAAATGTCCAAAGTGCAAGAGCGAAAATATCAACAAGGATCGAAACATTATCGACGTTTGGTTTGAGTCGGGTGTGTCATTCGCAGCCGTGATTGAAAAACGTGAGAAACAAAAACTTCCGATCGATCTCTATCTGGAAGGAAGTGATCAGCATCGCGGCTGGTTCCATTCAGCCCTTCTTTCATCGGTTGCTACCCGCGGAATCGCGCCCTACAAGGCGGCCCTAACACACGGATTTGTTGTCGCTGCCGATGGAAAAAAATATTCTAAGTCGGCCAAAAACTATACGCCGCCCGATAAGGTTCTGAAGGGTTCAGGTGCCGAGATTATGAGATTGTGGGTGGCGGCAGAAGATTACCGAAACGACATTCGTGTCTCGGCTGAGATCATCAAACGCCTGACTGATTCATACCGAAAGATTAGGAACACCTGTCGCTTCATCCTGGGGAATGTTAGCGATTTTAATCCAGAGGGTGATCAGTTGTCGCTAAATAAGATGGATGAGATCGATCGATGGAT